>NZ_JALOAN010000069.1 GCF_023228785.1 Sulfurimonas sp.
CCGGAACTTGTTAGATGTTGAGTCGTAATAAATATCCCCATCCATGGGGTCATTCGGCTCTGACTGAGGATCGAGGTGTAACGGTCGATTCATAATCCGCGTTCGGCTTGCGGTCATGTATAGGCGGGTCGTGTCGGTAAAATCAGTCCAGATAAATGAATTCGTGGAGGGGTCGGGCTGGAGCTTCGCCGGCGACAGCGTGCCGCTCGCATGATTGAACCGCAAATCTTTGATGCCAAGCCGATATACCTCAAGCCCGGAAGACTGCGCGTTGATTCTGTCAGTATCAATGTGTATCTCGCCACCAACAATCCTGATTGAATCTGAAGCGACTGTCAGCCTTGGCAGATAGCCGGTTGTGGTTGCGTTGCTGAGCAGTGACACGAAATCGTTGCCGAATGAGATAGTGGGGCTGGCATATTCATCAGATAAATATGCCTGGATTTCTCCGACACCAAGCTTTGGCACTGTAGCAGCATCGAACGAAAGATCACCGATAGAGGCTTCACCGAAATACCCTGCGGAAGCATAGACTGCCCCTGTAGCAACGAACTCATTGGCGCTGATTCTGCCGTCAACTGTAAGTGAAGCAATAGAAGCTGGCCACTTAAATGGAATGTCGGTGTCATCAGCTTGTATGAATCTGGCCGTAAGACTCGCCACATCAAGAGACACGGTTATTGTGCCTATATTTGCCTGGAGCTTGTCGCTGCTGATGGTGTCAGAAGCGCTTATATTGCCTGTGCCAGCGTAAGATTTTGAAACTACGATATTGCCGCCGGCAACAGTAAGCCCCGCAACGGTTAACGGATCGGTAATGGAAAGATTTTCAACCGCTATGCTATCAGCATCCAGGGAATTGACTGTCGCATTGGCTGTTGACACAGAGCCTGCCGACAAATTACCCACGATTGTCGCAAAGCTGGCAATCAAAGCGTCGCCTGTTTGTATTAGCCCCTGTGAAGATATCCCCTGATCACCGAAAGTTGCACCGTCACCAATTACAGTGCCTGATGCTTGAACCGATCCCGGCAGATAAAGATCATCACCAAGAAAAGACAGCTTGTTCAACTTGTCTATTCCCGACAAGCCTTGAATACCATCTGAACCGATAGAAATTGCGATGTTTCCTGTGTCATCGCAGTAATGTGTAGTGCCGTCTATCGTAATAACAGAGTTTGGATTAGTGAACAGATACGCAGTTTGAGTAGCCGCGCTGGAATAACCAACAAAATTAAGCAATAGATTTGCATTGGTCAGGTTACCCAGGGCAACCACGCTTTCTTGAGCGCCGTATGACTCTCCAGACACACCAAGCCTAAGATTGCCAACAATTCCACTACCGCCAGTAATTCTGACAAGCTCAACGTTTGCGCCGTCCGGTGCTATTCTTCCCTGGCACTCAATAACCAGATCGTTTTTCCCGTTGATATGGATCGAGTCGCTTGTGTAATAAATCCCTGGCGGGATTCTCAGAGTCGATCCGTCTGCAAGGGAAGAGACTGCGGCCATAAAAGCGGCATAATCATCCTGGTAATCATCAGGAACCGCGCCGAAGTCTGTTACGTCCACAAAAGAGCTGTCACTCAATCGCAAAGCTTTGCGAAACTTGCCAGCGCCGTCTGCGTCCACAGATGCAGTAGCATTACTCAAATCACTCTTCAGCGCGTCAGTAATACCGTAGCCATCAACGGTTGTCGGCGTGTTTTTTATCTGGCTCCACGAAGGTTTTGTCTGAGCACCAACTACAAACGGTATGGAAAGCAGGAAAAGTATAAATATGAGTCGTTTTTTTGGCATGTTACTGTATCCCGCTATAAGGAGCAACCCAACGCTGGATTCCATCTAGTCTAAGCGATTTAATCGCATTTGGAGCAAGTTCTCTGTTGAACAGCTTTATCGAGTTAATGGCCCCAACCATGTTTTGAACGGGGGATTGTCCTGAACGACGAGCGCCGAAAGTAACAACCGATACAGGGGAGCTAAACGGCGGGTGCCACATAGATAAAAGTGTGCTGTATGTGTCATCTTTGCGCACCTGCAGCATACCCGCATTTATAAATTCCATTGCAATATCGGCAGGAGTTCCTGCGGTAAACGTATGCCCGGTGCTTTGTTCTCCCGCCTCAGTAGTCAGCATAAGCTGAGCGTCATTTCGTAACCACAGACGTAAATAGCCTTGATCATCTTCAAAGATGGTTTGATTTATATCTACTTGATTGAATACTATTCGGAAAAACAACACGCCTGGTGCGGCCTCAATCCCTCCAGTGCTGCATTCTAAACGCCCGGCGCCGCTAAACCCAAAACTTGAACCCAAGTCTGCGTTGAACACCGGAGCAACTGAAGTCATGGTAGCAACTGCAGTAAGAGTTAATTGAGCTGCATTGCAAACGGTGTCCCCTGCCGCGCCAAGGGCAGAAAAGCCCCAAATATAATCTTCGGGCACAGGCGGTAATACTACTGGTATGGCGGGCAGCTCTGCTGAGGTCATAAGATCTTTTGTAGTATCATACGCTGGGTTGAATGAGCACATGGTGACCGTCGGCGCGGAAGTAACAACGGCCCAGCCCGCTGATTGAAATGGGGTATTAGCGTCCAGAGACAATAACTCTGCCCAAGGATTTTGAAGAGAAAGGTTCGTGCGGTCTACGCTCACATCAATGTAAACCCCATTATCATCGCGACACAATCGAACACTCTTGAAGACAGGATTGCTATATTCAGCACCAGCAGTGCGGCGCATCAAGACTTTAACATCCCAGGTGCTGATGACGTCACTCGCCATAACCGGCCCTTTCTTGCCGAACAAAAACGAGTATGAACCGTGGGTCGCCACTTGAGAGCTCCCGATTGTAAGCTGTAGAACTGGTGCTGCTTTGAGTTCCCTGGTATCTTGATCGGCACTGATGATCTCGAATACACGGTGCCATGTCGGCCCAACCCCGGTTGTAGTTATAGATTCACCGATAGAGATTTTACGCAGAGCACTACTAAATGACGCCAGCCCCCCGGCGTCTAAAGGCTCTTCAAGATTGCTGAGATTACGTGCCAGTCCATCCGTATTGCCACCGGAAAGAATCGGGCCATTCTGGGCAATGGCGCTTGACGCTAAAAAAAGCAGGAAGATGAACGACAAAAGGGTTGATTTGAACCGTTTCACATCAATACCCCCAAGCGCCATCTATGACCAGTTCACAGCTGCCAGAATTGGCAACCACAGCACCGGTAAAAGTTCCTGCCAGCCCATTCCAAACGTATGAGCTGCCTTCTTCGACAAGCCGGCCAACTCTATCGGTTCCGGTTGCGATATTGTCAGGATGAGCAATAACGAATGCGCCAGAAGCTGCCCTGATTTCAAAGCCAAGCGTCCCAGCAGGCAGATTGTTCACAAGGTTAATGGGCGTAGCATCATCGAGGGTTATTGTTGGTGTCGCAATACTCTTAAAGCCGAAATTGCATTGAATTGGCTGACCCTGCTGAGTCGGCCATTCTGGATAATTGGCTGAATAAGCAACAATAGCGATACTCAGCAAAAACAACAACAGGCTAAAATAAAGGTTTTTTTTCATGGTAAATCCCCCATAAAGCAATAAGGCGGCGTTTCCGCCGCCGATACGAATGAGCTTATTCTGTGTTCTTGCGGCCCCAGACCTCAACCACAATGTCCTGAGAACCTGATGCGCTACTGAAAATAAGAGTTGGCGCGTGATAAAAAACTTTCTCAAACGCCAAACCAGATTTACACAACGCCCCGGTTGTGGCCAGCAGTTGCGGTGACGACGCGGTAGGCAAAGTTACTCCGGCAGTTCCGATAGTTTCATATTCAGAGTATCGAATCTCATCTGAACCAAGATTCTGAACGCGAAGTAATATTGGATACTCAACGCTATCGGGCAGATAATACGCAGTAGACAACGTGCCTGTTGCAATTTTATCGCTTGGAGTAATTGCAGCTGTCTCCGTGACAGTCGCTTCAGTAAGCATCAAAAGCTTGCTGAATGTTTCAGCCTGGTGCGGAAGGCCGGCAACTCTTACAGCCGGGTCTGCTGCAATTGCAGGCGACACAGTTAAAATAGTGCAGGCGAGGACAAGAACAGAAATCAGCTTTGCGCAAAGCTTTTTCATATAAGGAAACCTCCTTGTTTGTTTATCGAGCCTCCGGCCCGTTCTGTAATAATTATATCATCTATTATCAGTTTTTTGATAGATATTTTTAGCATTTCAATTTTCTTGGCTTTTTCGCTTCCGGTGTGCTATACTTTTACCAACCACGGTTTTGAGTGTCTACCGCACATCAAAACAAAAAGCCCCGCCTCATCACATTTTTGATGGTGGGGCTTTTTATATTTAATTTTGTCGAAGTTCTCTAAATCTTTTATTGAAGCTCTTCTGCGTCGCTAGAATCTGCTTCTGCTTGTCAGACTCAGAGAGGTTTTTTCTTTTCCTGATGGCAGAGATACGCTTGCCAGTGTTCTTGTAAAGCGCCACAGTGGGCAACAATCGCCGATTGGATTTGAGATACTCGATGTTCCGTTCCCGCCTGGCCCGTTCAAAGTCCTCAACGATCTCGGAATTTTCTTTGAACGTCTGCCAGGTGTTGTAATCCGTCGCTTCACCACTGAAGCGCCTGACAACTGGAATGTTGTCAAAATCAGGTGCTTCTCCCGAGGTAATTCTGGCCACTGTATCAAAGCCTCGAATTATCGTTCTACCGACTCCACCAGTGTAAGACTCAAGCAGATGACCAACATCGGCAGGTGATAAGCTGACATACCCGCCTGTGTATCGGTCGCCGCCGGTCAATTCATTCAGGACTCGCGTTGCTCCTCGCAAGATTTTTGAATTACTCTCGTAATACAGTTCGCTGTGTGCCACTTTCGAGCCGAACGCCGGCTGATCGGGTCT
>NZ_JALOAN010000031.1 GCF_023228785.1 Sulfurimonas sp.
CATTAGTAATAGTATGACAAGAGATACAAGTAATGCCCTCTTTTTGACTCGCTTCATCTGTTGCATTTGGTGTATGACACTTTGCACAAGTGTAGTCATTTTTCTCTTTAGATGGGTGCTTATCCCATACTGCTTTGTGGATCTTGTCTTCATATATAGAAGACTTTTTGTGCATAGAAGATTCAAATTCCTCAACTATGGTTGGATGACACTTATGGCAGGTAGCAGTATCTGCAGTATTTGCAAAAAGTGCTAAGCCAAGAGCTAGTATGTAAAGTATAACTTTCATATAAATATTCCTTTTATTAATTATAAGTTGTAATCTTATCAAAGTTAATAATATTTAGCTTGATATGTGTCAATATGTAAATCTTCTCATAGATAAATTTGGTATAATCCATAAATATTTTTACGAAGGCTCGTTTATGCTTATTCCTCCACACTTACTAAAAGACAAAAAGATACTCTTAGGAGTAACTGGATCTATTGCAGTATATAAGTCACTTGAACTTGTTAGGCTTTTTGTAAAAGCTGGAGCTGATGTTAAAGTTGTGATGAGCGAGGCATCTAAGAAGTTTGTAACTCCTCTTAGTTTTGAGACACTTACAAGTAGCAGAGTCCTAGATGATGTCAGCGAGTCATGGGTAGATGATCACAACCATATAAAAACAACTCAGTGGGCAGATCTATTCGTCATTGCTCCTGCGACTGCAAACACC
This sequence comes from Sulfurimonas sp., assembly GCF_023228785.1. GTDB lineage: Bacteria > Campylobacterota > Campylobacteria > Campylobacterales > Sulfurimonadaceae > Sulfurimonas. The sequence goes on from NZ_JALOAN010000031.1 coordinate 720, forward strand.
ATAGCAAAGCTCGCAAACGGCATTGCTGACAATATGCTACTTCAATGTGCCCTAGCATTTGCTAAACAAAAAGTTTTAGCTCCATCTGCCAATACAAATATGCTTGAGAATCCTTTTACAAAGGCAAATCTTAAGATGCTAGCTATCGCAAACTATAGTATTGTGGATACGCAAACAAAAGAGTTAGCATGTAAGAGTGTTGGTGATGGTGCTATGGCTGAAGTTATAGATATATTTTGGCATAGTGCGAAGATCCTGCTTCAAGATGATTTTTGGCGTGATAGGAGAGTTATAGTTACAGGTGGCGGGACTATTGAGAAGATTGATGATGTGAGATTTATCTCAAACTTCTCAAGTGGCAAAATGGCATCGGCTCTTGCTACTGCACTATACTGCAGAGGGGCAGATGTAAACCTTATCTCTACAAAGTTTGAATCAAACATTCCAAAAGAGATGCACACCATAGATGTAGAGAGCTCATCTGAGATGATGGAGTATTTGGTTGACTCCATTCGTATAGCTAAAAAAGGAAAGCTCTCCAAGCCAACTTTAATGAGTGGTGATGCAATAGCTTTAATACAAAAAAAACCATATCTCTTTATGGTTGCGGCTGTTAGTGATTATGTTTGCAAACATATACAAAAAGGCAAACTTAAAAAAGAATCTCTTGGCGCTGAATTTGCACTAGAATTAGAAAAAAATATTGATATCTTAGCAGCTATAGATAAAACGGATATAACAACTATTGGCTTTAAAGCTGAGTTGGATCCTCAAGAGGCCATAAAAAATGCTTCAAATATGATAGATCTAAAAGGTGTAGATGCTGTTTGCTTAAATATCCTAGAAGACTCATCTAGTTTTGGAAGTGACACAAATAAAATAGACTTTATAACTCCAAACGCTATAGAGTCTCTAACTCCGAGTGACAAACTAAGTTTAGCTTTTGAGATCTTAGAGCATGCAAAAGAACTCTAAGATGAACAGAGCAAGACATATTGCCATTATTATGGATGGAAACGGTCGTTGGGCTGAACTTAGTGGAAAAAAAAGAGTCAAAGGACATGAGGCTGGTGCAAAAGTTGTTAAAGAGATAACTACATTTTGTTCCAAAGATGAAGATATAGAAAGACTCACTCTTTATGCTTTTTCAACTGAAAACTGGAAAAGACCTCGCTTAGAAGTTGAGTTTTTGATGAAGCTTTTAGAGAAGTACTTAAAAGACGAACTTATAACATATCTAGCTAACAATGTTAGATTTGAGCCCATAGGCGATACAAGAGCCTTTTCAAAATCACTCCAAAAAACTATACAAAGAGTAAAGCAAGAGACAGCTCATTGCGATGGACTTATACAGTCACTAGCACTAAATTATGGTGCACATGATGAGATCTTAAGAGCTGCTAACAAACTAAAAGAGTACGATGGGGATATTACCGAAGAGATGCTTTCAAATGCACTTGATTGTAAAGATAGTGTAGATCTAATTATAAGAACTGGTGGGGACAAACGACTCTCTAACTTTTTACTTTGGCAATCAGCTTATGCAGAACTTTTTTTTACAGATACTCTTTGGCCTGACTTTACAACTATAGAATTAGAAAAAATCATAAAAAACTTTAAAAAAATACAACGCCGTTTTGGAGGTTTATAATGCTTCTTGTTGCGTTTGTTTTAGGTACACTCTTTGGTTCTTTTTTAAATGTAGTAATTCTTAGAATCCCACAAAATGAAAGCGTTGTCTTTGGTGCATCACACTGTTATAGTTGTAATAACCCGTTAAAACCTTGGCATAATATACCAATTGTCTCATGGATCTTCTTAAGAGGTAAATGCTCATTTTGTTCTGCTAAAATTTCTATGCAATACCCTATCATAGAGCTATTATCTGGAATTATCTTTTTACTTATAGCTGCTAAATTTACACTTGTTCTGCCTGCTCTTTTTATAGCTCTTTGTTTTTTAATGCTTCTAGCTCTTTCTGTTATTGATTTTCGTTATAAAATGGTTCCAGATTCGTTAAACCTTCTAGCTATCTTTTTTGCAATATTTGGAGCATGGAATTTAAATGGAGTATTTATAAATCTTCAAAATGCCCTACTCTTCGCAGGTGGTTTCACTCTGCTTAGATTTGCGCTTTCTTATTATCTAACTTCATCTATACACAGAGCATCACAAAAGAGTAAAACCTCATGGAATAAGTTTTATGACAGAACTCCTTTTGTTGAAGCTATGGGAGAGGGAGATATTATGGTAGCTGCTACAATGGGAGCACTACTTGGTGTTGAGTTAACACTTGTAGCTATATTTTTGTCAGCTCTTTTAGCACTTCCTGTGATGCTTTTAGTCTTAAAAAGAAGCGCTGAGGAGCAAAGAGTCCCTTTTGTACCATTTTTAGCACTAGCTACACTTATAGTTTTTATCTTTGACTCACCTATTTTAGCTTACATCGAGGCAAATTACTAATATGCATAAATTAAAAAATTACATAAATAACAATTTTTACATACTTTTTTTATCTATGTTTCTACCTCTGTTTGCCATAGCAACAGTAGTGTTTATGATAAAGCTAGCAACATATACAGCCGTCATACAGCTTGATATTTGGGATATGACAAAACTATTTCTTTTTGTACTTCCCGAAATTTTGTTTTATACGCTTCCCATAACTTTTTTCACTGCAGCTTCTCTTTCACTCCATAGACTCTCAACTGATAATGAGATGGTAGTACTCTTCTCTCTTGGTATTCATCCAAAATTTATACTAAAAGTACTTTCAAAACCAGCTATGATTTTAAGTTTTTTACTGACTTTTAATTTTCTTGTTCTCGTTCCACATACAGATATACTCTCAAGCCACTTTATAACTTATAAAAAAAGTGAAGCAAAGTTTAACTTGAGTGCATCAGAATTTGGGCATAGTTTTGGTAGTTGGCTTTTGTATCTAGGAGAGGATAATAAAGATGAAACCTATTCAAACGTTATCCTCTTTAACAAAAATATAGAAGAAGAGATCATCATTAGTGCAAAAAGAGCTGAAATTATTAACAACGCTGGGATACTCAAACTAAAATTAATGGATGGAGAGGGTTACAGCTATTCTAAAGAAAAGTTTTCACAGATTGATTTTGATACTATGTATATAAACGACACTATTACTACATACTTATCAGCTTATGAGACACCACTAGAGTACTGGTTCTCAGATGCTTGGAAAGAGAAAAAAAAGCATAAAATGATAACAAATACTCTTTTGAGTATCTTCCCTCTTATTAGTCTATTTTTAGTTGCAAGCATAGGTATAGTTCATGCAAGACAGCAAAAAGCTAAGCTCTATCTCTATCTTTTTATAAATGTAGTTCTCTACTATGGGGCTACTTTAGGTACTCAAAAATTACTTGGTTATTACACAATTCCAATAGTTGCTCTTACTTGGCTTGTAGTGACTTATATTATCTACAGAAAAACTATCTTAGCTAGGTTTTAAACTCTCTATGCGTTGTGCGATAACTCTCTCTTACAATGGAACTCATTTTCTGGGCTCACAAGCACAAAAAAGTTCTACTAACACTATAGTTGGAACTTTAGAAACAATCCTTTTAAAACTAGGGATTGACTCTAAGATTGTTGCTTCTGGTAGAACTGATAAGGGAGTTCATGCAACTGCTCAAGTTTGTCATCTAGATCTACCACTATATTGGCAAGATCTTAAGAAGTTAAAAAGAGCTTTAAACTCTATGCTGCCTTCTAGCATCCTCATCAAGAACTTAAAAGAAGTAGATTATGCTTTTCACGCAAGATATAGTGCTAAAAAAAGAGTCTATAGATATATAATAAAAGTAGCTAATGGTAATCCATTTGAAGCTAACTTTGTAACTTTTGTAGACTCTATAGATTTTAAAAAGATAGAAAATAATATAGAGCTTTTTAAAGGAAGACACGACTTTGCTAACTTTATGAAGATGGGAAGCGATACAAAGAGTAGCATCCGAGAGATCTACAAAGCTTTTGCATATAGACACAAAGATTTTATAGTTTTACACTTTGAGGCAAATGGATTTTTAAGAAGCCAAATACGCCTTATGGTAGCCGCACTTTTAAAGATAGAAGAGCAAGAGATTAAAGAGTCTCTATCTTGTAAAAAGAAGCACAAACTAAAACCAGCACCTAGTAATGGGCTATACTTAGCAAAAGTTAAATATTAAACTCGCTCTTTTTTAAGCTTGAACCTATATCTTAAATAAAAATAGACATTTTAAACAAAACTAAGTACAATTTCGACAATTATAAGGATTAAAACAGATGCAAATATTTGGAAAGTACTCAACAAACTTCGATATGGACTACTTAGTAGAACAATATATCTATTTCAATGAGAGCGATGAAGACGAAATCACTATAGATGAACTAGAAGTTCTGCTCAAAAACAAACGAAAAAGCGTAGCTGGGACTATTATACTTTACAATCCAGAGACATCTCCTGTAGGTTTTAAACCTAGTCGTTTTTTAAAAGAAGATGGTTTTGAGAGTTATGATAAGTTTGTTAAACTAAATGAATATCCTATGAGTTATGTAATAAATGCAGGTCTCAAAAAAGTCTACCCTTGTAAACTTGTAGAGATTAAATATCTTTTTTCACTAAACCGAGAAAACATAGAACCAACGCCTATCTTAGAAGAGCTTGATGCAGATCTAGATAAATTTAACTCAGATCAATATACAAGATATGACAAAAATCTAAATTATATGGATATTCCAAATATCAGACTTAGTGGTAAATTTGTCTTTTTTGGATCTGGACACAAACATGACAGACACCACAAAGCTATTATTGCATATGTAAGAGCTTTATCTGCCCAAGTTCAAAAGCTAGATAAAACTATAGTCTTTATGTACGACAACAACCATGATGAGCAAGAAGCACTAGAGATCGGTTACTTTTTATCTCCACTAGCTCTTGGAAAAGCAAAAGATGTAAGAGCAAAAGGCTTTAAAGAAGCTTTTAAAACTATTCCACCAAAAGTTCAAAAACTGTAATTAAAAGCCCTCTTTCTCAAGAACAAAATCCACTCTTTTTTGGACATTTGTTCTCTTTGAAGCTACTTTTTCTATCTCTCTTAGTCTTGGAAGTAATCCCTTAGAATTTGCCACTTGTATGGAGAGACCTGGTCTTGCATTTAATTCTAAAAGCATTGCACCTCTGTTTTTGTCTAAGACTATATCTGCACCTAAATAACCAAGGTTAGTCATATCGTAACAACTCGATGCTAAGAGCAATAATTCTCTCCAATTTTCTATTTTTATAGTATCAAAACTGTGCTTTGTATCTGGGTGAATAAGTACTTTTTTGCCATTCATTACAGCATTAATTGGCTTACCTGTTTTAATATCAAGCCCAACACCAACCGCTCCTTGATGTAAGTTAGCTTTACCATCTGAATCTTTGGTAGAGAGACGAAGCATCGCCATAACAGGATAACCTTGAAAAACTATAATGCGTATATCTGGAACACCTTGGTAAGAGTAGTCATCAAATACCGTATCTGCTTCGATCAAAGTCTCTACAAGTGCCACATCTTGATCTCCAGAGAGCGAGTAAAGCCCCGCTAAAATGTTTGTAACATGCCTTATAACCTCTTCAACTTCTATAATCATTCCACTTGATTTTACAAAACCCTCGCCCTCTCTGCCTTTAATAACTAAGATACCTTTACCACCAGATCCACAGGCTGGTTTTATAGCAAAACAAGAGATATCTTTTAGCTTTTCTTTAAGCTCATAAACATCATGTTGATACTGCATAACAAAGAGAAGTTCAGGAGTGTTTATGCCGTATTCATTAGCTAAGAGTTTAGTTTGAAGTTTGTTGTCTACTAAAGGAAAGAGTTTACGATTGTTGTAGCGACTAATAAACTCTATATTGCGGCTATTCATGCCTAAGATCCCACTTCTCTTAAGTGCAAAAGGAGTTATAAAACTAAACATTAGCTATTTTTAAACTCACGAAAACGACGAAGTTCTAAGAGTCTATAGCCTGTATATCTCCCCATAAGAATCATAAGTGCGATGACGATGAGATGGAGTTCTGGAAAGTTAAAACATAGATGTGCTACATATCCATTAACCATAGCCATATAAGCAAGAACAGCAACCAAAAGGCTTCCGCTGCCTTGTGTTAAAACCTCTTTAGCACCCTCTTCTTCCCAAAGTATAGACATTCGCTCAATTGTCCATGCAAGAATAATAATAGGGAAAAATGCTACACTCATACCAGTGTTAAACCCTAATTCATAGCCTACTAGAGTCATAAAAGCGACTAAAAAGATCACTATAACTATGATAGTAGCGATCCTTGAGACTAGTAAAAGGTTAAGGTTAGAGAGATAACTTCTAAGTATAAGTCCAATAGCTACAAGCACTACAAAATTGAGCAGTCCTAAAAAAAGTGATGTTTGTAAAAATGCCATAGCAATAAGTACGGGCATAAATGTTCCTGATGTTTTTATACCTATAATTAGGCGCATAAAAACAGTTATAAGAGCACCTATAGGCAAGAGTAGAAGTATTTTAAAGAGACTCTGCTCTTCAATTGGTAAGCGATGAATACTAAAGATCCCAAATCCACTCTCATCAAAGTGTGCTTGTGCTAACTCTAGTGCTGGCATACTTTGTTTAACCATGGAGAAGTTAACGGTTGCATTACTTCCTCCTTGGATTTCTATGAGTGACTTTCCACCTCGTGTCCATAAAAAGAAGTTTTTATCCTCTTCTTGCAGTGCATTGTTTGGATCAAAAAGTACCCATTCATCTTTATCGAGCACTTCTATTACAGAAGTAAGAGATTGATTTCTTCTTGCATCTTCTAGCTCTAATGCTAGTGAGATCCGATGAAGTACACCTGCATCAGATAAAAGCTTACTAAGTACATTTATATACTCACGCTTTAGTAAAAGTAAAGAGCCATCTTTTCTTGTTTGCATATCTGTAAGAATCTTTATAAGTTCTCTTGTAAAAGTTATATTATTGCTTGATTTTGCATATGCTAGATCTATTATCTCATTTGCAGCAATTTGTTCAGATGCACTCCAAAGGATCTCATCTTTAATGTGAAGCTCTGACTCTACTTTCTTTAAAGGTAGATCATTTGAAAAGTCTTGTACGATCTGCGCTTTATAGTAGAGTGTTTGTTTTCCTTGTGCTTGGCGAATACTCCACTCTCCACGCTTGATCCCATCTTTTTGAACCATGCTAAAACCATATCCAGCTGAGACACTCTGCTCGAAATATAGCTTATAACCCAAGGTATCTTCTGGTAAAGATAGACTAACTGTTATTGGTCTATTTTTTTGTGCCTTAAAGTCCACTCTAGCTTCAACCATCCAAACATCTTTTTTATTATTTGATAAAAAAGGAATCTGCGTTTGTTCATGTCTCATAATGGCGATAAATACCCCAAGTAAAGTCAGTACAAGTACAAAGAGCTGTAAAAATCTTTTAGATATCATTTTTTTGTTTTTTCTATTGTAAGTGGAGCTAAATATTCGCCACTAACATCTACTACAATAACATCTTGAAGAGCATTTCGACCAATCAACATTGGAAACTGCATATGCTCTCTATCTGTCAGAGTAAATTCACTTAACTCTTTTTTATCGCCAATAGTTATTTTAAGAACAACTACCACTCTTTTTTCATACTCTTTTTCAAGAGAAGATTGTGATATTCTTACAACTCTAATTACTTTACGTTCCATTACATAAGGTATATTTGTTTTTCTATCGACTAAGGTAAATCGCACCCACTTTTTGCCATCTCTCTCAAACCTTGTTATCTCCCTTGCATCTATAGAAGAAGTCTCAGCGCCTGTGTCAATTCTAGCATCCATTATGATATTAGATGGATAAATATGAACCTTTTCAACGCTTCCAACTATTAGTTTTTCTTTAAGGCTTGTTGTTGTTTTTTTTTGAATTATTATAGGTTGTTGCTTTACTTTGGCAGGTTTTTTAGATTTAACTAAAGTAGTTAGTTCATTTATTGAAGACGCATAGTTTTCACTTTGTTGTATTAGAGATGATTCTATTAATCGTTTATAATCCTCATCGTTTTTTTCAAGCTTTTGACTTATGTTTTGTTCTAGAAGAGTTATTCGCTTATCTAGTGCATCGAAGTGTTCACTACTTGTTGTATTATATGCTTGAGTGCATCCACTTAAGAAAATAACCAAGAGAAAATATAAAAGATTTTTAAGTGTCATTTTTCACCATTTTTAAAATAAAATTGTCTAACTTAAGCTTTAATCTCACAGATCTAAAGACTAACTTCTTTTATATCTGCTATCTTTAGGATGCTCTTGTATATGGATGCTACTAAAGATTTTCTGTTGTTTTTTATAGCTTCATCTTCAGCATTTACCATCACATCTTCAAAAAACTTATCAAGTTCAGGTTTTAGTCCTAAAAGTGCATCCAACTCCTCTTCGTAAGAGCCGTATGCACAAGCAGTGACTTTTTTATAAGAATCATGAAGCTTACTCTCTGCATCTTCTTCAAAAAGCTTCAAATCTACATTCATCTCTTGTGTGAGATCTATATCTTTAGTGATATTTGCAACTCTTTTAAACGTAGAAAAGGACTCACTAAATCCTTCTGAAGAGGCGATATTTGAGAGCGCTTCTATCTTTTTACCCATAGCAACAATCTCTCTCTCACCAGATCCAATAACTGCTTCAACTATAGAAGGATTTACCTTGTAGTACTGTTTTATACGTTCTAAAAAGAAACTCTCTAGCTTTTGCATATCTATCGGTGCATAAATAGAAGCTAACTCTTTAACACTCTTTAGTATGTCAAACTCAAAATTATACTCTTTTGTTATTCTTATGATGCCATTTACTGCACGACGAAGAGCAAAAGGATCTCTAGAACCTGTTGGTATCTCATTTATACTAAAGAGTGCCAAAAGAGTATCTAGTTTGATGCTCATCGCGACAACTGCACTCATAGGAGTTGATGGCAGGTCGCTATCTTCACCATCTGGTAAGTACTGCTCTTTTATAGCAGTTGCAACTTCCTTGCTTTCACCTTGTTTTAGTGCATAATAATGTCCCATAAGCCCCTGAAGCTCTGTAAATTCATAAACCATTTCACTAGTTAGATCTGCCTTAGCTAGAGAGATAGCTCGAACTAGATCTTCTTTTTTAGCATCTACCTGATAGTTATCAAAGAGTGAAGTCGCAATATTTGTCTCCCTCTCTACCTTGTCTTTTACACTTCCAAGACCTTTAAAAAAGGCGACTCTCTCAAGTCCATCTGTGCTTAAACCTTCTCTTATATCATTGTCATAAAAGAAGAGTCCATCAGCTAAACGCGGACGAAGAACTCTCTCATTGCCTTCAACTACTTTTCTATAATCATCTGTAAAAGCGTTTGAGACAACTACAAACTTATTTAAAAGTTTGCCATCTTTAAAGACTGCAAAATATCTCTGATGCTCTTTCATAGAAGTGATTATAACCTCAGGAGGAAGTCTTAAAAAATCCTCATCAAATGTTCCCAAAAGTGCTTTTGGATGCTCAGTTATAGCTACGATCTCATCTAGTAGATCTTTATCAGCATCTATGTTTATGCCATATTTTGCTTCTAACGCTAAGAAATCACTTAAGATATTTTGTTTTCTTTGTTCTTGAAATAGTGTAACACCACCAGCCTTTAAAGCATCGAAATACTCTTTTGCACCAGAGATCTCTAAAGATCCAAATCTTGAAATGCGATGAAGATATGTCTCTTTTTTAGATCTAACACCAAAAAGTTCAACATCTACAAGCTCATCGCCTAAGAGTACATTCACCCAACGGATAGGTCTTATAAAGCTCTCATCTAAACTTCCCCATCTCATTGACTTGCCAAAGTCAAGCGATGTTATCCACTCTTTAATGATGCCTTCTATTAGTTCGACAGAAGCCTTCCCTTTTACATCTTTTTTATAGTAAAGAACTTCTTTATTGTTTTTTGTACACGTGCCAATCTCACTAAGAGAAACTCCACATTTTTTAGCAAAACCCTCAGCCGCTGGTGTAGCTTTGCCATCTTTATATGCAACACTAAGAGGTGCACCAAAAAATTCTTCTACACTATCTCTTTGATGAGTGTTAAACTCTCTATGCCATATAACCAATCGTCTAGGAGTGTAGTAAAATTCAAAGTCGCCTAAAAGAGAGTTTTTCTCTAAAATGTCTACATATTTTTTTTCAATATTTTTCAACTCTTTTAAAAGTGGAGCAGCTGGCAACTCTTCAACACCTATCTCTATAAGTAGTGGTTTTAACATCATTATTCTCTTGTATTAAATTGAGTGGATTTTATCTACTTTTTGGTTAAAAAGTTCTTTTATAAAACATTTCTTAAACAAGATTGATAAACTCTTCTTTATATCTAGGTAAATGATTTTAAGTTACAATTGCAACATAAATTAAAACAAAACAAAGGAATTAAAAATGCCAAAGATTAACAAATATGTTGATATAGATACAGTTGAGAGAGAAGCTAAAAAAGACCTTATAGACCGTCACTCTCCATTTATCCACTGTGCAGATACTGCAAAAGTTGGTGAGCCATTTGCTGTAACTGTAAAAATGGGTAATGAGTACTCTCATCCAGATGATTTTGATCACTATATAGAGAGTGTTTCACTTTTTAATGGTGAGACAAAACTTGCAACTGCTTCTTATGTTCCAGGAACTCTAGGAAATGTAAAAGCTCACAACACTACAACTTTTACTATCATCCCAACTAGTAAAAAACTAAACCTTGTAGCTCACGGTTACTGTACAAAACACGGTATCTGGGAATCAACTCCTGTTATTGTAGAAGTAACAGCGTAATTTTAACTTTTTTACTAAGAGTTTTTTAGCTCTTAGTAACTATTTTATCTACAACTCATTATAATTTAGAATCAAATCTAAACTACATTTTTTCTAAAGCTTTTATATAAAGTAATTTATTTTTTTATAGCCATAATTATACGTTCTTCTTTTATAAGAACATCTCTAAATAATTTAAATGGAAATATTTGTAACTTGGATGCTTCAAATGCTTCGAGTATATTTTTTAACGTTTCTGCTTGTATTAATGACAAATTTAAGTCAAAATCTAATTCACATTCATTTATAAAATCATTTGTAAATTCTGGTGATATTAGTAAAGATTTCACAACACTATATCCTTTCTTTTGTGCAACACTAACATAAGACTTTATTTGTCTAGATACTGAACTAAATTTATTATATCCTGACTCTTTTATTGATTTACATTCAACAATAATGATTTCATTATCTCCTATTCTTAAAACAATATCTATTTTATCTTTATTTGTGCTTATTTCTTTTCTGAGCTTTTCATCTACATTTAAACCTAGTTTGATAAAAATATTTTTTGTAATATCTTCAAACTTCACACCAAGTTCTGCTTCTTTTATTATCAAACCATTTGATTTTAGTGTATTTAAGTCTCTCAAACCAATACTTGCATAATTCTCTATTTCTAAATAATCATTATTTTTATATGCTTCAAGAATATTTAGTACAATATTTCCTCTACTTTTTATACTTTTTTCAACACAAAACTTTTTTAAATCACCTGTGTCTAATATTTCTAGCAGATCTCTTGGTTTGATATTATAATTCAACAACATATTTGCATTTAATATATTTTCCTCTTGTAATTCAAAAGCTTTTTTAAATATGATAGATATTTCTTTACTGAAAACATCTTCTAAATCAACAAGTAAATGCTCATATCCTCCTATTGAAATTCCTATAGAATCATTAAGATCTATATCATTAAAATACTCTATTAGTGAATCTATCTTTTCATCTACAGTAGAACCTTTTAAAGGTTTTGCAAAGTTCAATCCATTTTCGGCAATATCATTAAGAAGATTTTTTCGCTCTGTTAAGCTAATATCTGTTTTAAAAATATCTTCTGATAAAAGTTTACGAAAAGAAATTCCGCTATTTACTAAAGTTTTGATTTTTTCTTCAGTCTGTACATTTTTAAAGGCAATGTTATGTTTTCTACAAACCATATTAAGCTGCGGATCCGTTAAAAGTTTTAATATACGTCTAACATGCTTATCTGCTACTTCTCTCCCTTTGATTTTTCTAAGCAATGATACAATTTCATTTGAGATGTAAATAATATTTGTTTTCTTTGAAAAGAAAATAATCCCTGCATTTTTTAAATCATTGATAATTTCATCAATAGAGTGTTTTTTTAAGGGTAAAATCATATATTTAATTAACTGTAGTTCATTTTGCGAAAGGGAGAGCTCATTTGCAAGTGTTGTAAGAATTGATTGTTCATCTGATGTAATTTTAGACTCTTGATTATTCAATTCATCATTATGATAGGCAGTTTGCAAACAAGCTTTATAGATCTTATAATCTTTTATACGTTCTTCACTTAGCTCTGATAAATTATTTGACAATTCATTTTCTAAGGACTTTACACTGTCTTTGTGTTGTTTAATTTCTTTTTCATAAAGCTTAGAAAACCAATCATATTTCATAATTGAATTACCATCACGAATTAAAATATTAGAAATAAAATCAATTTGTGATTCTATTTTAGTTAACTCATTAACTATATTCTCTGAATATTGTTTTTCTAATAAATCAAAAACTTTTACTATGTTTTTAAAATCAGCATTTTTCAAACCACCATCTGCTGAAGATAAAATAGCTTCAACTTCTTTTTGCTCATGCAAACTATTTCCAACAATTATGTTGTCAAGAATTTTAAGAAAAGAATTTTTTTCAAACGAATTCATTTCGTTTAATATATCAATGAGTTTCATGAATTACCTTTATTAATGATTATTAGCAATAATTATAGCTAAAAATATAATAAACACTTCATTATTTATTTTTGTTACTTATCTAAATCAATTTTATTAAACTCTATTTAGATACTAATACACGGTTTATCTATATGATAGCCCTGCGAAAAATCAATCCCTAGCTCTTTAACTTTGTTTAAAACTGTGCTTGAATGAACAAACTCTGCTATGGTTTTTATACCTAATTTGTTTGCGAAGCCAACTATAGTCTCAACAACTAAGTATGAGTTTTGATCTGTATCTATATCTTGTATAAGAGATCCATCTATCTTTATAAAATCAACACTCATTTTAGTGAGATACGCAAAGTTTGAGTAACCATCCCCAAAATCATCTATGGCTATTTTTGCTCCATATCTTTTTATCTCATGTATAAAACGAGAGATCTTGTTAAAGTCTTGTATAGCTTCTGATTCTACTATTTCAAATATAACTCTAGTTGACGCGTTACTATGTTTTAGTTTATTTAGAATAAAGTTAAACATCTCGCTATTGATAATATCTTCCATCGATAAGTTGATGCAAAACTCAAAGTCAGTATCTTCAAAAACTTCAAAAGATTTATCTATAATGATTTGAGTAACATAGTTATAAACTTTTATTCGTTTAGCTATAGGCAAAAAAAGTGCTGGGGAGATGATGTTTTTATCTTCATCTATAAGTCTCGCCAAACATTCATACTTTTTTATTTCTTGTGTTTTGTTGTCAATGATGGGCTGAAAATATGGAACGATATTTTTTCTCTCAACCGCATATCTAACCATATTTGAAATGCTAAGATTTCTCGCATACTCATTCTCAAATCTCATTCTATCTTCATATATCCAAAAAGGAAGCCTATTATCTTTAGCATATTTTAGAGCCATTGAGATTTTTGAAAATAGGTTTTCTTGATTTGTATTTACACAAGAAGCAAGAGTCAAACTTACATTTATTTCATTTTCTTGATAAAAAACTACAATGTGCTTTATTTTCTTATAAAGCTCACTAAGGTACTCTTTTAGATCATAAAAAGGTAGATTTTCATCTAAAAATATCGAAAATTCAGTTCCTGAGACTCTGTAGATCTTTTTATTTATATTTTCTGCAAGAAAGTTTCCAACCTGCTCTATTATGTAGTCGCCCACCATAAAACCATAAAAATTATTTATAGTTGCAAAGTCATCTATAGCTATAGTTATTAAGCCATAACCATCATTATCATGTAGGTCTTTTCTAAGTTGATAAAGGTTTGGAAAATTTGTTAGGTGGTCTGTAAAGTATCTACTAAGTAACTGTTTTTTACACTCTTTTAATGAGCTATTTGCACGAAAATCTTTTAACTGGATCTCTCTAAGTGCTTCATCACTAAAGCGTTGTGCTTCTAAGTTCTCATCAAGTTCATAAACTACTACAGAAGTTGAAGTTTTATTTAAATGTTTAAACATAACAATCTTCACTTTAGGAAGTTTTTTTTCTAACTCAAGTTTGAGGTTTTGAACTAAAACGGTATTGTGCATATATGAAGAGATATGTATAAGCAGGCTTTGACTGCCAATGTCTATGATTTGCCTAACAGTAGAAGCAACTTCTGTTGATGATGTCAACTTAAAATTATATATACCTAAAATGTTTTTTTTATTATCCATGCTTATACTTCATCCTTTTAAAGTTCGTCATTTTATCATAAAAACTTCTTCAAAGTAGATTTTAACTACACTTTAACTATACTGATAAAAATTTATTTAGTAGGCATTTGTGTGAAATCTTTTCAAAATTTAGTCCTCCTTCAAAATCTTTATCGCCTAAAAGCTCTTGGTTTTGACTACACCGATCCTTTTTTTATAAATGAAGCAAATACACATGAAAAACCAACAACACTAAAACAACTCTCTCAAAATATAACCTCATGTCATCTTTGTGATCTGAGTAAATCAAGAAAACAGAGTATGAGCGGATTTGGAAATGAAAATGCAACGCTCATGTTTATAGACTTTAGCGTCTCAATGAGTGAAGATGCAAACAACGAATACTATAGCGGTAGAAGTGGTGATAGCTTGAGAAAAATGATAGAAAATGTCTTAGATCTAAGGACTCAAGATGTCTATATAACACACGCTATAAAGTGCAAACCACTAAATTCAAACCTTCCATCTGCCTCAGAATGGGACTCTTGCAAGTCATATCTTTTATCACAAATAGAGTTCATAAAACCAAAAGTCATAGTAACTCTAGGTGAAGATGCTTACTACAAACTAACAAACGAACAAACAGATTTTCAAAATGTAAGAGGACATGTTATAGACTTCAAGCAGTACAAACTTATCCCAATCTACCACCCCATATACCTACAAAGAAATCCAGAGCTAAAGAAAGTCACTTTTAATGATCTAAAAACTATAAAGAGTTGTTTGTAAAATATCTACCAATATTTTCAATAAGTTCTTTTTGTAACTCTTTAAAATTTAAAGCTATAGGGAATTTTTCATCAAGATAAACTATTTCATCGTCATCTTTTTCTTGCATATTTTCTATAAACCTTATTAGTTCTTGAGATGTTGTTATTTTTTTTACTTCCATACAAAGATATAAAATTTCATCAAGAGATAATATTTTAGATTTTATTATTTCATTTAGATCATAAATATCTCTAGATTTTATTCTGTTTAAAAGTGCTATCAGTTTTAACTTAGAAATGCTTTTTAAATCAAGCATTTTTATACTTGTCGGCTCATACCTTTGAAGCATAGCTTTATCTATAATACTTTTCATAATATTTGTAGATGCAGCAAAAAACTCAACTTTTACATCATCTAATAAAAACTTCAACATATATTCACTTGGATTTAATCCATTGATTCTTAATGCACTTTCATATATGTCTTTTTGTTTTACTGCACCTAGAGATAACATAGCACTTTCAATCTCTTTATATGGAAGTTTTTTTGGAGATACAATATCTACATCTTCAGATATTCTATGACATAAATAATACGCTAAAGCAGTTCCGCCAATAAAGTAAAGTTCTCTCTCAAAAAGAGCAGTACTTGCTAGTTTAGTTAGTGCTTTTTTTACTGCTAATGTCATCTATATAACCTCGTAATATTTTATATGAAGCATCTCTGTCATATCTGCCATTTAGTTTTAATTCTAATCCATTTAGATTTATAAAACCATCTTTATACATCTCTTTATACATTAAAATTAGCTCCATTTTCACCCTTTGTATTCCAAACATTAAGCATAACTCATAAATATCTTCTTTATCCATCGCAGATAGTGTTCTTCTTATAATTGTTGTTATCTTTTGGTAAGAGGGTTTTGAGCTTTGCCATATCTCTTTTGAGTTAAATCTTTTAGGGTCATATAGAGCTACTTTTTCATTATCATAATACTCATAAGGCTTAGCATTTGTTAGTAAAAAACTATCGCTAGCTTCTGGAATAAGCTTTCTATAAAACTTACCTCTCTTGGTTTGTGCTATTAAATGAGGAGATCTATGTACTGATTTTTGCATACTTATAGTTGATATATCAAGATTTTCAAATATTTCATATCCAAACTCTTTATTAAAAGGTAGAGTATTTATTATCTCTCTAACACTTTTTATATCACTCATAAAAACTCCTCTTATTTATTGTCACAATATACCATAATTAGTATGTTGTGTCAATTATTTAAATTTGCATTTAACCATAAATAAGCTCTAGTTGCTATAATAATATCTATATAAAAAATGGGGACAGATTGAAAATACTTCATACATCGGATTGGCATTTAGGGCAGAGTTTTATGGGTAAGAGTCGCTTGGATGAGCATGAGGCTTTTTTGAAGTGGCTTTTGCAAACTATAGAGCAAGAAAGCATTGACACTCTCATAGTTGCAGGCGATATTTTTGATACTGCTACCCCTCCAAACTATGCGCTAGAGATCTACTACAACTTCTTAACTAAGATCTCCTCAATATGCAAAAACATCATCATAACAGCTGGAAACCATGACTCTGTAGCTACTCTAAAAGCTCCAAAGCAACTGCTTCGTGCTTTAAATGTTCATGTCATAACATCTGGCGATGAAGATGAGGATGAAGTTATTGCTCTTTATGATGATAAAGAGCTACAAGGAATTGTCTGTGCAGTTCCTTTTTTGCGAGATTTCGTAGTTCGCAGATCTCAAAGTGCCCAGACTATGAGTGACAAAGAGTCAGCACTCTCTCTTGGCATAAAAGAACATTATAAAAGTGTCTATGAAAAAGCAAAAGAGATCTCAAAAGATGTTCCCATCATCGCTACTGGGCATCTAACTACCTTAGGATCTAAAACAAGTGAGTCTGAGCGAGAGATCTACATAGGCGGAACTTTGGATCTAGACAGCCAGTTTTTTAAAGATTTCGACTATGTAGCACTTGGACATCTTCATATAAACCAGAGAGTCGGATCCGAGAGAGTTCGTTATAGTGGATCTCCAATACCACTTAGTTTTAGTGAGTCAAACTCGCAAAAAAAAGTAAATATTGTAGAGTTTGTTAGTGGCGAAGTAGAAGTCACAGAGCTTGATATTCCACTATTTAGAAAACTGCTTGTTATTCGCGGAGATACTAGATCTGTAATAAAAGAGCTTGAGAGCATAACAAATAAAGAGACATGGATCGAGATCCATATAAAAGATGAAAACCCTTTTCATGCGAATGAGAGCATCAGAACAAGAGCAAAAGAGCTAGATCTAACACTTTTAGCTGTAAAGATTGACAAAGAACAAACACTTTTTACTGCCAACACTTTTAACGCTATAAGCCTTGATGAGTTAAACCCTCTTGAGGTTTTTAAGCAGAGAGTTGAGTTAGAAGCTTTAGAAGATGAAGAACTAGCAAAAGATCTACTCGTAAAGTTTAAAGAAATTGTAAGTGAGGTAGAAGACAGATGAAGATTCTCTCACTAAAAGCTCTAAACATAAACTCGCTTCTTGGCAGAACAGAAGTGGACTTTTTAGATCTCACTAAAGACAGTGCTCTTTTTGCCATCACAGGACCAACTGGATCTGGAAAAAGTACACTTCTTGACATTATCTCTTGTGCTCTTTATGGTCGAACTTCAAGACTTAAAAATCCAAATGACTTGATGTCAAGACACTCCGCTGAGGCCTATTGTGAAGTGGAATTTGAGATCAAAAACAAGAGGTATAGATCTTCATGGACACAAAAAAGAGCACATAAAAAGCACGATGGAAAGTTTCAAACTGCAAAGATGGAGCTAGTAGATCTGGGCACTGACAAAGTTTTAGATCTAAAGTCAAAAGATGTAGCTAAAAAAGTAGAAGAGCTCTCAGGTTTAGACTTTGGGCGTTTTACTCAGTCTATGTTACTAGCTCAAGGTGGATTTGATGCCTTTTTAAAAGCAGATGAAAAAGAGCGTTCAGAGCTTTTAGAGAAGATTACAGGTACACAGATCTATGCGGACATTTCTATAGCTGTCTTTGATAAGCACCGAGACTTAAAGCAAGAGATGGAGTCAGATCAGAAGATCTTAGAATCCATAGAACTCTTAAGTGAAGAAGAAGTTCTTAAAAAACAAAAAGAGCTTGAGCAAAACACAAAAGAGAAGCAAAAAACAGATGAGCAACTAAAAGAGTTAGCAAGAGAGCTAAACTGGACTCAAAGGCTAGTAGAGCTTACACTTGAAGCTAAAAAACATGAAGAGGATTTTACAAGATCTACAAAGCTAAAAGAGCAGCATAAAGAGTCGTTTTTAAAACTCTCTTTAGCAAACAAAGCACTAAATGTCTCATCAACTCACTCCTCTTTTACTCAGATCCAAGAGAGTCTAAAGAGTGATAAAACCACCTTAGTAAAACTAAGCTCTGAACTTGTAACTTTGGATGGAACTATTGAGCAAAAATCCAAAGAGTACACTTCTTTAGAGAAAGTCTATAAAGAAAAAACCATAGAGTTTGAGAGAGAAAAACAGAAGTTAAAACTCGCATTTGAGATCCAGACAAAAGAGTTCCAAACCAATGAGAGCAAAACTAAACTACAAGCTGTTTGCGAGGCTAAGAAAGAGAGTTTAAAAGAAGTTAGTGTAACTCTAAAGACTCTACTTTTAAAAGATGAGCAGATCCAAAATCAGATAAAGAGTAAAAAAACTTACCTTGAAGTCAACTATAGAGATGAAAAATTAAACTCAACTCTTGGGGTAATTGAGCAAAATATAGCTCTTTACAGAGATGAAGAAAAAATTCAGGAAATGAGCCTAGAAAAAACAAAACTCTTTGATAGATCTCTCTTAGAAAAAGATGAAGAGTATAAGCTTATAAAAGTAGAAGTTGATAAACTCTCTACTGCTTTAAAAGAGATAGAGCTTGAGTACAAAAGAGTTAGTAATGATGCACAAGATGCAAATATAGAGGACATTAACAAGCATATTGCAACTCTCAATAAAGAGCGTGAAGAAAATATAGAGAGGCTAAATAGTAGATTAGTTGAGATAGAACAAACGCGCGCAAAAAAAGATGAACTTTATCGTGAGATGGACAAAGTAAGAGATCTTATACAAGTAGAGGAGAAGTCATATTACGCTCTAAATGCAGAGATCCAAAAACATATATCTCAAAAAGAACAAGCTTTGCTAGATCTAAAAACAAACGAAGCAAAAACTCAAAAATATCTAGAAATTTTAAAATCACACTTTAAAGAGTTTGGCTTGGATCTACAAAACATAGAAATCCAGCACAAAGAGCTTGTTAAAAGAGAAGAGATCTACGCACAAACTTTAAAAGAGTTGTCGCGTTTAGAGCTAGATCTGACAAAAAATGAGCTTAACAAAAAAGAGAGCCAAACTAGAGAGATCTCACTAATAGCAGAGATAAAAAGAGATGAAGAGAGTTTAAAAGAGCTAGATCTATCCCTAAAAGAATTATCTTCTAAGCGTAAAAACATAGTAGATGTTACAGATCTAGAGATCTACGAAAAAGAGATAACTCTAAAATACCAAGAATTGCAAAGCAGAGTTCAACTCTTTAAAGATAACTTGAGCGAACTTATAACACAGCAAAAAGAGCGTTTTAGTTATAAAAAAGATCTAGAAGTTAAGATTTCTGAAGATGAAAAAAGAGTAGATCTCTTAAGCTTAAAGCTCCTAGATCTATACAAAGAAAATGAGTTTAAAGATGAACAAGAGTTTTTAGATGCACAGCTTAGCAATGAGAAAAGAGCCGACTTATCTAACTTTTGTAAAAACATAGAAGATGCTTTTACACTCTCGCAAACACTAAAAGCAGAGAGTTCTAAAAAACTACAAGAGCACAAAGTGATGCCAGTAAGCAGGAGATCTAGTAAGGATCTACAAACACTGCAAGCCTTGTTAGAACAAAAAGCAAATGCACTTCAAGAGAGCATTGGAAGTGAAAAAAAAGAGTTAGAAGTAAACCAAGAAAACAGCGATAAGCATAAGAGTAGAATGGGATCACTTGCACTAAAACAAGACTCTTTTAAAGTTTGGGTAAAGTTAAATGAACTCGTTGGATCTGCTGATGGTACAAAGTTTAAAAAGTTCGCACAAGGCATTACTCTAGAGCAACTTATAAACTTAGCGAACAAGCATCTTGAGATCCTAAGCTCACGTTACACACTAACAAGAAATGACGACAAACTACTAGATCTAGAGGTTATAGATGCTTATCAGGGTAACGCCATCCGCCCTGTTAGTACCCTGTCTGGCGGAGAGAGCTTCATAGTAAGCTTAGCCCTAGCCCTCGGACTCTCAGAACTAGCAAGCCAAAAAATAGCCATAGACTCACTCTTTTTAGATGAGGGTTTTGGAACACTAGATGAAGAGAGCTTAGAGACTGCACTAAACGCTCTAAATCTTCTACAAAGTGGCGGAAAAATGGTCGGAGTCATCTCTCATGTAGAAGCTTTAAAAGAGCGGATACCTTTGCAGATCAAGATTATCCCAAATGGAGATGGGACTAGTTTTGTACAAATTGCTTAAGAGTTATTATTCCAAAAAATAGCTCTTTATCAAACTCTCAAGCTCTTCTTTTAGTTCTTCTTTTTGCTTTAGCCTTGTCTCTTTATATAGCGTGTTAGATATTTTTACAAAACCCTCTAGTAGCTCTCCATCGAAATGGCTGTTGTGTCCCTCTTTTAAGATCTCTATGCTTTTTTCATAACTAAAAGGTTCTTTATATGGTCGCTTTGAAGTTAGAGCATCGAAGACATCTACTATGGCAAATATTCTTGCTGTTAGTGGGATCTCTTTGCCTTTTGTCTTGTTTGGGTAGCCGCTGCCATCATATTTTTCGTGATGATTAAAAATCACCTCTTTTGCATCTTCTAGCCAACTATCATCCTTTACAAGCTCAACTCCTTTAACAACATGACTTCTCATTATCTCAAACTCTTCTTCATCTAGTTTTCCGTTTTTTAGAAGGATGCTGTCAGATATCCCGATCTTTCCAACATCGTGTAAAAAAGCTCCTTTTATTAAAACTTTTATGCTTTTTTTATCTAGATCTATGCTTTGCGCAAACTTGATCCCATAGAGAGTTACTCTGTAGTTATGCTCATTTGTATCACTATCCCTAAGTGCAATGGCATTTCCTAGGGTATTGATTGTCATAATATTACTACTTATTAACTCTAGTCTGTGCTTATTTAGCTTTTTATATGCGAAATATATAAGCGGAAAGATTAAAAGGGAGAAAATAACTATGGTTAAAAATACAGTAACAATAGTTGTAAATATATTTTGCTTCAATCTTGCAACAATCGCTGGTTCTATATAAGATACAGCTTCAATATGTCCTAGTAGTTTGTTTGACTTGTAGATAGGATATGAGATCTGCATAAAATGATAGTTATCTAAAATTTTAAAATATTTATAATTCATTTTTTTAGATCTTAGTAAATAGTGTTCAATTCTCTCGTTATCTGAGTGAAGAACTTCTATCTTATCTGCGAATCTTTCTTCATCAGAAGTTAACTCTAAAAATTTTTCTTTTTTCTCATCAAATATTGCAATCATTATAAGTCCAACGTCATTCATTATGACTCTAATATCTTCTTGGAGTACTTTTGCTCTTGAGATCTCTTTATTAGTCTCATGTTTATCAAATCTTTTATCTACATTTATTTTAATCTCTTGTGCTATGGATGTGTAAAAAGTGTATTGTAAAAAATTTACTATGGCTATAGTGCTTATTATGCTGATAAATATAAGGGCGAAGATAGCTCTTTTAAAAAAAGAACTTACGATGTTATTGTTATTTATCTCTATTATTGATTTAATTTTATTTTGAAGCTTATTCATGCAACATCTTTATAAAAGTGTTTACAATTTTCATATCTAAATGTTGGTGCATATGCGTTTTCATTAGGTAGATAGCATCGTAAGAGTTCATTGCTTCTTTATAAGATCGCCTTGTTGTTAATGCATCAAATACATCGCACACTGCTATGATTCGTGGAAAAAGCGTTATCTCCTCGCCTTTAAGTCCATCTGGATAACCCATACCGTCAAGTTTTTCATGATGATGTCGAATACCGTCCAATATATTTTTATCCTTTATTCCTATCTTAATAGCCGTTTCATAACCAAGAGATGGATGTTTTTTCATCTGTAAAAACTCAAACTGATCGAGTAAACCATTTTTGTTGAGTATCTCGTGATTTATACTACTTTTACCAAGATCATGAAGCAGTGCGGAACTCCCTAGCGTATTTAGTTTTTCTTCACTGAGTCCTAGTTGTGAGCCAAGGCAGAGTGAATATATGCTGACATTGAGTGAATGTGTATGAGTGTAGTAATCATACTCAATGATTTTGATAAAGGATTTTATAGCTTTATCATCACGGATAATACTTTGTAAAATCGGTTCGACTATGTTCTTTGAGCGTTGTGCATTTTCTAGTGCTTCTGGGTTTTCATAGAGTGAGTTTGTTAGTTCTGCGGTGGAGGTGTAGATAATATCTCTTTTATCATCTAGCGAAAGATCACTGCTCTCAACCGTATCTTGAAGCCTTTTTTCTATAAAAGATTCATATTTGCTCTTTTGTTCTTTATAGACATAGAGCCTTTCAATCTCCATTAAAGTATTTTTATCTACTTTATCAACTATAGTATTGCTTTGTAGAAAAAGTGACATATGTGTTGTATGGTCATTAATATAGAGATCAAATTTTAGTTTATCTCCAACATAAATGAGGCGTTTATCAATGATCGAATAAGAAGATAGTGGATCGCTTTTTTTATCAGCATAGATTGATTTTATATTAGTTTGAACTATTTTTTTATATTTCACAATTTTGCCAATTTATTTTCTGATTAATTTACTCAATTTTCGCACATAAATTCGACCGAACTTATAAACTTAAATTGAACACTAGAATTTTTAAATTATATCTATTATGCAATGAAGAGTATATTAAAAACTCTTCATTTAAAGTGTTGAGAAAGAAATATCAAAAATTATTTTATGTATGGATTTAGAAGTAAAAATGTATAATCAAAGGATTTAAAAAAGGTAAGTAGATGATTGATTATAGTAAAAAGTTTACACTAGATAGAGAGTTTTATCCATCAAAATTCATAGATGCTTCCATAGAGAGTGATAGAGGTCGGATACTCTCATCACCTGCGTTTAGAAGGCTGCAAAAAAGAACTCAGGTTTTTGCATTAGAATTAAATGCTTCAATAAGAACTAGACTTACTCACTCACTTGAAGTTGGGCAAACTGCAAGATTTATTGCAAAGTCTATACTTGCAAAATTAAAAAAAGAAGAACTTTTAGAGTATAAACTTAGTGAACTTGAAAATGCTTTTATCTCAACTGCAGAGATGACAAGTCTTTTGCACGATATTGGCAATCCTCCTTTTGGACATTTTGCTGAGCAGACTATAAATAAGTGGATGAAAAACAGTGCTCTGCCTATCTTAGATACTTTTGTAGCAACTTCACAAGATACAAAACAATTGCGAGATCTACTAGCAAAAGATATATGCAACTATGATGGAAATGCTCAAGCTATAAGAGTCATAACAAAACTTCAACGCCTAAACCTCTCATACACTCAGATCTTGTCAGTTCTTAAGTACACTAGAGGTGCGTTTGAAGACAAATCTAAAGATGCTCCGCTTGATTATTTAAGAAAAAAACCTGGTTTTTACTATAGTGAGAAAGATTTTATACAAAAGATACAAAAGACGCTAGATGTGAAGTCTGGACATAGATTTCCCATAACCTACATCATGGAAGCTGCTGATGACATCTCCTACCTTACAGCAGATCTAGAAGACAGCGTAGTAAAAGGGATACTGAGCTTAGATAAAGTCTACTCACTTATAAAAAACGAATGTGAAAAAGAGGATGAACACTACCTTTTAGAGGTGATTGAGGAGAGATACAAACAAGCAAAAGAGGATGAAGAACCGTACCAGTTTAGTATGTTTTTTACACTTGTTCGAGCAAAACTTGTCACTTCTTTGGTTTATCATGTTGTTGATATATATTTAGCCAATCATGAAGCTATTTTTAATGGTGAGTTTAACCACGCACTGCTTGAATATGATAAAGAGAGTAAATACTACAAAGCTGTTAAGATCTTACAAAAGATCTCTGCAAAATATATCTATGAAAACAAAGAAGTGCAAGAGCTTGAACTGCAAGGTTACTCTATTGTAAATGGTTTACTAGATCTCTACAAACCACTCTTAGAACTTAGCTCAAATGACTTTCATGCCTTACTAAATGAAGAGAAGATTGAATGTTTTGTTTCAATGAGACTCATCAGAAGAGTGTCATCAAAGCAGATCTCAGCATATAAAAATGATCTTATGACACTAGACAAAGAGGATAAAGAGAGATATAAAATAGTTGAGTGGTACTATAGAGTAAGGTTGATAACTGACTATATAAGTGGTATGACCGATGATTTTGCACTAAAAGAGTTTCAGGTTTTATCAGCTCTATAAAAGCAGTAAATACAACTATTATTTTCTAAGTTCAAGATGGTTATAATGGCATCCATTAAAGATTTTACTAAAATGAAGAGTTTACTTATGAAAAAATTATATATTTTTGCACTTTTACTTCCTGTTGTGATGTTCGCACAGAGTTCACTTATCTCAAATATACCTATTCCAAAAACATATATACAAAACTTAGATCCATATCCATGTGATGAGCGTTGTATGCAAGCATATCTTGACAACGGAATGATCTTCTCCTTTCTTGCTCACGCAGATGCAAAACTAGAAAATGAACAACATGATGAAGTAAGGAAGATGAGCATCTCCATCTTAAATCTCGGATCTTACATCATAGGCGATAAACTACGCATCGCCCTACTTCTTCCTTATAAAATCATTGGAAGATATGCTTCATCAACAACAAATGCATCTTTTGCTTACCTCATAGCCAAAAATCACTCTTTTGAGTTAAAGAGTTACAAGATAGAAAGCGAAGAGATTGATGATATAAAAAAAGCACTTCAAGATATTTCCAATGATGGATTTAACTATGTCATCGCACCTTTTACACAAAAAGGAGCTGATGCAGTATCTGAGATAAACCCAGAGATGAACATCTTTTTTCCAACCATCAACAAAAAAGATGTAACTTCTAGCTCTTCATATCTTTACTATGGCGGCATAGACTATAGGGCTCAAAGTGATCTACTATTAAAAGAAGCCGTTTCCCCATTAGTTATATTTTATGACGACACCACCATTGGAAATAAGCTTAGTCTATATGAAGAGACTGCATATTTGGCTGCTGAGGGTACAGAAGTAGACAAGAGTGTGGTAAAATTTTCTATCCCTAAAAGAACTACAAACCTTGAGAAGCAACTTAGCAAAAATGAAAATATTGTTGAAGGTTCATTTTTCATAAATACGCCTATAGTAAAGACAGGTATGATAATGTCTCAACTTACACTTTATGAGACAAATGCTACAAAAGTTCTCTCAACTCAGATAAATTACGACCCGCTAATTCTTTCTATAACTCAATATGAAGATAGAAAAAATATGATAATAGCAAACTCCATCACCCAAAACAACAGCATTCTTATAGAGACAAATTCACTTTTAGGAAATGACATAGTTTATGACTGGATCAACTACACAACTACAGTCGGAGTTGATTACTTTTATAGCCATGCAACTAGAGCAGATAGAGAGTATGAGATAAAACTAGAAGATAACCAAATGATATACCCAATAGAACTTTTAAACCCTTCTATGTATAGATTTGTAAGGTATAACTCACGATTTAAAGAGTGATAGTATAAGCTCTTTTATATCTGCATCTATCTTTTGAGGTCTTGCCTCAAATGTAATGTAAGCCAAAGTAATGGTGAGTTCAAATATCTTTTTATCTTCTCTATATATAGTTTGTAAAAGTCTAAACGAAGCCGCCCTCATTTCAAGAAGCTCTGTAGTGATGCTTAACTCATCGCCAAGTTTAGCACTAGCTATATAACTAGCTTCGAGCTTTCTAGCAACAAAATGCCCACTGCCCAAGACAGGACTCATACCCTTAGTAAAAAAAGCCTCACTTCTAGCTCTCTCACAAAAGTTTAAATAGTTAGAGTGATAAACCACCCCACCCGTATCTGTATCTTCATAATAAACGCGAATCTTCATATAATATTTCTCCTAGGTTGTGCTATTTCTTCTATCTTCTAGATACGCAAAAGATTAGCTTTAAGATTTTATTATATCTACTTTATCATACGTTTAAAACGTAAGCACTTGTTTGCTTTGAATGACCCAATCTGATAAAGTCTGCATCGTTGATAAAATCTTTTCATCAAAGTACGGTTCATTTTTAAATATTCCGCATCTAGCATTACATGTACCACAAGCTTGTAAGGCAACTCCACTCTCATAAAGTTTTTTTAACATTGCAACCAAGTCATAGTCATAGTTTTGTGGTTTTTGTGTCTTATCTCTTGCTAAATCAACGGCATCATTCATCAAAAAGATATTTACACTCTGCCCACTTTTATGTAGTGTTGAAGCTAGTCTAAGAGCATTATAGGCAATATCTGAACCATCGTAAGGATCATGGTTTAATATAATCGTTACCATCTTTTTTCTCCTATTTTGCTATTTTTTGTATGCCCAATCCAGTTTTGATAGGATTGCCAGCTTTTATCCATGCG
>NZ_JALOAN010000032.1 GCF_023228785.1 Sulfurimonas sp.
AGTATAGTAGCTACTTCTGTAATCATACGACCGAAAGTTTTACCCTCTGCATCAATCAAAACCCATTTTTGATCGATTTGTTCAGAAGTTGCAATTTTTGTAAATTTCATGACCTTAGAACCTTTCGTTTTATTTTATTGCGGAAGTATAACCATATAAGCTTAAATATAGCTTTATTTATGGTTATTTTAAGCTTATGTTTGATGTGTTTTCAATAGTATTATTTTGCCTAGTTCCCACGCTCTGCGTAGGAACTCATATATCTCTGAGCTAAATGTATATATAGGCTCCCACGCAGAGCGTGGGAGCCAGAGAAGCCAGAGAAAGGTTAAAACTGCATTTGCGAGAAGAGATTAAGAAACATTACCAGTCCAAAACCTAGCAAAATCACAGCTGAAACGATGTTAATCGAGTATGAAACTCTAGGCGAGATCCTATGTTTAGACTTATGTACTAGATATGGCATGATGGTTATCCAAAGTGCTATGGCACTAAGCATTCCAAAGAGAGTAATAAACATCTCTAGCTCTTTTGATGCTACAAAACCTGAAACACTTAACCAAAAACCAATAGTGTATGGATTAACAAAAGTTAATGTTAAACCTTTTATATAGAGCTTTGGATAATTGCTTTTCTTAGAGGCTTTACTCACTTTTTGTTTACTACTTCTACTTTTAAAAATAGAATAAGCTAAATAAATAAGAAATATAGCTCCAAAAAAAGATAAAGAGTTTAAAATGTAGGGTTGTTTAAAAAAAGTTACAAGTCCAAGCATGATCAAAAACAAGTAGATAATATCAGAGCTCATTGCTCCAAGACCTATTGTTACAGCACTTTTGTACTCTTTTATAGCTTCATTCATTATAAGAATATTGATCGGACCCAGTGGAACTGCCGCACCAAGTCCGAGTAAAAATCCTTCAAAAAAGGAGAGGATCAATTAATCTCCATCGTACTCAGAAAAATCCTCTTTGCTAACTCCACACTCAGGACAAACCCAATCATCAGGAATATCTTCAAACTTAGTCCCCGGTGCTATATCACCATCTGGATCTCCAATCTCTGGATCATAGATCCATCCACAGACATCACAAATATATTTTTTCATCATCTCTTCCTTATGTTTTTTTTAGATTATATAGCATTTGCTATAAATATGCAATAACTAATGAACCTCAACAAGCCTTGTCTCTAAGCTTGAATCTTGTAAATAAACTATATATCCATTTACCTTTTGTTTTGTAATCTCTTTTATTGCCTCTATATAGTACTTTATTTGTGTTTTATGCGCCTCTACGTCACTATATCCAGTTTTATAATCCATAACAGTAAAACTTCCATCTTTTTGTTTTATTAGTAGATCTATATAGCGAAGATTATTGTTATAACGGATGGCTTGTTCTTTGTAGATCTCATCACTCACAAGTGAAGTGAATTTCTCATTTTGAAGTAGTTTAACTACTCTGTTTTCTATCTCTTGGATCTCTATATCTTCTAATGTGTAACCATATTTGTTTAACATCATGTGCTTTGCATTTTCTATACTAGAGAGTTTAAAATCTGCCATCATCTCAAGCATATAGTGAAGTGCTAAACCAAAGTTTATGGCTTTTAGGTCATCTTCATCATCCTCTTCTAGTTTTAAAATATCACTTTGAGTTCCATAATATAACTCTTCGAAGTTAAACTCGTTAGTTATCTTATTTGTTTTTTCACTTCTTCTATCGAGCTCTTTTACACTTGGTTTTTCTCCTAGAGTCTGGGCTTTTAAATCTAAGATCTCAAAGCTAGAATCTTTTAATTTTGCTATAATGCACAAACTCTCTTTTGCCCTTGTAAAAGCTACATAAAGAGCATTTAGTGTATCTTCTTTTGCTAAGATCTTCTCTTTTGCTAACGCCTCGGCATATTGTAGATCTAGCTCATCTCGACCTTTAACTCTTAGGTAGAGATCTCTTAGTTTGATCCCATCATATTCATAGACTATTGCATCTCTTGCTGGTGGTGCTTTTTTGAGTCTATCCATCACAATTACATGTTCGTACTCTAAGCCTTTTGACTTGTGAATGGTCAGAACTCTTACCCCACTTATGTCAGAAGCCGCAGCACTAATATCGAGTCTCTCATACTCAAAAAGTAAAGCTTCTATGTCATCGTAAGCACTTATGGCAGCCATAAAGCGGATAAGATGAAAGTCGTCACTAAATAGTTTGTACTTATCTATGGCATTTTTTACAAGTTGTGAGAGTTTTGTTTTTTTAAGATCTGGCATTGCAATATTTTCTAGATCTCTTTGAATAAGTGCAAAAAAGTTGTATTTGTAGATCTCTTCTTGGAAATAGAGATATTTTAAGTATTCTAAAACCGCTTTTACAGATCTTTGGTTAATTAACTTTGTTGTTGTCTCAGTAACTACTTCTATATTTTGATCTTCTAAGAGCTGCTTTATGATCTCGCCATCGCCATTTGTAGCACAAAGTATGGCAATTTCATTTATGTCTGTTTTTAGGTCTATTAACTCTTTTGTCTTAGTAAGTGTAGCTTCTAAAATATCCTCAGCTACTTTTACTTCAACATAGCCACCTTTTGCATCTTCTCTTGTTTTTTGCGGGGCGTAGTTTTTGATCTTATCTTTAAATGTCTCATTTACAAACTCTATAATGTTTTCTTGAGATCTGTAGTTTGTAAGAAGTGCTTCAACTTCTGTATGACACTCTTTTACAACCTCACCAAACAATGCACTCACACCACCGCGAAACCTATAAATAGACTGCTTTACATCTCCCACAAAAAAGAAGCTTGCATCTTCTTTTACTCCGCTACCTGAGACTATCTCGTTTATAAGTGGTTTAAGTATCTCATACTGCAAAATGCTAGTATCTTGAAACTCATCTAGTAAAATATGCTCTATATTTGCGTCAAGTCTAAAGTACAAAAACTCACTATCAATCTGCTCTCTTAAGATCTTATAAACTAAGAGTGTAACATCGTTAAAACTAAGCTCACTATCTTCTATATAGAGTGCTTTTTTAGACTTTTCATAGATCCCACTAAGTTCGTTTAGTGCATAAAAAAAGTTCTGCTCTTTTGCAATAGTATGTGCTTTTATGGAAGCTTGGATCTCTACTAAATGTAGATCCATCTCTGGAGTAAAACACTTTGAAAATGTTCTATAGTCCAAGCTCTCACGACCTAGCCAACTCTTAGCTAGAAGCTCCTCGTAAGTTGCAGCATCTACAGCATTTATAACAGTTTGCGAAGCACTTTTGCATCTACTCACTATTTCTCTTAGACTCTCTAAGTTCTTCATTGCGACATCTTCAAAGTGAGAAAATTCTTGTTTTCTAAACTCCAAATGTGAGATCTCTTGTTGCTTAATATAAAACTCATCTAAAAGTGAAAAAATATCTGTAAGTCTCTTGTTTGATTGTAGAGAGAGCGTTATTAGTGTCTCTAGTTTTCTTGCATTTCTTACCTCTTTTAAAAAGCGTG
The DNA here is from genome assembly GCF_023228785.1 of Sulfurimonas sp. Taxonomy (GTDB): domain Bacteria; phylum Campylobacterota; class Campylobacteria; order Campylobacterales; family Sulfurimonadaceae; genus Sulfurimonas. The sequence goes on from NZ_JALOAN010000032.1 coordinate 3,493, forward strand.
AAAGAAGTTTTAACTCGTGCTGAGAGCCCATTGTCGTAAAGTCTGGCATAAGCGAAGCGTAGAGCGAAAACTTACGTAAGATGTGAGAGAAAAACTTGTCTATAGTCATGATCTTGGAGTTTGAGTTTAAAAACTTCTCTAAAATCTCATCTCTATTTTTTAGTAATTCTGCTTTTTGCAAGCCTGTCACTTTTACGATCTCATCTAACTCGCCCCTATTTTCTAACTCTTCTAAGGTTTCAACTATTCTCTCTTGCATCTCATAAGCTGCTTTGTTTGTAAAAGTAAGAGCTAGGATCTTTGATGGAGTTGCTCCTAAAAAAAGTAGTGAAAGGTAGCGAACAACAAGCATAAAAGTCTTACCACTTCCAGCACTCGCCTCATAGGCTAGGTTTTGTTTAAGCATATTTACTGCCTTTTTTTGTTTTTTTATCACTCAGGGCGAGGTTGAAACCTCGCTTCCAAAAGCCGTACCAAAGTTTCAAACCACACATCTCTTTATCTGGCTCCCATGCTCCGCGTGGGAGTCTATATATACTGCAACTCAGGCATATATGAGTTCCAACGCAGAGCATTGGAACTAGAAAGAAGGTTTTGCTTAAACATCACTCTCTACCACACATAATTTTATATTCGCAATATTGGCAATGCTTTGTATCTTCGCATAGCTCAAAGTTCACATCTTCTATCATCAAAAGATCTTTTATATGTGAGCCTAAAACTTCTAGTTTCTCTTGTAAAAAACTCTCATTTGCAATCTTTGTGTTTTTTAAGTCGTAATATCCGCATGAACTGACTTCTCCTAGACCTGAGGCTAAAAGATAGTAAAACTCTAGCTGAAAATCTGTCGCTTCGCTAAAGTTTTTTGCGTTAAATATTGGATAAGATCCTGTTTTATAGTCAAGCACCTCAAGAGTTTTATCTTTGATATCTATCCTATCTATAGTTCCCATAAGCTTCATTCCTGCATATGAAGTCTTTAGCTCTCTCTCACAAGCAAAGACTCTATAACCTTGAGAGAATCTCTCAAGATCTAGGAGACAAAACTCATCAAGTCTTCTCTTTTGTAGCTCGATGAGATACTTATCTAATTCACTTTTCCCACGGACTGCATCCAACTCACTACGAAGATCTTTTTTTAACTCTTCAAGGTTCGTATAAGAAGTTTTTTTTGTATATAGATTTTTCAAAGCTTCATGAACGGCTGTTCCTATCTCATGTTCAGCTGGCATATCTTTTGGGATCTCATGGTTTTTTATGGCTTTTATATATTTGTAATAGTATCTTCTTTTGCAGATTAAAAATGCTTTTAGTTTTGTGGCTGAGAGTGTTACATCTTTAAAGCAGTAAGCGAGTTTTATCTCTCCATCTTGTAGATCTGCCTCTTCTTCTATATCTTCAAAAAGTATCTTTGCATAGTCTTGTTCTGCGAAATTGCTTTGCTCTCTAATGCCAAGATGCTTTAAAAATCTTGAAGGCGAACTCTCTTGTGAATTTACATAAGAGATGGCTACCTCTTTTGCTGAGTTTATTAGCATCTCGTAGTAGTATTTTTGCAGGTTCTCTCTATCATTCATTGTTGGTAAGCCTGCCATCTCTCTAATATTTGTGTTTAAAAACATATCTTTGTCACTTCTCTTTGGAACATTTGCGTCGCTAAAGTCAAGGATGATAACCGCATCAAAGTTTATAGCTCTAGTCTCTAGTAGTCCCATAACTGTAATCTCTCCACCTCTTACATCATCAAGAGCAGTGGAGCTTAGTCTTTGCAAAAATATAGACATCAAAGATTTGACACTCATACCTTTCATGCTTGGTAGTATATTTTTTAGTAGATACACTTGTTCACTATATATCTTTTTTTCTTCTTTCGTCACTTCACATAACTCTAAAAAAGAGTTTAGAAGTTCCATACAATCTAGTTCTTGAGTTTTTTTATAGTAAATACTAAAAAGTGCTTTGTATATCTCGTCTCCAACTCTTTGCAGTCTTGCAAAGTTTTCCTGAGATCTGTTTTCTATCGCCACACAAGAAGCACTTATCTTTTGGTGTATCAGTGATGAACTAAATGGCTCTCCCATAGCAAAGTTAAAATTGCCTACTTTATCAAACTCTCTTAGGTGCTTTGCCATACTCTCATCTGGTAAAACGATTGCGATGTTTTTTGCCTTGTAACCTTTTTTTATGAATTCATATAGTTTTTTCTTTACAAATGCAACTTGCAACAAACGCTGAGTAAAAGATTCACAGTTTACATTTTTGTTTTGTGTTATTGGATCTTGTTGTAGTATCTGTTTTGTATTTAGCGAGATCTTGTATCTCTGTCCTATCTCAAATTCTATCTCTGTTATAAGTGCTAGCCTCTCTTGCATCTTAGAGTTAAACTTCGTTGCATCAAAGATAATAGTGATGTTTGAATACTCACAACACTTTGCTAGTAGCTCAAACTCAAAGTTTGTAATATGACCTACTGCTCTTAGCTCTATCTCTTTGTGTGAAGATGCATAAGAGCTGTTAAACTCATAAAGTTTTGGTAAAAAAACTCTATCTAATATGCCACGTTTTTGGCAGAGCTTTTCATAACGTCTATACAGCTCTTGAAGTATGCTTATATGCTCTTCATACTCTGCGTAGATATCTGAGGTGTCTAGATCTTCTATGTCATAGATCTCAGCGCTTAACTCTTGGAAAAATTTGAAAATATATGAGGAATTTTTAGTAAATGTAAAGAAGTTTCGCTCGATGCGAAGAGCTGAGAATGAGCTAAAGTCCGAAGCTTCTAGAAGAAGCAAAACTCTGCTATCTTCATCTACCATCTTCATATCTTTTACGATGCAAAGTTTTGAGAGAAACTCACTCATACTTATGTAGTTTGGTAAAAAAAGTGTTTGATTTTCTATTTGGAGAAGCTCGTGGCGTATAGCCCGAGCTGTTGGAAGAATAATTGTTTTATTTTGCATGGTAGATATTATAGTCTAATATTCTACTATTTCATCTTTTCTTGTATCTGCTTTTATATTTAAGTATCTCTCAAGTTTACCAACATTTACCTTAGCCATAATATCCCATCTACCTTCTATTGGTATCTTTATAGACTCAAAACTATAGATGCCATCACTCACTTCAAATGACTCTAATATCTGGTCATGCTTATGGTTGTTTGGTCTTGTAATTACGATCTTTACTTTTGCATCGTTTATAGGATTATTTTGCTTATCAGTTACTTTATACTTTATAGTACTATTATCAAGATTTAAACCTTCATTTATATAGTCAACCGTGTACTCTTTGTCAAAAGCAATGCGAGCTTCTATGATCTCGTTTGCTGCAGCATCAGCCTCATGATAACCTCTCATATAAGTATCGCTATCCTCAACTGGGAGTGTATTTGTGATCACGACAGTTGCAACACAAGCACCAAAAACTAAAATTATAGCTATGCTAACAGCATATGGCCATATAATTCCGCTACTTTTTTTCATCTCTTTGCCTCTTTGGATATATTTTTCTCTTTATATAGATCAACAATGCGTATAGTATCACACCATAAAACAACACTTTGACAACTAAAATACTAGTTTGATTTGCACTGCCTACTGCATTTTCTAAAACCACATTTTTACTCTTTGCAACTTGCTCAGCAATATCCGCGTAACCGTTAAACATGGATCCTGAATATTTTCCTTTTTGTTCACCATCTTTGGCTTTTTGTGCTAGAAGTGGGAGAATCGTGCCTCCGCTACTCATATCACTAAAGTCCATATTTATAAGTGCTATAACAAAAGCCTGAGCCCTAGATGAGATGGGGCTAAGGACTTGTTTTTTATCAAAATATTCATATAAAGATGCAGGATTTGCTAAAATGTCTACTCTCATATCTAACTCTGAAAAAGTCAGAAGTATAGTAGGCTCATTAAAATTTTGCATTAGCTCTTTTTCATATTCAACTATATTTTTACCATTTGGCAACTCTCTTAGCATTACTAGCTTTAGAGATATTCCAGTTTTTTCATATAGTTCGCTACCTAGCTTGTTAATCTCTTGATTAAATGCTGGGTTGAAGATAACTTCATCTTTATATAAATACTCTTTAGATTGCAGTAGGCTTGTAAAAAAAATGAGGGTGAGGGCTAGGAGCCCTCTGTTAAGAAATTTCAAGAAAATCCCTAACCAACAAAAAGATGATTTGGTGTTACCACCGCGTAAATTGTGTAAATTGCCATGATAACAAGGCCCCATGAAATTATTTTATCCATTATTTACTCCTTTACTTCACATCAACAACATGCTTAGCATTTTCTGTGCTAAACATTTTGATTGATTTTTCATCTTTGATTTCGTAAAAATTAGACATGTTAGCATTTTGTACACTAAGACCCCACACTGTTAGAACAGCAAGGATGCTTAGTAGTAAAACAGTAGCTATTAACATGCCAGTAATACCATCAAGAGCAAATACGCTTCTATTTTCATTCATACCTGACTCCTTATTTGCTTAAATCTGTGACATAAGCGCCAACAGCTTCTTTTTGCTTAGCATTAAGTCTATCAAATGCCGGCATTTGACCTATGCTACCTTTTTTACCATGGTTTAAGATGTTAGTAACAAGTTCTGGACTAAATGTTGCAACACTTGGAGCTACATATTCCATACCTTTACCATCTTCACCATGACAAGCTGCACAAGTACCAACAAACACATCAGCACCAGCTCCGCTCATACCATTAGCTACATACTTAGAAACAACATCTATTTCTGCATCTGTAATAAGGGCACCTGTATTAGAGTTAAATAGACCATTACGATCTGGCATTGGCATCTCTGATCCTAGTAAGTGGTTGTTTGAACCATTCTCGATAGCAAATTTTACAACATTTGCTTCCATTCTTACATTTAGATCTGCTGCTTTGCCATCTATACCATCAGCATTTAAACCGTGGCACACTTTACACTCTGCTAAGAAAACTGACTTACCCATATCGATTAGTCTATCGCCAGTAATATCAGCATATTTAGACTCAAACTTTGCATTGTGTGCTGCTGAATCTTCATTATACTCACCAATTTGTGAATATGCGTTTACAGGATAACCTATTGTAAAATACCACATACCCCAAATCATTGTAAGCAAAAATGCGATTGCCCAACCCATCGGTAAGTCATTTAAATATTCGCCAATTCCATCCCACTGCTCATCAGCTAACTGACCCTGTGCAGTATCGGATTGCATTTGACGAACATACTTAATCACAACAAAAACTGTAATTATTACAAGTGATATAGCACCTGCAATAGCAAGCATATTTACGATATCACCATTTAAACCACCTTTAGTTAAGAATATCGTGTAATACGTAGCCCCTAACATAATTGCAGTAATGATAATTCCCCAAAGATAAAGCTTATTCATATATCTCTCTCCTATTTCTTTTTATCGTCTGATATAGATGCTACAGGAGTATCATCTATATCGTCATGTAGTGCCATATTGCTATACTCTTCATAGTCAACTCCATCAGAGTTTTTTCTCTTTGAATATAAATGATATATATATCCATAGAGTCCAATAACTAAAAACACAGTTAGTGCGAAGTAACCATAAGCTTGTAATTGTGCAATATCCACTATAAACCCTTTTTACTTAAGACTATTAAGATATGCAATTAGAGCTACTATCTCAGGAATCTCACCACGAGCAACTGCATCTTTAACATTTTGATCTTTCATATCAACTGCAATCTCTTTAGCTTCAGCTAAAGCCATGGCATGTGCATCAGTTACATTGTTGGCCATCTTAACCACTTCTGTAGTTCCATCTTTCATAGGAATTGGCTCATTATAAGGAACCGAGAAGAACTGTGCATTTGTTAATTGTTCTGCATATGCTGTTGGGATATCAGCTATATTGCTATACATCCAACGATAAGCAGGCATAACAGATCCTGGAACAACACCAGATGGATCTTTCATATGACTTTCATGCCAGTCTGTAGTACGATAGTTACCCACACGCATTAAGTCTGGTCCAGTTCTTTTAGAACCCCAAAGAAATGGTCTATCATATGCATACTCACCACTTAATGAGTAGTGACCATAACGGTCAGTCTCTGATTTAAATGGACGGATAAGCTGTGAGTGACAAGCATTACAACTATTTTTTATATAGATTTGGCGACCAGTAGTCTCCAAAATTGAATATGGCTTAGTTCCTATCACAGGACGAGAAGCTTGAGCAAAACTTGGAAGAATCTCTACCAATCCTGCAAAAGCAATTACTAAGAACACACCTACCGAGAAAAAGAACGGATGCTTTTCTAACCAATGAAACATAATATAATCCTCCCTTTCTATGCGCCCATAGGCGATGCAGATTGTAGCTCAGATTCTTCAACAGGACGAGCAGACATAGTTTTGTATATGTTATAAGCAAACATAAAGAAACCAACTAAGTATAACAATCCACCAACACCACGAATAGTGTAATAAGGATGTAATACAGTAACAGTATCGATAAACGAGTAAGCTAAGTTACCAAATTCATCGTGAGCACGCCACATCATACCTTGAGTAATACCAGCAATCCACATAGAAGTGAAGTATAAAACAACACCTAGCGTTTGAATCCAAAACTGTGAAGTCATAAGGCTTTTTGAGTAGATCTCTCTCTTAAATACACGAGGAGCCATGTGAAATAGTGCAGCCATAATCATAAAGCCAACCCATCCAAGAACACCGTCATGAACATGCCCAACAATCCAGTCTGTAAAGTGCGCTATTGCATTTACTGATTTGATGGCCTGAATAGGACCTTCTAATGTAGAGAACATATAGAATGTTGAAGCTAGAATCATAAACTTAATAAGTGGAGATGCTGCAACTTGTTGCCATTCGCCCTTCATTGTAAGAAGCATATTTATCGCTGAACCCCATGATGGTAAGATCAGGATAACAGAGAAAATTGAACCCATTGTCTGCATCCAGTCAGGAACAGTTGAGTATAATAAGTGGTGACCACCAGCCCATAGATAAAGAAACATCAATCCCCAAAAAGATAGTAATGATAACTTATATGAGTAGATAGCTTGACCAGACTCTTTTGGTAAAAAGTAGTAGATCATCGCAACTATAGGAACAGTAAAACCAAATGCAACAGCATTGTGACCATACCACCATTGAACTAGTGCATCATTTGTACCTGCGTACATAGAGATAGAGTGCCACCAGTTTCCGCCTACATGACTCCCATCAGGCGCAGATGCCATTATAGTCGGGATTTCCATATTGTTAAATAGATAAAGCATAGCTATTCCAAGGAATGTAGCTATATAGTACCAAACAGAGATATATAGTGATTTTTCACGGCGAATACCGATAAGTCCAAATATACTCATACCAAAAAGAACCCACACGACAACGATTGCGATATCGATAGGCCACTCAAATTCAGCATACTCTTTTGAAGTAGTAACACCTGCAAAAAGTGATATAACAACTGCTACAACAGTTATTATGTACAACCAAAAGTGCAACTTGCCTAAAAACATCAGCAGTTTTGACTCTGCCATTGATACTTTTAATACACGCTGACCAACATAATACCAAGTAGCAAAAATACCACTAAGTGTAAACCCGAAAATAACTGCATCAGTATGCAGTGGACGAAGACGACTAAAGTTTGTATATTCAGCAAGACCTTCACCTAACATCAGGTTTAACCCTGGATAAGCAAGTTGAAATGCTAAAATTACACCGATGAGCATGCCAACAATTCCTAGAGCAATTGTTGTGAACATAAACATCTTCGTAACCGTATAGTCGTACTCTAATGGACGATTCTCCATATATAGCCTCCTTAAAGATTCAAAGCAATTATGCCTAATTAGATATATGACCATATAATTAGACCAATTAACAGCATTACTATAACCATAGAAATGTTTAAAGTATCTTAAAAAATGACTATTTTATGACAAATTTGAAAAATATAAGTTTTTTGTTTACTTTTGTAAATTTATATTTGTTTAAGAAAGTGAGGTTTATTTTTTGGTTGGCTTATGAGGAGACTAAGATGCTAAGTGCATCTTAGTTTTATCTTTTTATAAGTGAAAGAAATTCGTTAAATACATAATTACTCTCTTTTGGTCCAGGATTTGCCTCTGGATGATGCTGAACTGAAAAAATTGGAGAGTCATTATACCTTAACCCTTCTATTGTATTGTCAAAAAGATTAATGTGAGTTACTTCTGCAATCTCTACTATATTATCAGGAACATTGTAGTTATGGTTTTGAGCTGTAATCTCTACAAATCCATTTTTAATATTCTTAACAGGATGGTTTCCACCGTGGTGTCCAAATTTTAATTTATATGTCTCATAGCCATGAGAGATAGAGAGTAGTTGATGCCCTAGGCAGATTCCAAACATTGGTACCTTTGCATCTATGAGTTTTTTTATCTGCTCTTGTTCTTTTTTTAATACAAGTGGATCACCAGGTCCATTTGACAGAAATACTCCATCTATAGATTTTGAAGTGTATTTCTCTATCAAGTCATCCGCACTAAAGTTATTTGGAAGAACTTCAACACTCATCCCTGCACCCACCAGCCCATTTAAAATATTTCTTTTTACACCAAAATCAATTACTGCAATATTTGCCTGAGGAGTCGGAGGAGCATCATACTTAAATTCTCGATCTGAGTAAGTAGAACTTTCATGAATATAAGCTTTTTTTGTACTAACTTCTTCTATATAGTTTATATCTTCAATGCGAGGAGAACTCTCTAAAATCTTTTTTAGCTCTGCTTTATCACCAATAGAAGTAGATGCTATCATCATCATAGCACCCTCTTTTCTTATCATCTTAGTTAGATATCTTGTATCAATATCGCAAATTCCCATTACGTTATGCTTTATCAAAAACTCATCTAATGGTCCCTCAGCTCTAAAGTTCGAATATCTGTTTTGATATTTTCTAACCAGTACACCTTTCGCATGTGCTTTTGAGCTTTGCATGTCTTGCTCATTTGCACCAACATTCCCAATCTCGGGCATAGTAAATGTAACAAACTGTCCTGCATATGATGGATCAGACATAATCTCTTGATAGCCTGTCATAGATGTATTAAAAACTATTTCACCAACTACAGTACCTTCTGCACCAAAACTATTTGCTTCTAAAAAAGTTCCATTTTCAAGATATATATACGCTTTCACTTAGCTCTCCTTTGCTTAAAAAGAAAATTTACTCTCATTATTCCATGCCTCTTTTCATAAGCTCTTCTCTATAAATTTTTTCATAAAGAATATCAAACTCATCTGTTCCTGGGATATATCTTTTCTTATAAGATCTAATCCTATCCATTACTGCATCTTCTATCTGTGAAGCATCTGCTATAAATGATGTTATAGCATTATAGATAATATTTTTTATACGGTTTTCTGTAACATCAAAGTGGATCAAATCCTCTTCATAAAGCTCATCTAAAATCTTATGAGAGATATCTGAGTATCTCTCTTCGTAGTTTAGTATAACACCAAATTCTGGTGCTAATTTTTTCTTTATCATAAAAAATAGCTGTCTCTCATCTGCAAGCATGAACTCAATCTCTTCTTCATTTTCATCACAGATCTCTCCAGCTTTTTCTTCTAGTGCCATCTCTTGCTTTACGCTATGAGCAAGTACCTTCTCAGCCTCTTTTGCTACTATCTCAAGCCCTTTTGTCATCGTGACAACACCACTTTTATTTAAGTCAATTGCAACCCTGCTAGATATGTGAGGTATAGTTTTTAGTGATATTTTCATCGCGTGACCCTACTTGTTAAATTAATTTGTGAATTTTACAATAAAAATGATTAGAGTTTGATTATTTACTAATCTTACGCTCTAGAGCTTTAAAAATTATTTTGTAAGAGTTAATTACTTAACTAATAGAAGTGTTAAATCAGACGCTTTTTTAGGTTCCATCTTAGATAAAATTTTTCCTACAGTTTTTGGTTTTAACGAGCTAAGAATAGATGCTGCTTCTTCATTTTCCATATCTGAGAGTATCGCAGCAGCTGAAGCTTCTTTCATCTTTGCAAATGTTTGACCTATTTTATCCATCTTTATATTTTTTAATTCTTCTAAGATCCCTTCATTTTTTGTAAGCATTTGTTTGATGGAGTCTTCTTTTTCTTTTATTTCTAAGAGTTTTTTATCTACTACTTCTTCTTTTTCATTGAGTCTTGTTTCTTTTTTTTTGAGTAGTTCTTCTGTCGCGATTTGCAAGGCACTAAGTGCTTGTTTTTGTTCATCTATGCGCTCAAGTTCAACTAAGAGCTCACTCTTTCTCTCTTTGAAGATCTCAGTACATTCAAAGAGTTTATCGCTTGTCTCTAATGATAGAAGTGATGCTAAAAGGAGATGTAGGAGTATAAATATTTTCAATTTCTTTCCTTTTTGTTGTGAGTCATAAGTGCTACTTCATCGAGATCTTTCATCTCTTGAATTTTGAGTCTCTTTAGCTCTTTATTTGCCTCTTGAAGTTCTAAGTATTTAAATTTTTCATGCTCAATAGTATCTAGTTTTAGTTTTTCTTTTGCTTGATTTACTTGATCTTGTGCATAAACGATCCACTCTTGATTGTGTTTGACAAAGCCTCTTGCGGAATTTAAGAGCTCACGAGAGGTAAGAAACTCTCTCATGTTTCCATGCTGTGGACTTGTGATCTCATCTAGTGTTTCGTAGGATTTCTCTAGTGCAACTTTTGCTGAGTTTAAGTCAGCATTTGCCTTTTGTAAAATACCCTCGCTTTTATCCATAGCAGTTTTTTTTAACTTGACTAAGGGGGTAAAGCGGGTTTTCATACAACATTCCTTATCTCGTTCCATCCTCTCCTGAGGTGGAATGCATATACACCTAATTAAGATATATGTCACACCTCAGGAGAGGTGTGACAAGGGTGGTTAGGCTTAGAGTATTATCGTATCCTCTCTATGAGGAGAAGTTGAGATAATGCCTACTTTTGTTTTTGAGATCTCTTCGATGATTTTAACATACTCTTGAGCTGAAGCTGGTAGATCTTCAAATTTTCTAACTCCTACTGAGTTATCCCAACCCTTAAAAGTCTTATAGATCGGTGTCACATCTTCTAAATTCGATGGAAGATAGTCTATCTCTACACCAACAAGCTCATAAGCTACACAAACTTTTACCTCATCAAAACCATCAAGAACATCAAGCTTCATAAGTGCTAACTCATCACAACCATTTAAACGACTTGCATATCTAGTTGCAACTGCATCAAACCAACCACATCTTCTTGCTCGCCCAGTTGTAGTTCCAAACTCATGACCTCTCTCGCCTAAGAGTTTACCCTCTTTACCTAGATCTTCACTAGGAAAAGGACCATTACCCACGCGAGTACAATAAGCTTTTACTATACCTATAACTTTACCAATATCTTTAGGACTGATCCCAAGACCTGTACAAGCTCCTGCACTTACAGTTGCTGATGAAGTTACATATGGATATGTTCCATGGTCAATGTCAAGCATAGTTCCTTGAGCACCCTCAAGTAGGATCTTTTTCTTCTCATCAAGAGCCTTCCAAACCATATGCGTAGTATCAGTAATATATGGTGCTAGTTTTGCTTTATAGCCCTCTAGTTCTGCTAAGAGTTCGCTCTCTTTTGGTGTAGGAATTTCTAAAACATCAAAAATAGCTCTATCTTGCTCAAAATAATCTAGTATAGATGCACAAAGCTTTTTAGGATCTAGTAACTCAGCTACTCGAAAACCATTTCTATTTATTTTATCAGAATAGGCTGGTCCGATACCCTTTCCAGTTGTTCCAATAGCTTTATCGCCTTTTAGTCTCTCTTTTGCTTGATCTATTAGTGCGTGATAAGGAAGATTTAAATGCGCTTTATCTGAGATAAAAAGACGACCTTCTAAGCCTTCAAATTGCTCCATCTCTTTTATAATAGACTCAGGAGAGAGCACTACACCATTTCCTACAACATTTATAGCTTTAGGATTTAGTACGCCAGATGGGATAAGATGAAGTGCGTATTTTACGCCCTCAACCCAGATAGTATGTCCAGCATTATGACCGCCTTGACTTCTACAAACCATATCATAACTAGATGCAAGTCTATCTACTATCTTACCTTTTCCTTCGTCTCCCCATTGGATACCTACTATCAAATCAGCTTTCATTAAAATTCCCTCTTTTGTTATTGCTATCGTTTAAAACTATTTTTTCGCAAAGTGCATCTGTATATATTGCAAATCCAACAGAGTTGATCTCTGAACTTGTATATCTTCCGCCTCTTGCATAGACTTCATTTTTATCTATCATTCTAAAAAAAACTTCATCATAGTAGAGCATCTGTGCATAATACATTGGCGCTAAAACTATATTTTTCGATGATGCCTCTTGAGCTAAATCCTGCATCTTTTCTAACTCTATCTTTATAGACTTTGGCACAACCATTAAAAGCTCATCTAACTGATGAGTATGCTGAAGATATACAAGTTTTTTTAGCCACTCGATATCAAGATTTAAAAATTTATCTATATTTGTATGTCTAAAATCATCCAAACTTAACTCGTCAAACATCTCTACTAAGAGTTTTGGAATTCTGATATTTGATATCTGAATCAGAGGCTTAACTTCAAGTTTATGTAAAATTTCAGTCGCTATTTTCATAACAGATGAGAGTTTTTTCTCTCCCATAAACTCAGCACCTATCTGGTTTTGTTCAGTAGTTGGATAAGTAAAAATAGGCTGGATATAGAACCATTTTCTATGCTGAGTATTTCTACCAAGTCTTTTCTCGATGATGCGAATCACATCTATAGTAGAGTCCGCTCTTAGAGATATTGGATTGTTTTTTTCATCATTTGCTTTAATGAGTCTCTTCTCATCTGCGATGCTTAGATGCTGATGGTAAGAGAAAACTGGCGTTACAATCTCCTCAAATCCATTTGCATCTAAGATAGTACTAGCAACATTCTCAATCTCACGCTTTACTCTAGCACCCTTGCCAAAGTAGAGTTTTGATCCGTTTGGGATCTCATGTTCAAGTATCATGATTAAGCTTTAGTGACAAACATTGTCTCATTAAAGACTCTGTTTGCAGATCCATCGTAGACTCTTCGTCCTAGTTTTGCGAGTGTAAGCTCTACTGCATTTACAACCCAAGCCATTTCATAGTCGGGGATTAACCCCATCTGATTTATACGAAAGATCTTTCCATTTAGGTGGTCTTGCCCACCTGCTACATTTACTAAAAACTCATTTTTAAGTATCTTTCTAATCTCTGATGCATCTGCGTCATCTATAGTTGTCATAGAGATTGCTGGTTTTTTTGGATAGATATGAAGACCGATAGCTTTTAGAGCATTTGTAACTGCAATGGATCTAAGCTTTGTATCACTATATAGTTTTTCTATTCCGCCATCTCTCTTTATCGTTTCTAAAACTTCTAAAAGCCCTATAGTTAGAGTTGTTGCCGCTGTCCACGCTGTAGTGTTTTTTCTTTGGTTTTTTATCTCAGTAGCAAGATTAAAATAGTAACCTTTGCCCTCTCCAATTTTCTCAATTGCCCCATTACTTAGTCCAAGTATTGCTAACCCTGGTGGTAACATCAAAGCTTTTTGGCTTCCTGCAATTAGACAATCAATATTAGTAACATCTATAGCTTCAACACCAACAGCCGTGATACCATCAGCTATTATCATAATGTTTGGATTTATCTCTTTAGCCGCCTTTGCTAGCTCCTCTACAGGATGACGAAGTCCACCTGCTGATTCACTTATCTGAACTGCTATTGCATCTATCTCTGGGTTTGCTTTTAATGCTTGGACTACATCTTGGGCACTAACGGGTGTATCCCACTCATTTTTTATCTCAATGTTTTTTAATCCATGAGCCTTTGCGATTTTCCCAAATCTCTCTCCAAACTTTCCAGAGTTTACACTCAAAAGTTTAGAGTGACAAAGATTTATAACTGCCGCTTCCATAGCACCAGTTCCACTAGATGAGAGCATAACAACTTCATCACTCTTAAAAAGCTCAAAAAGATGTTTGCGTGTTGTCTCAAAGATAGCTTCAAATTCTGGTGTGCGGTGATGCATAGTCTCATCGCTCATGGCATTACGAACATTTTGAGGAACTGGAGTTGGTCCAGGAGTAAAAAGTAACATTTAAAAAGTCCTACAAGATTAGTTTGATTTTAAAACCTCGTATTATATCCAAATAAGCTAAATTTTTGATTATTTGAGCTTTTAAAAGTTCCTAATATCTAAGTTTTTTATAGTTTTAATATGCTACTATTGCGATATTAAAATATGATGATTTTTCACATTAAAGGCAGTTGTAGTGACGATTTTTGATTCGATAATTTTAGGAATAATAGAAGGATTTACAGAGTTTTTGCCCATCTCTTCTACTGGACATCTCATAGTTGCAAGTCAGTTTTTAGGCATAGATCAAAGTGAAGCTACCAAAGCCTATCAAGTTATTATTCAATTTGCTGCAATTTTAGCAGTAGTATTTAACTACAAAGAGAAGTTTACTCTTGAAAAGATCGACTTATGGACAAAGATTATTTTAGCTTTTCTCCCTATTGGCACTGTTGGTTTTATCTTCTCATCAGAGATCAAAGCTCTCTTTAGTGTTGAAGTGGTTGCTGTTATGTTTATAGTTGGCGGTGTTATTTTTTTAGTAGTTGAGAAGTTTTTTATACCAAAAGAAAAAATGCTTATAGATGATGTAGAAGAAGTCACTCTAAAGCAATCTATGTTTATAGGTTTTGCTCAGATCTTTGCTTTGATCCCTGGCACAAGTAGGGCTGGAGCTACTATCATTGGAGCTTTAGTTGTTGGACTTAGTAGAAAAGCTAGTGCAGAGTTTAGCTTTTTACTTGCATTTCCTGTTATGTGCGCTGTAACTGCTTATGATCTGGTAAAACATTATCATGAATTTACTAATGAAAATCTCACTATTTTAGCGGTTGGTTTTGTGGTTTCTTTTGTTGTGGCATACCTTACAATAAAGCTTTTTTTAGTCTTTTTAGAGAAGTTTACCTTTGTCTCTTTTGGTATATATAGAATAATCTTTGGCGTTTTACTCTTAATCTTACTTTAAATCTCTCTCCTACTCTTCAATATAAAAAAGAGGAATAGTACTTGCTTTGTCGCTATTGACACTATAGGAGGTTATTATGCAAGCTATAAACGAATATAACAATCGTTTACATAGTTTTGTAGAGAGACTAGAGAGATCTTTTTATAAACTAAGTCAAAGGTTTTTATAACACTAGTGCAGTTCTTTAGTTAAAAAGATACCATGGATGTAGTATCTATTTAGAACTTTAATATCCAAGGATGGATTTATAAACTCTTTAGGATCCTTTTTGCAAGACTTAAGGCTTTTGAACGATGTGAGAGTCTCTTTTTAAGTTCATCATCTAGCTCACCCAAAGTTTTGTCATACCCTAATGGAATAAACATAGGATCATAACCAAAACCGCCATCTCCTCTAGCTTCAGCTATAGCATCTCCATACATCCAACCATGAACACTATACTCACCTTTTTTTGTAACAATGGCAATTGCCGCTGTGTAGTGAGCGGGCGAAGATTTTATTCCTTTAACTTTTAGATCTTCTATAAGTTTATAAAGGTTCTCTTTATCATCTGCACCAACTCCAGCGTGTCTTGCACTATAGATCCCAGGTTTACCATCAAGCAGATCTATACTAATACCACTATCATCAGCTATTACTACTGCCTTTTCATCTCCTAGAGCTTTATAAACTGCTCTAGCTTTTATAAGTGCATTTTCTTTAAAACTATCCCCATTCTCTATTATCTCAAACTCTTCTATAAGCTCACTATATGCCATAACATCATATTCCTCACAGAGTGCTTTTATCTCTCTTACTTTACCTTTATTAGATGTAGCTAAAACTAATTTCAAATTTCTTCCCTTATACTCTATGTAATAATCTTTTCTATATAATTGAGAAATTATACTAAAATACAAGGCACTTCATGTTTAAAAAAGTTTTCCCCCTCTCCGCAATTTTATCTCTTAGATTTTTAGGTCTCTTTTTAGTTTTACCTGTTATCTCTGTTTATGCTTTAGGATTAGAGGGTTCTACTCCTTTTCTTGTTGGTATAGTAGTTGGTGGTTATGCACTTACGCAGGCACTTCTTCAAGTGCCTTTTGGGACGATGAGTGATAAGATAGGAAGAAAACCGACACTTCTTGTAGGTCTTATCATCTTTCTTATCGGCTCACTTGTTGCTGCATTTGCTACTGATATCTACACTCTGATGTTAGGTCGTTTTTTACAAGGTGCTGGAGCTATAGGCTCAGTCATTACTGCCATGATCTCAGATCTTGTAGAAGAAGAGGTTCGTGGAAAAGCGATGGCTATTATGGGAGGAACTATCGCACTTAGTTTTGCTATAGCTATGGGACTTGGACCTGTAGTTGGCGCTGCTTATGGCGTAGATGCTCTTTTTATTATAACTGCCGTCTTAGCTATTTTAGCCATGGTTGTTCTCTTTACAAAGGTTCCAACCCCGCCACGCATCAAGCACACCTATCATAAAAGTGCAAGGACTTCTGATATATTAAAAGATCCAAATCTTTTAAATATGATAATCATAAACGCTATGCAAAAAGGTCTTATGACTGTTGCTTTTGTGCTTATCCCCATCATCCTAACAAGTGATGCGTTTGCTTGGGAGAAGAGTGATTTGTACATGGCTTACTTGCCAGCTATGGTTTTTGGACTCATCGCGATGGGACCAGCTGCGGTTTTTGGAGAAAAATACAACAAACCACGAGAGATATTTTTAGCATCCATCGTACTTTTCATAGGTGCATTTTTAATAATGGGACTTACATCATCAAGTGTAGTTTTCGTAGTTGGTGTTGTTATGTTTTTTGTAGCTTTTAACATGATGGAACCACTTGTTCAGTCAATGATTAGCAAATTTGCTAAGGTGCATCAAAGAGGAGCAGCACTTGGTATTGGTAACTCTGTGGCTTACTTTGCAACCTTTGTAGGTGGAACTTTAGCTGGACTAATGTTAGACATTAGCGATAGAGGAACTATTGGGATCTCAGTTGCTGTACTGGCATCTGTTTGGTTAGTATGGACTATTAGACTTAAAAACCCTACAAAACACTCACATCTTTTTATATCTAAAGAGCTTGTAGATACAAACAAACTAAGCGCGCTTGAGAGTGAAAATATAGCTGAGTGGTACATAAATGAGACTGAAGGTAAAATAGTTATTAAGTATGTTAGTGATGCTATAGATGAAGATGCACTAAGAGTTAAGATTTCTTTATAGATCTTTCTCTTAATACACTCTTAAGATCATAACACTTTTTTCACATTTTATTCTTGTAAATTTTTTTTACAAAGGATAACTTATGAATGACTTATTTATACAAAATCTACTAAGTTATGAAGATATTAACACTCCTAAAGAGCGTAAAATTGAGATTGGCTTCTTAGATGAATATGGTGAAGGAAAAACGGCTGAAGATAAGATAGTTCAGTCTCTTATCTTTACTTGCGAAGAGGGAATGGACTACTCAAACCTTTAAAATATAAAGGCCTGAGAAAGAAAATTTGCTGCGCAACCGCTATTCGCTATTTTTGAGGTATTACATACATATTGAAGTAACGACCTTCAAATTTTGGTGGCTTTTCCATTACACCAATATCTTCTATCATCGGCCAAACACGAAGTAGTACTTCACGACCTGCTTCTGGATGAGCCATTTCACGACCTCTTAAAAAGACGCGAAACTTTACATGATAACCTTTTTCTAGAAACTCTCTTGCATGTTTAACTTTGTAAGCAACATCATTTTCAGCAATTTTAACAGATAGCTTAATCTCTTTTACAACGATTTTTACCTGATTTTTTCTCTGCTCTTTGACTTTTTTCTCTTCTTGGTATTTGTATTTACCGTAATCCATGATTTTAGCAACTGGTGGTTTTGCAGTTGGAGCGATAAGGACTAAATCCATACCTAGCTCATTTGCTTTACTCATAGCTTCATCAGTAGAAATAATCCCTAATGACTCCCCTCCATCTATATTACATCTCAATTCTGCTACACGGATATCGTCATTCATTATGACGCGGTCTGTTTTTTTACTCAAAAATTTACCTCATTTATTTTAGTTTGTATAAGCTTCAAAAATTCATCTTCGCTTAAATTGTACTGCTCTCTAGTTCTTCTGTCACGGATGGCAACAGTCTTACCTTCGACCTCTTCATCTCCAATGATAACGAGCATTGGAACTCTTGTTTTTTCTGCTGTTCTGATTCTTTTGTTAAGAGAATCGTTTTTATTATATATCTCACTATCGGCATTTATGTCGATTAGTTTATCTGCTAATTCTTTAGCATAAGCGTTGTGCGTATCGGCGATTGGCACGATAGCTACTTGCGTTGGAGCGATAAACATTGGAAATTCTCCAGCATAATGCTCCGTTAATATACCAATAAAACGCTCAAAAGAACCTAAAATTGCTCTATGAATCATAACTGGTTGTATTTTATCGTTATTTTCGCCATTATATTCGAGCTCAAATCTCTCTGGAAGATTAAAATCTAGCTGTATTGTTCCACATTGCCACTCACGTCCTATGGCATCTGTAATCTTAATGTCAATCTTAGGACCATAAAAAGCTCCACCGCCTTCATCTATCTCATATGGCAGTTCATTTTTATCCATAGCTGACTTTAAAGCTTTGATAGATGTATCCCAAACTTCATCGCTTCCAACAGCTTTCTCTGGTTTTGTTGATACCATCATCTTATAGTCAAACTCAAATGTAGACATGATTTTATCTACAAAATCAACAACTTCAATGATCTGTTCTTCTATCTGATCACTTGTACAGAAGATATGTGCATCATCTTGAGTAAATTCACGAACACGAAAGAGTCCATGAAGTGCTCCAGTGAACTCATGGCGATGAACTACTCCATACTCAAAATACTTTATAGGCAAGTCACGATAAGAGTGAAGTTCGTCTTCATATACTTTAATATGCCCAACGCAGTTCATTGGTTTTACACCAAATTCTACATCATCTATCTTAGTGAAATACATATTTTCACCATAGTTTTGGTAGTGCCCAGATGTTTTCCAAAGATCACTTCTTAACATTTCAGGACCACGAACTGGTTCATAACCGCGCTTTCGATGAGCTTTATATAGAAGGCCCTCAAGTCTTGCACGAAGTCTTCCACCAGCTGGAAGCCAAATAGGAAAACCAGCCCCTACTTCTTCACGAAAAGTAAAGAGCTTCATCTCAGATCCAACTTTTCTATGATCTCGTTTCTCAGCCTCTGCTAACATTTCCATATGTGCTTTAAGTGACTCTTTGTCTGCAAAAGCGATACCATATATACGAGTTAACATCTCGTTTTTAGAGTCACCTCCTAGATATGCACCTGAGATCTTAGTAAGTTTAAAAAATCTAATAAGCCCTATATTTGGTAAATGTGGTCCACGACAAAGATCTTCAAACTCACCTTGCTTGTATATGCTAACTTTATCATCTGTAATTCTCTGCATGACTGCTAGTTTTAAATGATCATCTTTGAACTTTTCCTTTGCTTCATCCATAGAGATCTCATACTTCTCGATCTCATACTTTTTCTTAGCAAATGAGAGCATCTGTTTTTCTATCTTTTTAAGATCACTCTCTCCAATCTCTGTCTCGGTTTTAAAGTCATAATAAAACCCCTCTTTTACAGTCGGTCCTACATAAAATTTTGCATCAGGATAGAGTGACTTGATGGCTTGAGCCATCAAGTGTGCAGTTGAGTGACGAAGAACTTCTAGAGACTCTTTTGAGTTATCAAGGAGAATTGGCTCACCTTCAAAACCCTTCTCTTTAGCAGTCTGTAAGTCAATAATTTCATTATTATGTTTTATTGCAATTGCGTTCAAAATATTTTATCCCTATATAAAAATTTTTGCCATAATAGCCTAAACTCACTTCAAAGTCGATAAAAGCTGCTTTAAGTGACTCCAATGGTTTTATAAAAGTATTAATAAGTTTCAGCTAAAATTGAGTTCATAAGAAACTACTAATTTAGGAATAATATGAAAAAGATAATAATTTTTTTACTTGCAAATATTGTTTTATATGCACATCCTCATATATTTATCGATGTTTACCCTAAAATCAATATCCAAGATACTAAAGCTACTTCACTTAGTGTAGAGTGGAAGTTCGATCAAATGACTTCTTCTGTGCTTATAATGGATTACGATAAAAATAAAGATAATAAATTTAGCGAAAATGAGATGGCTTTAATAAAAAGAAATACAATAAAATTATTTAAAGATCATGACTATTATTTAAAGATAAGAGAAAGTGATAGAAATGTAGAGATAGAAAAATTAGATAATTTTGTAGCCACTATAGATGAAGCTGGAAGATTAGTATATTCGTTTGATCTTATTTGTAGTTTTGAAATTAAAGAGAGTGTGCTTATGTTTTACGATAAAGGTTCTTATATTTCTTTTATGTTAAAAAAAACATTGTTAGAACCTTTAAATAAAAATATAAATTTTTATATTAGAAGGGTTGATAATGAAATTTACTTCGGCTACGCAATGCTTATTAAAGATATTATATGAATTTTTACAGTGAATTTTTGCATAAAATTGTAAATTGGCAATATCATTTAAACGACTCAGTTGCTTCATATATAAATTCGGTCAATGAAAATGGTTTAAGTGCTGTTATGGTAGTGCTAGCAATCTCATTTATATATGGTTTAGTTCACGCAGCTGGTCCAGGTCATGGCAAGGCATTGGTTTCGTTTTATTTTTTATCTCGTGGCGGTAGTTATAAAGAAGCCATAAAATTAGGCTATCTAATCTCCATTGTGCATGCTTTATCAGCTTTGAGCATTACATTTGTTATTTACTTTATTTTAAAAGGACTTTTCTCTAGAACTTTTCAAGAACTTAGTAATATTTCTATGATAATATCTGCTGGAATGATTTTGGCAGTTGGAATTTACCTGCTCGTAAAAGCGATAAAAGCAAAAAAAGAGAAAGAACAAACTGATTTTTCAAATGAAAAATCACAATACGCTGTGGCCTTTTCTGTAGGAATCGTCCCTTGTCCTGGAGTTATGAGTATAGTCTTGTTTTGTATTAGTACTGATAATTTATATCTTGGAGTTTTGTCGGCTATTGTGATGAGCTTAGGTATGGGCTTTACTATTTCACTAGCAGGAATCTTAACTAGTTATGCATCATCAAAAAGTGGAAGCTTCTTAAAAACAAAGGGGTACCTCTTAGAGATGTTTGGAGCAATTTTCATTATACTTTTAGGAGTTTTTTTATTTACTATAAATATTCAAAGCTTGTTTGCTCCTCAAGATGCAGCTCCCATGTTTTAAGATAAAAATTACCAAATTTTAAATGAGAAGCCTATTAAAAACGAAACCTTAAAGTTCCGTTTTTAGTACTGCCCCGTTTGAAGCGTTAGACACTAAGAGTTGATATCTCTTTAACCATTTTGATTTGACTTCATTTTTGTGAGGCTTCCACGCAGCTCTTCTTTTTTGTAAAATCTCTTCACTTACATTTAGTTGAAGTAGGTGTGCGTCAGTATCAAGCTCTATCTCATCACCATCTTCAATAAGTGCTATCAAACCGCCCTCAGCAGCTTCAGGAGAGACATGCCCAATAGAAGCACCCTTTGTTGCACCACTAAAACGACCATCTGTTATAAGTGCTACGCTCTCGCCTAGTCCCATCCCTTGGATAAGTGCAGTCGGAGCTAGCATCTCTTGCATACCAGGACCACCTTTTGGACCCTCGTAGCGGATAACTACAACATCACCAGGCTTTACCTTACGGCTCATTATGCCAGCTATAGCTTTTGGCTGAGAGTCAAAACAGATTGCCGTTCCCTTAAACTGTCTCATAGATGGATCTATTCCAGCAGTCTTTACAACCGCACCTTCAAGTGCAAGGTTTCCAAAAAGAATAGACAATCCACCCACTTGAGAGTAAGCATTTTCATTTGTGTGAATGATGTTTTCATCTAAAATATTTGCATCTTTGATTCTCTCGCCAATGGTTTCACCAGTTACGGTTGGATTGTCAAGATAGAGAAGTCCACCTCTTCGGCTTACCTCTTTCATAACAGCATTTACACCGCCAGCTTTATCAATATCATCCATATGAACAGTTGTTAAGGATGGAGAGATCTTAGCAATATGAGCCACATTGTCAGCGATTTCGTTGATCTTCTCTATTGGAAAATCAACCTCCGCTTCTTTTGCAATTGCTAACATATGAAGTACAGTGTTTGAGCTTCCACCCATTGCCATATCTACAACAAAAGCGTTGTGAACTGCTTTTTCATTTAAGATATTGCGAAAGTTGTTTTTTGCAGGATTGTCTTCCTTAGCTAGCTCAACTATACGCTTTGCAGCTTTTTTAACCATTGCGATTCTCTCTGGGGTCATTGCTAAAACAGTTCCATTTCCTGGAAGTGCAATACCCATAGCTTCACAAAGGGTATTCATAGAGTTTGCTGTAAACATTCCCGAACAACTCCCTCCTGATGGACAAGCGTTGCACTCTATCTCATAAAGTTCTTCATCACTCATTTTACCCTCAGCGTGTTCACCAACTGCTTCAAATGCAGTAGATAAGTCAATCGGCGTACCATCTTTTTTATGCCCAGCAGCCATAGGACCACCTGAGACAAAAATAGTAGGAACATTAACACGCAAAGCTCCTATAATCATGCCAGGTACAATTTTGTCACAATTTGGGATACAGATCATCGCATCTAACTGATGTGCGTTCATAACTGTCTCTATTGAGTCAGCAATAATCTCACGAGATGGAAGAGAGTAGAGCATCCCCTCATGCCCCATAGCGATGCCATCATCAACTCCTATGGTGTTAAACACAAACGGTACTCCGCCAGCCTCACGAATAGCTGCTTTTACTATCTCGCCATACTCATGCAAGAAAAAATGTCCCGGGATAATGTCGATATAGCTGTTTGCAATACCGATAAATGGCTTATCGAAATCCTCATCTTTAAGTCCAGTCGCTCTTAGTAGAGATCTGTGAGGTGCTTTATCAAAACCCTTTTTTATAATGTCGCTTCTCATGTTAATCCTTCGTAAATAGCTCTTGTAGTTATGATACTATTTTTAATATAACTGCGATTATACCATTTTTTGTCGATTTTTTTAAAAAAACTCTTTACAAATGAAAATTAAGTGGCTATAATTCCGCTCACTTAAAATATAAGTGGACCAAAAATTGCGGGAATAGCTCAGTGGTAGAGCACAACCTTGCCAAGGTTGGGGTCGCGAGTTCGAACCTCGTTTCCCGCTCCATATTAAATTATAAATTGTTGAAAGACACCCGATGCCCGGGTGGC
>NZ_JALOAN010000033.1 GCF_023228785.1 Sulfurimonas sp.
ACTCCTCTAAAAATAAGCGCAAAGAAAACTGTTACAAGAGAGATAGAGAGATTTAGTATGATGGCATGGAGCGTATCAATTTTAAGGATACCTACTAAAAATGGTAATCTGAACTCTGCTCCACCAAGTCCTATAAGCCCACCAAGTGTTCCAATGATGCTAGAGCCAAAAAAGCTTTTGAGTTTTATAAATCTTGTCTTCATAACGACTCTTTGATGGTAACTTTTATATCAAGTGGTTTTGCGTGATAGGGCGATGAAGTAACTATAAAATCAACTCCGCACTTTGCAAATTCTGCTATGTTTGACTCATTTATGCCGCCAGTAGCAGAGAGTAGTAGATGCGGATAGTGCTCTTTTAGACCCACACACTTTTTAAGAGTCTCATACTCCATCTTTTCGCACTGAAGTATATCAGCACCTAAAGATGCAAAGTAAGAAGCACTCTCATAATCCTCAACCTCTACAGCTATTTTTTTCTCTAAAAACTCATACTTTAGTTTAGAAAATGCGCTCTCAAGTTCTTCTTTTGTTTTAAAAAAATTAAGATGCTGCTCAAAGACTAAGATGCTATCATAAAGCCCCATGCGATGGATAACTCCACCACCTGCCATTACAGACTTTAGCATGAGCTCTTTTACTCCAGGGAAGTTTTTTCTAGTAGTTGCTACGCTGATTTTAGGGTTTATCTCTCTTGCATTTGTGACAAGTGAGTTGGTATATGTTGCTATTCCACTCATATATTCAAAAATATTTTGAGAGATTTTCCACGCTTTATGCAGACTCGCGGCATCGCCCTTACACTCAAGTATAAGCTCTTTACCTTGAACACAATCGCCATCTCTTTTATGAAACTTATGCTCGATATTTAGCTCTCTCATAACTTTTAAAACTTCATCAACCCCGCAAAGGATAACTTCACCCTTTGGTGCGAAACTCATAGTAGCCTGTTTTTCGCCAATGCCAAGTCCGTGAGTTGTTAGGTCAAAATAACCCAAATCTTCATATAGTAAGTTCATGTAAATCCTTCTGTCTGTTTGTGTCAAAAATCGGCAAACATCTTTTGTGCTTGCCATGAGTTATGATATCTGCTTTTATGTCGTAAATCTTCTCTATCATCTGTGAGGTTATTATCATCTCAGGAGCATCATCCGCCACAATAACGCCCTCGTGCATAACAACAACACGACTAGACATAAGAAGTGCATGGTCTGGATAGTGAGTGGTTTTTAAAAAAGTATAACCCTCAGATGCAAGTGAATCTATAAGCTCTAAAAGCCTTATCTGGTTACCATAGTCAAGCCCAGCTACTGGTTCATCCATAATGAAAGTGTTGACCTCTTGAGCGATAGAGCGAGCTAAAAGCACCATCTGTTTTTGTCCGCCACTAAGTTGTCCAAAAGCTCTGTTTTTTAGATGCTCCATACCGATTTTCTCCAATGCTGCCATTGCCACTTCATAATCTTTTTTTGAAGGTTGTGCGAAAAAACCGAGCTTTGTGACTCTAGCCATGAGCACCATATCAAGAACCTGATAATTAAATGGTGTGTTGTTATATTGCGGAATGTAAGCGATTTTATGAGCCAAATCTTTGTGTGAGTAGCTCTTTAATTCCTTAGCATCTATCTTTATATCTGCATCTGTATGGATGAGTTTTAGGATGAGTTTTATAAGTGTGCTTTTTCCACAGCCATTGATGCCAAGGAGAGAGACCACTTCGCCTCTGTTTAACTCAAAATTTATGCCAGAGAGGACCTTGTGATTTTTGTATGAGAAGTGGAGGTCATTTACCTCTATGATAGGATTTAGTTCCATGCTGCCCTCGCATTTTTTAAAACGATGATAAAGATAGGAATCCCAATAAGTGAAGTAAGAATCCCGATAGGTATCTCAACACTTAAGGCGAGTCTTGAGATAGCATCTGCACATAGCAAAAAGATAGCGCCAATAACCGCACTAAGAGGAATAAGTAAGCGATGCGATGGACCAACTGCCATGCGTATGATATGCGGAATGATAAGCCCAACCCAGCCAATAATCCCAGCCATAACAACGCTCAAAGAACTTGCAAGAGTAGCAAGGATGATAGCTACGATGCGAATGAGTTTTACATTTACACCAAGTGCTTTTGCCTCTTCATCTCCTAAGCTCATAAGATCAAAATACTTACTCATAAAGATCATCCCTAAGATACTAAGTGTGATGGGGATGGCGACAAGTAGAGTCTCATTTAGCTCTGCCATGGAGAGTGAACCCATTAGCCAGTAAACTATGGCTGGAAGCGTGCTATATGGATCTGCAACATACTTTATGATGGAGAGAAGTGAAGTAAATAGTGAGGCGCTGATAACTCCGCCTAAAACCAACATCACAGTTGAGCGAGAGTTTGTAACCATAGAGCCTATAAAAACAGCAAAACCAACCGCTACAAAACCAAAAACAAAAGCTAAAATCTGTACGATAAACCAGTGCTCAGAGATAAGCATCCCACAAGCCGCTCCAAAAGATGCACCTGCTAAAACGCCCAAAATCCCAGGAGAGACAAGAGGGTTTACAAACATCGCTTGAAACACCGCTCCACTCGTCGCAAGTGCAGCACCAATGAGAATGGCGAGTAGCACACGAGGAAGGCGAATATCTAAGATGATACTCTCTATAAGAGTGAAATCTTGTGTAGCTGGGCTTGAGAATAGTTTGTGATTTAAGTAGTCAAAAAAAGTAGAGATGCTTATATCAAACTGCCCCCACAAGAGTGAGAGCGTTGAGAGTATCGCTAAGATTATTGTTGCGATGATTAGATATTTAGCATCATTTATATGAGACATTTATAACCTTAATATTTTAAATTTGCACTAAAAAATACTCCAAGAGGAGCACCAGTTTGGTAGGTTGAAGCACCACTTGTAGAGAGTGCATTGTCAGCTGTGATAATTGTAGATATATACTTCTCATCAGTTAAGTTTGTAACAGTAGCTCTAAAAGTGACATCATTTGAGCCAAAAAATTCTTGTGGTTTGTAAGAGATATCTAAGTCAACTATAGTAAAAGCATCTACTTTTTGAGTATTTGCCACATCACCATATCTGCTTGAGGTATATCTAGCACTCGGAGAAAATGTCCATCTGCCTATGTAGTAAGAAAGAGCAGCCTTTATCATTACCTCAGGAGCATCTGGGAGTTGATTGCCTTTTATATCAGATGAGCTACCAGTTGAAGTTGTAAAGTCTTGCGTAAAATAGTATTTGTTATATGAGAGACCTAGTAAAAACTCTAAATCATCTCTAATCGCACCACTAGCTGCAAATTCTGCTCCATAACCAAGCGCATCTCCAACATTTGAAGGATAGCCTACATTTAGAGATGGGTCAAATATATTTGCTTGTTTGTTCTTTATAAAAGATACAAAAAGAGAAGGGTTTAGTGTAACTCCTCCTACTAAGATCTTTGAACCAAGATCAATATTTTCTGAGATCTCAAGATCTTGCTTGCC
The DNA here is from genome assembly GCF_023228785.1 of Sulfurimonas sp. Taxonomy (GTDB): domain Bacteria; phylum Campylobacterota; class Campylobacteria; order Campylobacterales; family Sulfurimonadaceae; genus Sulfurimonas. The sequence goes on from NZ_JALOAN010000033.1 coordinate 3,490, forward strand.
CCAAAGCTGTTCAAGTGTTACGCCTTTAGCTACAAATTGAGCTCTTTGTTGTGAATAAGTTGGAAATAAGTTTACATTAAACCCATAAGTACGAGTATAATCAGCATAAATAGCACTACTATCACTCAGTTCATATCCAAGATATAGTGATGGCAAAAATGTATAAAATGTTCTTGCTTCAACACTAGCCCAAGGATCTAGTGTGCCATTTGCAATAGCCGCGTCATAATTGGGGCTAGTTGAGGCATTTGTACCATTACCAAAACTCTTTATGGATCCGAGTTCAAATGTTTGGTATCTAACTCCAGCAGAGTAGTTAAACTTAGAGATCTCTCCACTAGCTTCGATAAATGGAGATTGTAGTGTGTGATAATCGTTTTTAGACAAAACTGCATAGCCAGCAAATTTCAGATCACTACTCGGAGTTACTTTGTACTTTTTTTGATCACTTGGAGGTCCAGGAGGCTGTTGTCTGTGGTACCAATATCCTAGTTTTACTTTGAGCTCTTTCATAAACTCATGCTCATATGATGCAACAGCACCGTAAAGCTCATGATCCATATTCCAGTTCATAACTACATCGGTCATTTTAGCATTTGACCACCAATAATCACCCTCATCTTGCTTGTAGTAAGCTTTAAAAGAGATCGTATCTTTACTAGTTGGCTTATAAGTGATATCTCCTAAAACACTAGTAGTCTCAAAATCTTGTTTGTTATAGTCATAGTAGTCATTGCTACTTGCTTTTTTAAATGAAGAGTAATCCTTGTTATAGTTGCTCTTTAGATTTTTAGTCTCTAAGTAACTTAGACTATCGTAATTGTGGTGTTTGTCACGATTTTTTATGACATAAACATCAGCCTTTAGTTGGTCATTTGGCTCATAAGAAAATCCTAGCATTGCGTTAAATCTATCTAGATCTCCACTCCCTTTGTTTTTGTCACTTGAAAGAAAAGAGAGAGATCCAAAAGCAGAAAAATCACCAACTTTACCACTATCTACTCGCATAAATGTTCTACTAAAACTATCAGAACCAAAAGATTGTGAGAGTGTTGTTTTTGTAACCTTAGATGGAGCTAAGATCTTCATATCCACTTTACCTATAAGAGATGAAAACCCAAGATTTTTATCGACTGGCATGTAGCCTTTTAAAAGGTCAATAGAAGCAATGTTTTCTAGATCCACCATATGTTTTCCACCACCTGGATTACTAGAAACGGGCATCGAGTTTAACATGAAAACTCCACCAGGACCTGTTTGGCTCTTACCACGGATACGAATAGGGTCGTGAAATGATGGCTCGTTTGAACCTGCGCTATCAACTGGTGAAAAGTTTACAGATGGCGAAAATGCTATGACTGAAAAGGGGTTCATGTTGGCATGTGAGCTTAGCACCTTGATACTTTTTTTTGTAAAACTCTCTTGATTTTTAGACTCACTAAGGTTTGCATCTTGCATATAAAGATAGTCACTATCTTCATTTTGGGCACTAACTACGATTCTTTCTATACTGATGGGATTAGCTATGAGCAGACTTGATGCCATCAGAGATAGCAGTAGAACTCTTTTTTTCAATTTTTTTCTCCTAATATTTGTTTAATTTGTTCTTCAGATAACTCTACATTTAAGTACAAGCTATAAAACTCTTTTATTCTTTGTGCTAAGTCGATTTTGTAAAGTTCTGGATGAAATATCTTTGTAAGCCACTGTATGCCGATGATGCGCATAAAAGATGGCGGTCTATCTATCCAGTTGAAGGGTTTGTTTGGCACAAGGTAAACTCTGTTCGCTTTTACAGCCTTTAAGTGCTTCCAGATAGGATTTGAGAAGATGTTTTTATAAACAAGCTCGTTTTGAGCGATGATAATCTCTGGGTCATAAGATAGAAGTGTCTCAAAACTTATCCTCTCTAGTCCTAAAACAGCACCTTGCTGGCATCTATGAACATTATCTCCGCCTGCAAAGTTTAAAGCCTCTACATGAAAAGAGATGTGACACTCTGTAGAGAGTCCATCAACTCCCTCTGCGTAGTAGTATTTTATAGGCTCGGCACCCTTTAGAGACTCACTAACCTCCTCTATAACCTTAGATGCATAAGAGGCTAGCAAGTCTCCTCTTGGTTTTTCATCTATCGCCTCACCTGCAAAAGAAAATGCATAGGGCATATCTTCTATCTTTCTAAAAGGTAGTGTTATAGTAGCAATTTTTGTTTTTTCTATCTCGGACTTCACTCTCTCTACAAGCAGGTCATCTTCCCATAAAAGAATCAAATCTGGTCGGTGTTTGATTATTGTCTCAAGATTTATGCTCTGTCCACCGCCATGAAAAGAGCCAATGACATCAAGAGAGAGAAACTCTTTTGATAAAAACTCTTCACTTGCATCGTTGTTGTTATTTTTCGCTTTAAAGTTTAGACCTGACATTTTTTTTGGGTTTAGTGCATATAGAAGGTAGTTCATCGGTGGCGATGAGCCAAAAGCCTTTTGTATATTTTGTGGAACTTCAACATCTACTCCTGCTCTATCTTTTAGAATTTTTGCATGAGATGAGAGAGTTAAAATTAGTAGTAGTATCAACTTTGAAATTGTTTGCATTTTGATTTAGTCCTTGATTGGTTTGTTTTGTTTTGTCTGTAAAAATCTTGTGAGACACTTTTTTTCTTGTAAAAAAGGTTGCTTGCAAGGGGACACCTAACAAGAGAGTTGAATAATGCATTTTTTTTAACCAACAAGAGGAGAATAAAAAAGGCTCACTAGACATATGAAGCGCTAACGCCTCAAGCGAGGGTATTTGTGCAAACAAATACCCTCTGTTGAAGTGTAGTTATCGTGTTATGAATACGCTAAATCTTTTTTGACATAACGATAAATAAATTCAAAATATTCTTCTTAAGAAGACAAAATAATTGGTCTTTAATTAAACGTTATGTCCAAATAGATATAACGAAGTTTAAACTAAAGTTTCTTAAAGTAAACTTTAAAGCTTTTACAAACCTATAATTATATTTTTTGTGTTTATAATTGCGTAAGCTTTTGATCCAACTTCTAAACTAGTATCCAAAGTGTCTCTACTTATGGCCGCGATTAAAGATAGGGAGGAATTTACCTTAAATGTTATCTCTAGCGAGTGTTCTGAAGTCTCTATGGAGTCTATAATTCCTTGCATGATATTTAAGTTTTTATGAGCTTTTGGTGCGGTTTTTACTATCTCTATATCACTTGATTTTATGATAGCGTAAGTGTCACTACCCTCGTGAAGTGCCATGTCTTTAGCTGATTTTGCAGTAATGTTTGAGATTAATGAGACATCTCCTAAGAGAGAGAGATCAAGATTTGTGCTTAGTTCATCTTGTGTGATGCTTTTTACTTTTGAGGGTAGTTGATTTCTAGCACTTGTTGTTAAAAAAGTTCTGTTTATAATACTTTCTAGTCTATCTGCATCACCGCCTGCTTCTGCAAAACGATCTATAAACTTAGCATGTACCGCGCGGAGTCTATCATAAGTTTGAATGAGTTGATGTGCGTATGGAGTAAGAGTAGTCCCACCACCGCCACGGCCCCCTGTAGTCCTTGTGATAAGAGGCTCATCGGCTAGGGCATTCATGCTGTTAACTCTCTCCCAAGCTGCTTTATAACTCATCTTCATCTCTTTTGCAGCTGCATTCATCGAGCCTGTTTTTTCTATGATTTTTAAGAGTTGGATCCTACCTGAGCCTAAAAAACTCTCGCCATCTTTACTAAGCCAAAACCGACCATCTATCTTCATCTCTACATCCTTATGAGCAAAAGTTTATTTAAAATCATATCTAAATATATGTTTTGCAAAGATTTTGCTTTGAGATGATAAAATACGTCCATGAAAAATAAATACAGAATTTTAGTAACAAATGATGATGGTTATGAGGCAAAAGGATTGCTCTGTTTAGTTAGAGCTTTAAAAGAGTTAGATGATGTAAAAGTGACAGTTGTAGCTCCTGCAAATGAAAAATCTGCTTGTGGACACTCACTAACACTGACTCGTCCTCTGAAATTTGTAAGCGTAGATGATGATTTTTATAAATTAGATGATGGAACTCCAAGTGATTGCGTCTATCTATCTTTAAGTACAATTTTTGTTGATAGAAAACCAGATCTACTCATAAGTGGAATAAATCGCGGCTCAAATATGGGTGAAGATATAACTTATAGTGGAACTGCAGCAGGAGCAATGGAAGGAGTTTTACACGATATTCCTTCAATAGCTATCAGCCAAGTGATGGACTTTACAAACCCAGAGGGCGATTTTTCTTTGGCTAAAAAAATTATAAAAGAGCTAGTGCTCAAGATAAAAAATGGCTCATTTCCACTTCCAAAAAGGGAATTTTTAAATGTAAATATCCCACCAGATATAAGTGAAGCTAAGATGCAAGTAACTTATGCTGGATATAGATTTTACGCAAATGATTCACATGTTCATAGAAATCCTCGTGGGGAAGAGCACTATTGGTTAGGTTTACATCCACTAAGTTTTTCACCAAGAGAAGGCTCAGGTGGGGTGAGTGATCATGAAGCTATTGAAGCTGGATATGTCTCTATAACGCCTATACATCTAGATCTAAGCGCATATAAAAGTATGAAAAAGCTTAAAGAGTGGATAGAGTAGATCTTGAGATTTGATCGCATTAAAACTCTATTAGGGGATGATTTCTCAAGGCTAGAAGATGCAAAAATACTTCTTTTAGGTGTTGGTGGAGTTGGTGGTTTTTGTCTTGATTGTCTAGTGCGAAGCGGTATTAGTGATATAACTATAGTTGATTTTGATAGTTTTGATGAGTCAAACCAAAACAGACAACTGCTCTCCGAACTTCACTTAGGTGAGTCAAAAGTAGAATCATTTAAAAAACACTATCCAAACATAAAAATCATAAATGAAAAGATAGATGAGATCTGGGTAGAAGAGTTTGACTTTGATGAGTTTGACTTAGTTTTAGATGCCATCGATGACACAAAAGCAAAACTTGCCCTTGCACAAAAATGCTACAAAAAACTTATCTCTTCTTTTGGAAGTGCAAAAAGACTAGATCCAACTAAGATAAAAGTGGATGATATTTGGAAGAGCTACGGGGATAAGTTCGGTTCTAAGATCCGTTATGAGCTAAGAAAAAGAGGTTTTAATAAAAAGTATAGAGTCATATTTTCATCTGAAGAAGCAAAAGTAAAAGAAAAAGGTAGTTTTATGGGAGTAACAGCATCTTTTGGTTTGGCTATGTGCTCTGAGGCTGTTAGAATCCTCACAAAGAAGTAGGGTGAAATTTTTTTTAATTCCACTTATTATTGTTAGTATGTGGAGTAGTCTTTTTGCAGATGATTTGATAAGTTATGATTATGAAGTAGATGCTTATTACTCAAATCTTATAATGTTTATAGATCTAGATAGAGAAAACAATGTCACAGATGCTCTGAAGTATTCAGAGGAAGATATATATACAGATCTAGTTAAAAACACTTTTAATCCAAATATCTTTTTATTTGAAACTTCAATTCATCCTATGAGCCTGTTCGGATTGTATTTTAGGGATCACCATGAAAGTACTTATGAAAGATCAAAAAGAAATGATTTTAATCCTGTAAAAGTTATAACTGCAGGTTTTGAGGAGCCTTACTCTTTCTCTTTTTTCTTAGGTAGGATGATGGTTTTTAAGAATGAAAAAGATAGCCATATAGGAAGTAATAGAGCCTATACAGGCTTTCGTGTAAGTGTTAGCGACTATTCTATCAAAGATAATATAGCCCATTATGACAAGTGGTATAATGTAGAGTTTAGTATAAAAGGAACAAGAAAGACTGATGAGCGAGATTTAGACTGGAGTTTTCGAGTAGGTACGAAGATACATCAAAACCCATATTTTTCAAACAGTATATATATAGGTGCAAAAAGAAGCAGTATTGACTACAAAAAGAACGAGTACTCCTTTATCTATAACACTGCATTCTCAACTATGTTAGCGATAAATTCAGACACACTAAAACTCGCTGAGGCAGAGTTTATAGTAGAGAAAAAATGGCCACTTAGTTTGAGGCATAAAATAAGTTTTGGACTAAGTCTAGGTTATTTATACAATACGGGAGAGAAATATAAGGGAGAGTTAAAAGAAGAGGGGATAGATAGACATCAACTCATCTTGCGTCCTAATTTTAAATGGTAGAGGTTTGTTTTGTTTGATTTTTTAAATAGTGACTGGTTTAATATAAGTCTAGAGATACTCTTTTTAATACTTATATCTTATGATATAAAAAGATATGTCCAGACTAAAAAAAAAGAGTATATAGTAAATATTGTAGTAACAATAGGCTTTGCTATATGGGTTTTGTATCCATACTATAAGAGTTATTTTGGCTGGAATGAGACTCAAAAACAAGAACTCATCTCAACTTGTGCTGATGCAAACGATACGAAACTTTGCAAATGTGTAGATGAAGCACTCTTTAAAAGTTTCACCTATGAAGAGTACAAGGCACAAGATACGAACTCAAGTGAGTTTAAAGAGTTTATAAAAGATGCAAAAGAGGAGTGTTTAGATGAGTCATGGTTTTGATCTAGATAGAGATCTAGTTTGTGAAGGCATAATCGGCGACGGCTGTGGAGGAGGGCGTTTTTTTATGGTAAAAGATGAGATCTTAAAGGCTTATGATCCAGATACAAAAGAGTATATTGAGCTTTTAGTAGGCGTGAAAAATGCTCTTACTATTTCTAAGAGTGTTTGTGTCTTGAATATAGTTTGCCAAGATGAGACTATAGAGTTTGATCTCTCTAAGATGAAAAGAGTTTAGTAAAGTAAAGAGCATTTTTGAGTTAGCAGTTCATATAAAACGGAGATAAAATTATATAGAGCAAAATTTGATATAGTTATAGAAGTAAAAGATAAAGGAGAGAAGAGAAAATGTTTAGAAAATTACCAAAAGAAAATATGGGTAGCTCAAACTTAGGTTGGCTTGAGAGTCGTTTTCATTTCTCTTTTGCAGAGTATAGAAATCATGACAATATCAATTTTGGAGTTTTGAGAGTTCTAAATGATGACATTGTTCACCCAAAGAGTGGCTTTGAGATGCACCCACATCGTGATATGGAGATCGTATCTTATATCGTAGATGGAGAACTAACACACAAAGACTCTATGGGAAACTCTGAGACATTAAGACGTGGTGAAGTGCAGTACATGAGTGCAGGGAATGGAGTTATGCACTCAGAACATAACAAAAACACAAGCAAAGATCTAAGACTACTTCAGATCTGGATAGTTCCACCAGAGAAAAACCTTCCTACACTCTACGGCTCACACCCCTATAAAAAAGCCCAAAGAGAGAACAGACTCTTAAATATAGTCTCATCACAAGAGGGAGATGCAGAGATAAAACTCTATCAAGATGTAAATATTTTTGTAAGCGAGCTTGAAGAGGGTAAGGTTTTGGAATTTCCTATAAAAGAGAAGAGACAAGTATATTTTGTTCAAATAGAGGGAAGCTCAGACATAGATGGAATTGCCCTTGATGATGGCGATGCGATGGAGGTGATAAAAGAGACGAACTTAAGTATAAAAGCCTTAGAGAAGAGTCACTTTCTTTTTATAGAGATGCTTGAGGAGTTAAAACTTTAGTGATTATGCTTAATTCTAAAGCCCTCAGCAACTAAAAGAGTTTTTATCTCATCTTTTACTTCGCCTTGAAACTCCATCCAGCAATCTTTAAAAGCTCCACCACAGCCGAGCTTTTTTTTAAGAAGTTTTAGAGTTTTGCTTGCATCTTCTTTGGAGAGGAAAAATTCACCAACTAAGGTTACAGTTTTGCCTCTCCTTTTCTCTTTTGCAAAGATAAGCATGTGTTTTTGTGGTTCTAAGATCTCATTGCCGATTTGTGAGGCTCTTGGGGATTGAACCTGTGCCCAGCTATCATCTATATCTGCACCGATGAAGATGTCTAGTTTTTTGCCTCTACTCATAGCTTATATAACTCTTTGAGAGAGTATGCTTATATTTCGATTTGTTTGATTTTCTATATTTTCTAAGAGTTCTTCTTTTGTGATATTGTTTTTTGGATATAAAACTACAAAAATTTCATCCCCTTTTTTTAAAAATGTTTTCTCACCAAACTCTGTATATCTAGTAGCACCAATACTGATAATGGCTTCTTTGGGGTTTGAACAAGCTGCAATGTATTGGTTTATCGGCTCAAGAGGACCGTAATTCTCTTGAGTATTTATCTGATAAACCATCCAATCAAGTAGTTTTTGATAAAAGTAGCTATATCCACTTATCTCAACATCTTCTCCATAAGCATGGAGTTCTCCATCACGACGTAAAAAACTTGCAATTGAGTAAGAGTCCATTACTCCACCCTTTTTAAATTTATCTATTTTTATGAGAGTGTTGCTAAGTCCTTTAGAACACTCTCCCCAGTTTTTTTTGTCGCTAATCTTATCTGCATTTGCAACTCTAATAGAGCAGTCATTAAATGCACCAAAGTAAGTTGGTATTATTTTTGTAAGTTTTCCAGCACTATAATGTAAGTCACAAATAAGACCAACTTCAGGCTCAGCTTGAACATTAGTATCTTCATTTGGAAGTTTGATATGTGATGTTGATAGAGGATATATACTTAAGCTACTTTTTGCCTCTAGGATTAGGCCATTGTCCAAATTTGGCGGCTCAGGAATATAAAAGGGAAACATCCCTTTTGGAGCAGCTTCATCTGCGGTTATGATATTTTTAAAATCTTCCATCTCTCCAGCTTGCTCCAAGTGAAGAGCAAAATTTCCAGCTATGCCTAGTCCTAAAAACTTTTTATATTTTGCCATTTTTATAAAGTACCACTTTGTTTTGCTTCTGCATACTCTTCGTAAGTGCCTTTGAAATCTGTTACTCTTCCATCTGCATGGATCTCTATGATGCGTGATGCAAATGCATCTAAAAGTTCACGGTCATGAGATACACAGATAACATTGCCTTTAAACTCATGTAAAGCTTCACCAAGAGCAACAATAGCCTCTAGATCTAGGTGATTTGATGGTTCATCTAAAACTAGGAAGTTTCCACCTTCAAGCATCATTTTACTAAGCATCATTCTATGCTTTTCTCCACCAGAGATACTCACAACTGATTTCTCTTGTTGCTCTCCATTAAAGAGCATCCTGCCTAAGCAGTTTCTTATCTCAGCTATATCTCTTTTTGGATCGAAGCCTCTTAACCAGTCATATAGAGTTCCATCGCCTTTTATAATGTCTGCCGTATCTTGAGGGAAGTAAGAGTTCTCAATTGTAGCACCCCAATGAACTTCACCACTTGTAGGTTTAATCTCTTCCATAAGGATCTTTAAAAGTGTTGTTTTACCAGCGCCATTTGGTCCGATTAGGGCTACTTTTTCACCTGGAATGAACTTAAGATTTATATCTTTAAGAACTTCGTTTCCATCAGAATAAGTATGGTTCACATCTATGACATGAAGTGCTTCATCACCCATAACTCTCGCAGCTTTAAAAACTATACTTGGATCTCTTCTTGAAGATGGTTTGATATCTTCAATATTTAACTTTTCAAGTTGTTTTTGTCTTGAAGTTGCTTGTTTTGCTTTAGAAGCATTTGCACTAAAACGACGAACAAAGGCTTCAAGTTGCTCTTTTTCTTTCTCTTTTTTTGCAGTATCAAGTTCAAGTTGCTTTGACATTACATTTGCAGCTATGTACCAATCATCATAGTTTCCTGTAAACTCACGGATCTTTTGATAATCAACATCTAAGATATTTGTAACAACTGCATTTAAAAAGTGTCTATCGTGTGAGATTACAACCATAGTTCCTTGATGTCTTTGTAGTTCATCTTCTAACCAGCTAATAGTCTCAATATCAAGGTTATTTGTAGGCTCATCAAGAAACAAAACATCTGGTCTTGGGTAGAGAACTTGAGCTAAAAGAACTTTAAATTTATCTGCACTATCTAGTGTGCTCATAAGGTTGTGATGCAACTCAGAACCGATGCCAACATTTTCAAGAATTTTAGCTATATTTACATCATACTCATAAGTTGGATCTTCTTCAACACAGATAACTTCTAGATCTGCTAAACGATTATTTACAGCATCATCTTCAAAGTCGCCAGCTGCATAGATCTCTTCTTTTTCTTTTATAGCATTAAAGAGTCTTTTGTTGCCATAAAGAACTGCGTCCATTATGGTGTAGTCTTCATAAGCATACTGATTTTGTCCTAGAACTCCAACTTTGTTTGCTTTTGGAATGATGATCTCGCCATCATACTCATTAATCTCACCACTTAGGATTTTTAAAAAAGTTGTTTTACCAGCACCGTTTGCACCGATGAGACCGTATCTTTTATTACGGTCTAGTTTTAGGTTTATGTCTTGAAATAGTACTCTATTTCCATAACGCATAATTAGATTTCGTACAGTTACCATGATTGTTTCTCTTAGGTGGATTTGCCCAATACAAACTTATCTTAGATTTGTTTGGGCTATTTTTCGCGGATTATAGCCAAGAGTTGTTTAAAGCGCGATTATACTCTTTTATGTCTTATAACCTTTTAGTATATCATTTAAGCTTATCGTCATCTGCGTTAGCGTTGAAGATGCATTTGAGATATCATCCATGCTCTTTTTATTTTCAGTAGAGATTACTTCTATCTCTGAGACTTTATGAATCATAGACTCAACTGTCTTAGAGTTTTCAATATAGCCATTAACAGTCTCATCAACTTGAATAATCGAACGCTCCAATGAGACCATACTTGTGTTTATCTCACTTTGAGCATTGTTCGCATCAGAAGAGAGAATTTCGATAGCTTTTGCATTGTTTGAGATACTTTGGCTCGCATCTATGACTGATTGAACTATCACGCTAATGGTCGCATTTATCTCTCCTAGTGACTTTTGAGTTCTCTCTGCAAGTTTACGGACTTCATCGGCAACTACCGCAAAACCTCGTCCATGCTCACCTGCTCGCGCTGCTTCAATGGCTGCGTTTAGTGCAAGTAGATTTGTTTGATCTGCAATGTCAGAGATTACTACAAGCACATCTTTGACTTGAGTTGCATCTGCACTTAACTGTTCTAGTCTGTGGGAGAGTTCTAGTTCATCTTTTGCTCTATTTTGTATCTCATTTGCAAGATGGATGATCTGTTTATTTGCACCTTTTAATGTCTCTCCAGCTGAGTTTATATCATCTTTTGTAATCTTAGCTTGTTCTATAGATTTGCCTAAAATATCTTGTAGATCCTTACCTTCTAATGAAACGTTATTAACTATTTCACTCTCTTGTGTAGCTTTTACTTTCATACTTGAAGATGTTTCTGATAGGGTTTGAGATATTTGAGTATTTTGAGATGATGATGTTTTTGCTTCTGAGACTGTTATGCGAACTTTGTCTATAAAAGCATTTATGTTTTGAGCGATTTCTGAGATTTCATCGCCAAGAGGGACTATGATCTTGCTTGTTAAATCTCCCTCGCCTTTAGCTAAGTTATATGAAGCATCTTGAAGTGTGTTTAGTTTTGAGATGATAAACTTTTGTACTAAAAGTATACTTATGAGCATTAAAACTAAGATAATAACTATAGATATAGTAACTATCATATCTCTTGTGTCGTTTACATTTCCTAAAACTTCAGCTTCATCAATGTCAACGATAATCCCCCAAGATTCACCAAATATTTCTATAGGAGCATAAGAGCTTAAAACTTCAATGCCTCTATGATCTTTTACGATCCACGAGCCATTTTCGCCTTCTTTTATTTTATCTAAGGATTTAGAGGCTATATTGTATGTGCCTACTGTTGTCTTTGCTATTTTTACGTTAGCATCACTTATAACATCTAAAAAACGGCTATCATTTTTCATTGCTCCATCAAGAGATACTAAATTTGCTTTTCCAGTTGCTCCAAGCCCAGCTTTTTCAAAGTCACCCTTGAAGTTCATAACGCTGTTTATCTTATCTTTTGGAAGCTGAAATATAACGGCTCCTTCAAAATCATCTCTAAAGAAAAGTGGAGATGCTAAAAACATTGCTGGTTCATTATAACTTGGCTCATAAGTGCTAAAGTCAGAAAAAGCTACGTTATCTTTTGGAGTCTTTGAGGCTTTTTTAAAGGCTAGGGCTAGTCCAGAATCTGCATAAATTCCATTTATCAAGTTAGTACCAAAATCTTTTTCTTTTTTAACTGAGTAGACGATATCGCCACTAGCATTTACAATAAAGATGTCATAGAGTCCATAGTTTTTTAAGATCTGCTCATAAGTTGGGTGGGTCTGAACATGATTGGCGGAGTACTCTTCTTTATGATTTTTGTTCATCATAAGATTGTCTTTTTGAGAGAGCTTATGTTCGTTATCTACTATATATAAGTATTGTGCTATTAATGCATGCTTGGTTTTTGGTAGATACTCTTCAGCTGCTTTTTTAGGTTTAACACCTTTTATATCAAAGTTGATATTTGGTAAGTACTCATCTTTGTAGTGTTGTAGAAGTTTTGATCTCATCTCATCAAGGCTTATATCTTCAAGAGACTCTAGCTCTAAAAAACTCTCATCCAAAGACCACATAGCTTGAACTGTTGCAGAATCAGCAGTGCGAGAGCTAAGAAGATTTTCTAAGGATTGAAAAAAGTCGAGAAGATGCTCTTTTTTAGACTCTTTTACAGCATCTAAGAGTGCCATATTGCTATCTACTAGAGAGTCAGATGCTCGACTTATCGATATTGACATAATACTAAGAGCCATAACTAACAGGGATAATGCCATCAGGGTGATGACTTTAAATTTTATACTCTTTATATTCATTTATATCCTTTAATTTTTTTGGTTGTTCCCTTTGTATTGTGCAAGCATATCATTTAGAGCATCAAATAGTCTATCACTATTGGCTTCCATAGTTTCAAGATTTTTAACTATTGTTTCTTGATTTTCTATTCTTGTATCTTCTTCATCAAAGAAAATGATACTATTTAGCACACTTTCATGAACTGTTTTATGTGGTACAAAGGCATCTTTATATGCCTCTGTATTTCCAAATCTCTCTTTACCATCACTCTCATACCATTTTCCTAGTCTACATTCAGTATGTTTACTAAATGCCTTGCTCTTATCTGCTGCGATAATTGAGTCATAGGCATTTGATTTGTAGATAATATGGTCGACTTTAGCTAAAACAATAAAGACTTTGTTCTCCATATCATTTATAACATCAGCCATTTCAATGGCTTCAGAGTTTAAGTTACTCATAGTATCATTAAATTCTTCAACTGAAACTGAAGCCTCATCTGCAAGAGTTGTCATTGTTTCAGACTTTCCTAAGATATTACTAGCTTCTTGTTTCATAGAGTTTATAGAGATAGTTATCTCACTAGTTGCTTTTTGAGTTCTCTCAGCTAACTTTCTTACTTCATCAGCAACAACTGCAAATCCTCGTCCATGCTCACCTGCACGAGCTGCTTCTATTGCAGCATTAAGAGCTAGAAGGTTGGTCTGTTCTGCTATGTCTTTTATAAGATCAACAATAGAAGTGATCTCATTTGTTTGATCATTTAAGCCACCTATAGAGGAGTTACTATCACTTATTTGTTCTACTAGGTTTTGTAGTTTTAATAAAATATCTTCTACTGCACTCATAGAGTCATTAGACGTTTGAGCTGTGTGCTTTGTTGTACTTTGTACGACACTTAACTCTTTTATAACGCTTGACATCTCATTTTGAATAAGACCTAAACCTTCTCCGATACTTCCTACCCCTCTAACTTGTGAGCTAAAGTTTATAAACAACTGCTTTTCATGAGATGTTTTCATTGCATGTATACCATCTTGAACATTTTTAATAGCCTCAGCAAAGTCACCATTTAAGCCTTTAGAGTTTAAGTCATAACTAAAATCTCCTTGAGAAGCCTTATGTACAGAGGTGTTGATTCTTGAAGTTAACTCTTTGACGAGGTTTACTAATGTAGCTAGAAGTTGAGTTATATCATCCATCTCATTTCTAGACTCAGATCTTCTATCAACTGATACCGAAAGATCACCATTTGTTGTGATTCCTCCAATGATGGACTTAAATCTTTCTATAGAACTTGTGATACCAATAGATACACTACTTGAGATGTATATTAAAAAAGTGAGGATAATAATTGTGCCAGCTAGTACAGCAATAAGAGCTTGAAAGGAGGAAGAAACAATGTTTTGTGAGAGATCTAAGGTATGTTTTGCAAGAGCATCTTCAAACTCCTTAAGTTTGTTGATTTTTTTGGTAATGGTCTTAAACCACACTGTTGCATCTACTCCAAACTCACTCTCTTTTGACTCTGCTATAGCTCTAAACTTATCTACTTCTGCAAATGAAGTATCAGATGTTGTTGTTTCGTAAAGGCTTTGTATGTTTGTATCAGAGACATTTAAAAAGAGATTTGTGAGGGCATTTTGCTCAGAGACTAAAGATGCAAACTTTGCAGCAGTTGCTCTTGTGAAACTTCCTTTTGCAAATACTCCAGACAAAACGGCTCGCTCTATTCCGGCTCTCTCTTTAGAAGAGATAAAAATAGCAAAACCATTAAAAGCAGTTCTTATAAAATTGTTTTGGGGGATTGTTGAGAAGTTACTTATCATATCTATAAGTTGCTTGTTTAAGGCAGTATAAAAAGAGACAGCATCTTTTACTTCACAGCTAAGAGTGTTTACTTTTTTTCTCATCTCTTGAACTGAACCAAGATTTATCTCATTTTTAACTTTTGATGAGGCAATAGAGTTGTGAGAAATAATGTAAGTTTCAAGCTCATCTATTTTTAGATCGGTGTCACTGTGTTGTTTTGGTAAGATCTCTTTAAAGCTTTCACCGTTAGAACCTATAAATCCAGCACTTGCACCTCTCTCTTTTTGAAGTTCATGTAGTACAGCACTCATTTTTACAGATAAGTTTATCAAAGAGGCAGTCTCTTTTGAGTTGTTAAACTCACTCCAAGTATCGTAAGCACCTTTAAGAGAAAACAGAGCAATCACTATAAAAGTAATAGTACTTAAGAAGATTAGCTTATTTCTAATCGACATATTTTTCATCATATCAAACCCCTCTATTTTAAAGTTTATTTACATTGTTTTGTTTATTTATTAAGATAACAAAAAAGAACTATTCATTGATATAATAGTGACCTTTGAAATAACTTAAAAAAACTATTCATTATTGTAACTAAAATTTACCTCAAAGTTATTGTAAAATAAGCAATGCAAATAAGAGAACTAGATTTAAAAGAGCTAGAAATGGCTTATGGTGTATTAAAGCAATTAAGAGGTGAACTCTCATATAAAGAGTTTGAAGATCTCATCTATGATATGAGATATATGAATTATACTATGTTTGGTATAGTTGAAGGTGAAGAGCTTATTACTTACGCAGGGGTGGCTGTACAGACAAACCTTTATCATAAAAGACATTTATATGTTTTTGATTTGGTTAGTGGTGATAAGTATAAATCAAAAGGATATGGAACCATGATGCTTGACTTCTTAAATGATTATGCAAGAGCATCTATGTGTGAGAATATTATTTTATCATCAAACTTTACAAGAGTTGATGCTCATAGATTTTATGAAAAAAATGGTTTTGAGAAAAAAAGTTACATTTTTCTCAAAACACTTGTCTAAAATTATGCGATAGCTGCTGGAGTAGATCTAGTAGCTAGTTCGTTATCTATCATCAAGAGACCATAACCATCTTCTTTTACAAGCTTTAACTTAGAGATGATTTCAGAAACTGAAGCTTCTTCTTCAACTTGCTCATTTACAAACCATTGTAGCAAATTGTAAGTAGCGTGATCTTTTGACTTTAGAGCTAAGTCACTTAAGTTATTTAGTCTTGAAGTCATCATCTGCTCATGCTCTAGGCTTAACTCAAAAACATTTAAGATGGTGCCAAAATTCTTAGGTGGTTTTGCAATCGCTTTTAGTGAAACATGCATACCTTGTTCTATAAGATAGTTATATATTTTTGTAGCGTGCATATGTTCTTCTTCATACTGCATCTTAAACCAATTTGCTGCGCCATTAAAATCTTTGTTGCTACAATATGCAGACATTGCAAGATAGAGGTAAGCAGAATAAAATTCGTGATTAAGTTGCTTTTCTAAGTCTTTTTTCATTTTTTTAGAAATCATTTTTTTCTCCTTAAATTTTATCTATTGTAGGCTAATGAGTATTAATAAACGATAAACTAATTAGGCTACTTTATACTACTTTTAATCACAAAAACTCTATCATAACTTTATGAAAATAAAATCACTATATATATCTGCACAAGAAAAAAGTGCTGGAATGTTGTTTGTCTCTATGGGCATGATGGAGATACTAAAAAGAAACTTGCACCGCGTTGCTTTTTTTCGACCTATTATCTTATCTAAAGATAAAGTTGATAAAGATATTGAGTTTATATTAAATAGATATAGCATTGATATGAAGTATGAAGATACTTATGGATATGACATAGAATATGTTGAGATGATGCTGTCATCTGGGCGATTTAATGAGTTAATAAACCAACTAATCACGAAGTTTAAAAAGTTAGAGAGTGAGTATGACTTTGTTCTTTGTGAAGGGATAAGAAGATCTTTTTTAACTACAACAATAAACTATGATCTAAACATAAAGATAGCTCAAAACTTCTCAAGCTCTATCATAAATGTCATAAGTGCAAAAAACTTAACTGCACAAGAAGTTTATGAAAGCATACTTATGGAAGCTCAAAATATAAGCGCAGAAGGATGTGAATCTTTTGCAACTTTTGTCAATAGACTAAGTGATGAAAATTATAATGAACTTCAAACAAGACTAAGTAAAAACAAAATAAATACATATCTTCTTAAAGAGTTAACAGAACTAGATCGTATAAATGTTCAAGATATTATAGAAGCCCTAGATGCAAAACCTATAAAACTTGGGCAAAAAGATCATACTAGAATTATAAAAGGTATCAAGGTTGCAGCTTTGAATCTGGATAATTTTTTAGATCACATAGAAGAAGATGATTTAGTTGTCGTTCCAGCTGATCGCTCGGAAATTATAGTCGGACTTATCTGTGCAATGTACTCTAAAAACTATCCAAATATCAACGCAATAGTTCTGCCTTTTGGAATGCATCTTCATAAAAATATACAAAAGCTTATAGATGGACTTGAGGATTTTAACATTCCGCTTCTTTTAGTTGAAACAGATACTTATGAGACTGCAAAAAACATCTCAAATATAAACGCTAGGCTAAGAGTTACAAGTGAGAGAAAGATCTCTTTAGCGCTTGGGCTTTTTAACTCAAATGTTGATATCAAACATATAGAAACAAAGATAGAATCATCAAAGAGAGATGTAATGACTCCGATGATGTTTGAGTACAAACTCTTTGAATTAGCACGACTAAACAAAAAACGAATAGTCCTACCAGAGAGCATGGAGGAGAGAGTTTTAAGAGCTGCAGAGATAACACAAAGACGAGGAGTAGCTGACATCATACTTCTAGGAGATGAAGCTGAAGTTAGAGAAAACTACTTAAGACTAGGACTAGATCTAGGGGATGCAACTATTATAGACTATAAAAAATCTTCTCTCTTAGATGAGTTTGCAGAAAAATTTTACGAGATGAGAAAGCATAAAGGACTGAGTAAAGAAGCAACCATAGAGGCTATGCAACACGCAAATTATTTTGCAACAATGATGGTGCACTTCGGACTCGCTGATGGAATGGTAAGTGGAGCTGTTCACTCAACTGGAGAGACTATAAGACCAGCACTTCAGATCATAAAAACAAAGCCGGATATTTCAGTAGTATCAAGTGTCTTTTTTATGTGTATGCAGACTCAAGTTTTAGTCTATGGAGATTGTGCAATTGTCCAAGATCCAGATGCACAAACTCTAGCTCAAATTGCAATCTCATCAGCACAGACTGCAGCGGCTTTTGGTATAGAGCCAAAAGTTGCGATGCTCTCATACTCAACAGGAGAGAGCGGAAGTGGTGCGGATGTAGATAAGGTAAGAGAGGCAACACAAATAGTAAAAGAAAAAGCACCAAACCTACTTATAGAAGGGCCGATTCAGTATGATGCAGCGGTAAATGCAAGCGTGGCAAAAACAAAACTTCCAAACTCAAAGGTAGCAGGGGAGGCTAGTGTTTTTATATTTCCAGATCTAAACACTGGAAACAACACCTATAAAGCAGTCCAACGCTCAAGTGGAGCCATCGCCATAGGACCAATTCTTCAAGGACTAAATAAACCTATCAACGATTTAAGCCGTGGATGTAGTATTGAAGATATAGTAAATACCATCGCCATAACATCAATACAAGCAGGACAAAAATAGTGAGAGTAGCAGTTATAAACTCAGGAAGTTCATCTTTAAAATTTAAGCTTTTTAATATGCAAACTAATGAAGTAATTTATTCTAAAGTTGTGGAAAAAATAGGTGAGAAAAACTCTCCTATTAAAAGTCATAGTCAAGCCTTAGAGTTAATAGAAGTGGATTTTACAAGCATAGATATAATTGGGCATCGCGTGGTTCATGGTGGAGAGGAATTTACAAAACCAACTTTAGTAAATGAAGAAGTTATAGAAAAATTAGAAGATCTAGCACATCTCGCACCACTTCACAATCCTGCAAACTTAGAGGGTATTGTAGTAGCAAAGAAAAAGGCACCAAGCTTAGCTCAAGTAGCAGTTTTTGATACAGCTTTTCACTCAGAGATGCCACAAGAAGCTTATCTCTACGCATTAGATTTTGACTTGTACGAAAAACATAAGATAAGAAAGTATGGTTTTCATGGAACTTCTCACTCTTATCTTTTAAAAGAGGCAGCTAAAGAGTTAAACAAAAATGAAAGCGAGTTAAATATTATAACTCTGCATCTAGGAAATGGTGCGAGTGCTTGTGCTATAGAAAATGGCAAGAGCATCGATACTTCCATGGGTTTTACTCCGCTTGAAGGTCTTGTTATGGGAACAAGATCTGGAGATATAGATCCAGCTATAGTTTTGTATATGCAAAGAGATCTAGGTATGAGCCGTGATAAAGTTGATGAGATCTTAAATAAAAAGTCAGGATTGCTTGGACTTTGTGGAAGTAGCGATATTAGAAATATACTAGAGCAAGAGGATGAGAGATCAAGACTAGCAATAAACATAATGACGAGAAGAGTTAAGAAATATGTTGGTGCTTATATGGCACTACTAGGAAGAGTAGATGCAATAGTTTTTAGTGGAGGGATAGGAGAAAATTCAGCTTATATTAGAGAAAAAATAGTTGATAAAACACTAGCAAAAGAGATACCTATTTTGGTTATAAAAACCAATGAAGAGTTAGAAATTGCTAGGCAGTGTTTAACTTTTAAAGATTCTGAGAGTAAAAATAGTTTTTCTTAGCGATGGAGTTTAACTCTTTTAAACTCTTATCTGAGAGAGGTTTATTTTTTATTTTATAAACCATACTTACTAAGTAATCATAAGAGCTTAGATCTACACTTTTACTAAGAAGTGCCTCGGTTGAGAGAAAGTTTACTATCTCTTGTTTTGAGATTGTTGTGTAGTTGTTTTGCAAGTTTCTTAGCATAACGTCAGTAGCTCCATCATCCTTATCAAAAATTCTTTTTGCTATTTTCTTAGAAGCATCTCTATCTATCCCTCTTGAGTAAAGATTGTTGGCTATATTGTTTGATAGAGAATTTGATTGAGATCTAGCTTGTGGATTTATTGATGATGCAAAAAGTGGTGAAAGTGTTAAAGAAGAAGTTAGTAAAACTAAAGATAAAATATTTTGATTTTTTTTCATTTTGTATCCTTAAAGTTTGAGCTCTTTTGGTCTTTATGAATATCAGTATAGCTCTCTTTTGTAAATAGAAAAGCTAGTCATAGATTGTTGTCTGTATATTAGATTTGAGAGTTGTTTTTTAAGTTGTTTTGTAGAAAGTTTATGAAGATTTAAAAGTAGTATAAACCCCAAAAGAGGGGTTTATGTGTGGATTATAAAGGTGTTACGTTCTCAGCTTGTGGGCCTTTTTGACCTTCGCCTACTTCAAAAGTAACTCTTTGTCCCTCTGTTAGAGAAACTCTACCACCACCAGTGTGGTTTACTTGACGAAAGTGTACGAACACATCTTTTCCGCCATTATCTTGTTGAATAAAACCATAACCTTTTTCTTCGTTAAACCATTTAACTGAACCGTCTTGTAATTCTGCCATTGCAATACCTCATGCATAAAATAATCACTTCCTTAGAAGTGGAGTCAAAAATTGGAGAGTCTTTAGGGTCACAATTGAGCATATTACTAAATTACACACTAAAGATGAACTCGAGCCTCATCTTTTCATCAAAAGTAGTATATCTTAAATGTTTCATTTAAAGCAATATAACAAGTGTTAAACAAATGGGGTTATTTGTCGATATGTTAACTATAGTAACAAACAAAGGATATATTATGCAAATATCATCAAATATGGGTGCAATTAGCCCTGCTGTAAAAAACTCAAATATCATAAAGCCTCTATATACTGAGAAGATTTCTCAAGATGAGGTCAAAGAGATTAAAGAGCAGCTCAATAAAAACTCTTTAGCGATGGCTTTTAATTCTACTACCATCCAAAGTACTTTTTCAAGCCAAGATAGTTTTGAGCAAAATTATAATGACTTTCAAGGTTTCTTAAATGATATTGGATACAGCGGAAAACCAATCGCAGAATTAAGTAAAGACGAGGCTGCAGAACTTGTAAGCGAAGATGGCATTTTTGGTATAAAACAAACTTCAGAGCGAATAGCAAACTTTGTTATAAATGGCGCAGGTGGAGATGAAGATAAACTTCGTGCTGGTAGAGAAGGAATGCTTAAAGGTTTCGCAGAGGCTGAGAAAATGTGGGGAGGAAAGCTTCCTGAAATTTCTCAAACAACTATGGCAAAAGCCACTGAAATGGTAGATAAAGCTATGCATGATTTAGGCTTTTCTATCATAAATGAAGAGGTTTAATAGTTAAAAATAAAAAGAGTCTTAGGCTGGGATATCTAGTCCTTTAGACTCATCCTCACTCTTTTCATCTTTAGAAGTGTTATCTTTATCTGCTTCATTTTTATATGTCTCTTTTCCAGTTAATTTTTCTTGGACCTCTTGTGCTAGTTGTTGTTGTGCTTTTATTTTCATCATATTTGCACTTGAAGCTACCGCTAGATCTTGTCCGCTGGGATTTGCTGGAGCTAGAGCTGCTGCTATAACTGCATCTGCATTGGCAATAGTCTCTTGCGGAGTTGAGCCAGATTTGTAAGAGATAGATACTTCGCCTCCGATAGCGTACATTCTACCATCAGGTCCTTTTTGGTAGGTATAAGACGCACCGCCAGTTGCAGCTCCACCGCTTTGGTGAGCGGCTTCATGTGCGCGAACTTCAGTATCTCTTGATTGTAAATCTAAAACAAGTCTTTTTTCATCTGCACTAAGCTCATTTTCTGATTTTTTTTGCAGAGCACTCTCTTCTTGTGTTTGTTCCTCTTGCTCTTTTTCTTTTTGAGTAAAAGAAGCTTGATAACTAGTGCTAGTAGAATAAAGTGTACTTGATGAAATGTTCATAATATCAATTATACAAACGAGTAAGTTAAAATAAGCTATTATTTCATAATTAAACAAATGGGAAAGATTATGATATTTGAACTTAAAGATGATTACATAGAACTTTTTAAACTTTTAAAGGTATTGGATTTAGTAGACAGTGGTGGTGATGCGAAGAGGCTTATAGCTGAGGGACTTGTTAAGAGAAATGGTGATACAGAACTTAAAAAAAGAGCAAAAATAGTCTCTAATGACGTGATAGAGATAGCTGAAGTTCGCATAGAAGTTAAATAAAAGATATATGCCGAAAAATTCGACATATATACTTAGGTTATTTTAACTCACTAACATATTTAGCAATAGCAACAATCATGTCTCTAGTAAGGCCAGAAGTTGAATCTTTCATAAGTTGACTACTTTTGTGCATAGTGTAAGCTCCAACTCTACTATCTTGATCTCTATATGCCCTTATTGTTAGAGCTAAGACAGTTACATCCATACCAGCTATTGCTGCAACTCCATCAAGAGGACTTTTCTGAGCATTTTCACCATGACACAATGAACAACGCTGTTTGTAAAGTTTTTCACCATCTGCTGCCAATAAACCTATACTTGCTAGTAATAGCACTATAACAATTTTTTTCATTTTTTTTAACCTCCATTAATTAAGTTTCATTTTACTTTACTAATTGTTAAAGAATACTTATATGAATAATAATTGTTCATTTAGTGAGTAAAATTATTTATATTCTAGTTATTATATTAAAGTCTAAATCAAACCAATAAGTGCTACAAGTAATACAGGTGGTGTTATAACAAGTCCAACCTTCATATATTCGCTCCATGTTATTTTAACTCCTTTTTGAGCTAAAACATGTAACCAAAGAAGAGTTGCAAGTGAGCCAATTGGTGTCATTTTTGGACCTAAGTTTGAGCCTAAGATATTTGCATATACAAGTGTCTCATTTCCTGCGTACCCGACATGATCTATCGCAATATCCATAATCATAATAGTCGGCATATTGTTCATTATGGAGCTTGTTATGGCAGATAAAAAGCCTGTTCCTATGATAGCTACTGTAGTTCCATGTTTGCTCAACTCGACTATCCAAGAAGCTATAACTTCTGTAAAACCTGCATTTTTTAAACCATATACAACTACATAGAGACCTATACTAAACCAAACCACTTGCCAAGGTGCTGCTTTTATTGTCATTATTGGTTTTACAGCCTTGAAATGACTTGCTATTACTAAAAATACCAATGCCCCGCCAAGAGCAAAAAGAGAGACTGGGAGGCTATATAGATCCCCTATGAAATAACCAACCATCAGCAGAGATAAGAAAAACCAAGAGAATTTAAACATAGTTTGATTTTTAATGACAGAAGATGCTTCTGGTAAACTAGAGACATCAACTCTAAAAGGTATATCTTTACGAAAGTAGATCCAAAGAACAATTATTGATGCAAAGATTG
>NZ_JALOAN010000008.1 GCF_023228785.1 Sulfurimonas sp.
TATATCACCAATAATATGCAATATACGATCTTTATTTTCAAAAAAAATATCATATACAGATTTAGAAATAATTGTCTTATTTATTTAGAAAAATGAGACTGCAAAGAAGAAGTTCTTTCACAGTCTCAGAGCATGGGAGCGAGTAAAATTGTTAAAGAATGCAACAAACAGCACTACACGATAACTACACACGCAAAAATGTATACTCATAAAAATAAGAAAAATGGAGACAAAATGAAAAAGAGTTTATTGGGTACTTTGTTACTCTCAAGTTTGGCGTTTGGTGCTGGTTTTATGAGTATGGTTGATACAAAAGATCTGCATATCATGCTCTCAAGCGAGAAGGTTTTAAGTGAGGGCGACAATACGATTGTAGTTGAGCTAAACCGAGATGGGCATGGTGGAGATGTTGTTGTTGCAAAAGATGTACGCATCAAGTTTTTCATGCCAGAGATGCCAGGCATGCCGTACATGGAGTCAAAAGACATTTGTAAAAAAGTTGGCTCTAACTTTGAGTGTAAGATCAACTTCTCGATGAACGGAACATGGCAGTATCAGATCTTTATCAAAGATGATAAGGGTGTTGATTATAAAGAGAGAGGGAGTGTAAACTTAGGTCACGCGTCTAATCACGATCACTCTCATCACAACCACTAGGACTAAACGATGAAAACGCTAAAACTTTTACTACTTCCACTTCTTTGTTTTGGGCTTGAGTTTGATGAGATCTTTGATCAAACTCTCAACAATTCGCCCCAGATCTTAGCAAAGTATGAAAAGGTTTTAGCATCACGACACGCTATAGATGCCGAGGTTGTTTATAAAAACCCAGTTATAAACATAGGCATAAACAACCTGCCACTCAACGATAACTTTTTAAGTAGAGACATAGACTCTATGCAAAACCAATACATTGGCATTTCACAAGAGTTTGAGACCTTTGGAAAGCTAGATCTAAAAGAAGCAATGCTTAGAGTTGATACTCTCATTTTAGAGTATGAGCTAGAAGATTTGAAGATAGATCTATATAGAAAAATAGCCCTCTTAGTTGAAGAGATCCAGACAAAGGAGTCCATTTTAGAGCTAGTAGATCAAAGAAAAGAAAGCTTAGAAGTTTTGCTTAACTACTATGAAAGAAGTGTCTCTCTTAGTGACTCTCTAAAGTCAAGCGTAGATCTAAGTCGCAAGATCTTTGAGCTTGAAGATGAAAGTTTTGTCATTAAAGATGAGTTGGCTTCACTAAAACATGAATTTAAATATCTAAGCTCACAAGAGTTTAGAGGCGTTAGTCGTGCCAAAATAAGTGATAGTTTTACAGATGAGGGTTTAAAAAATTCCCCAGCAGCTAAGATCTTAGAACTTCGCACAAAACGCTTTGATCTGCAAAGTAAGTTAGAACAAAGAGAAAAGTACTCAAATATAACTCTAAGCATGAGCTACAACAATCGCCAAAACTTCGATGACTATCTCTCCTTTTCTACCTCTTTTGCACTTCCTATATATGGAAGTGAAAATGCAAAAGTAAGAGTTGCAAAAGCACTATCTTCAGAGGCATTTCAAAAGCAAAGTGACTTTCACAAAAGCAGAGTTAGTCTTTTTCATAAGAGCCAAAAAAGAGTGGAGTATCTTAGAAAAAGACTCAACTCTCTTGAAGATCTTGAGCTTAGATACAGCGAGTTAGAAGCTTACGAAAACTCTAACATTGCAAACTCCATAACGCTAGAGAAAAAGGTAGAAAACCAAAACTTGATTCTAGAGTTAAAAGTGCAAAAACTAAGATACAAACTTGACATAAAAAAAGCCATGTTTGAGCTTTACTACATTACAAAAGAGAGTCTATCATGAAGATCATAATTTTAATAGTTTTTTTAGTACTTGCTTCAAACGCTAAAACATTTGAACAAGCTTTTAACATAAAAACAACAAAAGCAAAATTTCAAACAAAAAAAGTAACAAAGAGCTACTACGCGACCACTTCTTACGATGAGAGTCGCATTTATGAAGTAAGCCTAAGATTTGATGGTTTTATAGAGACGCTTTATGCAGATGAACTTTACAAGAGTTTTAAAGTGGGCGATAAGCTTTTTGAGATCTACTCTAAAGAGATCTTTACACTAAAGAGTGAGCTTGACTCATCTCGTGATTTTAAAAAGATCCAAAGTACTATTTTACAAAAACTAAAGCTCTATGATCTCGATAGTGAGGCTATAAACGCTAAGGGCGAGAGCGTATCTATAAAGAGTAAATTTAACGGTTTTGTTGTAGAGAAAAATGTGTTTAAAGGCTCTTATGTTAAGGCTGGATCTACTCTTTTTAAAATTGCAGATAGCTCTAAAATGTGGGTTATTGCAAAGGTTTACCAAAAAGATCTGGCGTTTGTAAAAGAGGGAATGAGTGTGAGCGTAAATATAGAGGGTTTTGTTCAACCAATAGAGGCAAAAGTAAGCAAGATCTACCCAAAGATCAACAAAGAAGATCTAAGCTTCGATGTAAGAGTAGATCTTGACAACAAAGATGCAAAAATCTTTCCAGATATGTTTGCAAAAGTGCACATCTCTAAAGATATAAAAGAAGCTCTTACACTTCCAAAAGAGGCAATTGTAAAGAGAGATGGCAAGCTTTTCGTTTTTACAAAAATCTCTAAAACAGAGTATGAGCCACAAGAAGTAAGTGCTAAGTATATGGGCGGATATTATGAAGTGTTTAGCGGAGTAAACGAGAACACAGAAGTCGTTGTAAACGCACTATTTCTACTAGATAGTGATGCACAAACAAACGGATACTATATGAGTGAGGAGTGGTAACAGATGGTTGAAAAAGTCATAGATTTTAGTTCTAAAAATATATTTTTAGTTCTTCTAATATCGGTTTTACTAACTACCATAAGTCTATTTAGCGTCAAAAATCTATCACTTGACGCTCTTCCAGATCTCTCTCCGCCACAAGTGATTTTGCAAGTCTCTTACAAGGGGCAATCTCCAAAGATTATAGAAGAACAAGTCTCTTATCCGCTCATTAGCTCACTTATGTCGCTTCCAAACATAAAAACCATAAGAGCAATGAGTAGTTTTGAGAACTCTCTAATTTACATTATATTTAAAGATAGCACCGATATTTACGATGCAAGAAGCAGGATCTTAGAACAACTCTCATCCATAATTCCAAATCTTCCAAGCGATGCAAAAGTCAGTATGGGTCCAGATGCTACGGGAGTTGGTTGGGCTTACCAGTATATTTTAAAGTCCGACAAACTAAACCTCTCAGAGCTTAGAGATTATCAAGATTACTACTTAAAGTATGGTCTTTTAGGGGTTGATGGAGTTAGTGAAGTAGCCGCTGTTGGTGGCTTTGTTAAGAGTTACCAGCTTTTAGTAGATCAAGATAAGATGGTAAAGCATAACATCGGCATAAGCGAGATCATAAATGCCTTAAAAGAAAACAACCAAGACATAGGCGGTGGCGTTCTTTTAGAAAATGGATATGAGAACATCATACAAGCTCGTGGATATGCAAAGAGCATGGCTGATTTGGAAAATATTACGCTAAAAGTTGATGGTGTTTTACCACTAAAACTAAAAGATATAGCTGAGCTTAGTGAAGTTCCAGAGCCAAGACGTGGAGTAGCTGACTTTAATGGCGAGGGCGAAGTTGTAGGCGGGATCGTTTTAGTTAGGTATAAAGAAAACACTTATGAAGTTTTGCAGAGGATAAAAGAGAAAATAGCAACCCTGCAAAGCGAAGATGTAGAGATAGTGACCGCTTATGACAGAAGTAAACTCATAGACAGAGCCATCGACACACTTAAGCGAACGCTTATAGAAGAGTCCATTATTGTCATAATTATCATCGCTCTCTTTTTATTTCATGCCAGATCTGCACTTATTGTCATCATCGTACTTCCGCTAACTGTGCTTTTTAGCTTTGGACTTATGAGTTTTTTCAACATCGGCTCAAATATTATGAGTTTAGGAGGAATCGCCATTGCCATTGGTGCGATGGTAGATGCTTCCATTGTGATGATAGAAAACGCTCACAAACATCTCAGTAAAAGCGATGGCACAAAGACAAGGCGAGAGATAATCGTAGAGTCTTCAAAGCAAGTTGGGCGACCTATATTTTTCGCACTTATGCTCATAGTAGTCTCATTTTTGCCAATCTTCGCACTTGAAGGTCAAGAGGCAAGACTCTTCTCGCCTTTAGCTTTTACTAAGACTTTTGCGATGCTTGTAGGTGCATTTCTCTCTATAACTCTTGTTCCAGTTTTAATGCTCTTTTTCATCAAAGGAGAGATAAAAGATGAAAATCACAATCCAATAAATAGATTTTTCATCTTTTTATATATGCCACTATTAAAGCTTGCACTAAAATTTAAATACATTATCTTAGCTCTTAGTATTGTTAGTGTGGCTTATATCTTTCCACTCTACAATGCTCAAAAGTGGGAATTTATGCCACTGCTAAATGAGCAAGACTTTATGTATATGCCCGTTACACCTTATGGCATAAGTGTAGATCTAGCTAAAGATCTCACACATGAGACGAGTAAAATCATCAAAAATTTTCCTGAAGTTGACACGGTTTTTGGAAAAGCTGGTCGAGCTGATAGTTCTACAGATCCAGCTCCACTTGCCATGATAGAGACAATCATCACATTTAAGGATAAGTCACTTTGGAGAGAGGGCATGACTTATGAGAGACTAATGAGCGACATGGACAAAGCACTTCAAATAAAAGGGCTTATAAACTCATGGACTTATCCTATACGAGGCAGAATCGATATGCTTTTAACTGGCATACGAACACCTCTTGGCATCAAGCTTTATGGGGATGACAATGGAGTCCTAGAAGATCTAGCATCTAAGATAGAGCAAAAACTAAAAGGCTTAGATCTCACTCAAAATATCTCTGCAGATAAGTCAAACAGCGGATACTTTTTAAACATAGACATAAAGCAAGATGCACTCTCAAGATATGGTCTTAGTAAAAAAGAGATACTAGATACTCTCTCTTTTGGAGTTGGAGGGATTGGAGTTAGCACTTTTATTGATGGACTAAAAAGACACTCTGTTTCTATGAGGATAGATGCCCAGCAGAGAGATAGTATTGAGAGTATAAGAGAGTTAAAAGTAAAGACAAAACTTGGATTTTTGCCTCTCAATATCTTTGCAGATATAGAATTTAGTGAGGGTGCTAGTGTTATAAAGAGTGAAAAAGGTATGAAAGTCTCATTTATTTACATTACACCAAAGAGTGGTGTGAGTTCAGAGGAGTATAAAAATGCTGCAAAAGAGATTATCAAAGATATCAAATTTCCTTCTTCTTTTTACTATGAGTTTGCAGGAGAGAGTGAGTATTTAGAATCCGCAAAAGAGAGGTTAACGCTTATAGTTCCCATAGTTATTTTTGCGATTTTTGTGCTTATATATTTTGCTCTAAGAGATCTAACAAACTCTTTAATAGTCTTTTTTACTCTTCCTTTTGCAATTCTTGGAGGACTGCTCTACATCGACTACCTCGGATTTAATCTCTCTGTAGCTCTGATAGTCGGATTTTTAGCACTTTTGGGCATTGCCGCGGAGACTGCTATTGTTATGATCATTTACTTGCAAGAAGCGGTAGAAGAGAAGAGTTCAAGCCTCAAAGATGCCATCATCAGAGGTTCAGCTCTTAGACTTCGTCCAAAACTTATGACGGTTTTCTCCATACTTGGCGGACTGATCCCCATTATGTACATAGATGGAGTTGGAAGTGAAGTTATGCAACGCATCGCTGCACCGATGTTAGGCGGTATCGTTACATCAGCAATTCTCACACTTTTTCTTATCCCTATTCTTTATTCCCTAAGAAAAGATAGTACAATCTCAAAATGAAAATACTACTTTTAGAAGATGATATCATCCTTAGTGAGATCTTACATGAGCATCTAAGTGAGCAAGGTTTTATAGTAGATCTTGCTTTTGATGGCGAAGATGCTTATGATAAGATCTTAGCCAACTCCTACGATCTTTTGCTTCTTGATGTAAATGTTCCAACACTTGATGGTTTTGAGCTTTTAAGAGTACTAAAAGAGCAAAGCATTACAACTCCTACTATCTTTATAACTTCACTAGAGAGTGCTAAAGATCTAAAGAGAGGTTTTGATCTAGGTTGTGATGACTACCTAAAAAAACCCTTTGAACTTTTAGAACTTGACACTAGGATCAACTATGTTTTAAAGTCTCTTCAAAGCACAAAAATTACAATAGATGCTGAGAGATATCTTGATAAACTCAGCTTTGAACTTGTTGATTGTGACAAAAGAGTAAAACTCTCAAACAAAGAGTTTCAAATAGTAGAGTATCTTTTAAAACACAAAGAGAGCGTCACAAGCCATCAAGAACTTATAGCCAACATCTGGCAAGATGGGCAGATCCCTAGTGAAGCTACCATTAGAACTTACATAAAAAACATAAGATCTCTATTTGGCAAAGAGTTTATAACTACTATAAAAGGAGTCGGTTATAGAATTAACTGCTAGTGAGAAAAAGTCACATTATGGCTTTTTAGGACTCTACTTAGGCTCATCGATTTTACTTATATTTTTTATGGCTATAAGCTTCTATGGTTATGAGTCTAAAAGCATTGAAGCATTAAACAAAGAAAAAATGCACTCACTTTCATCGAGCATTTCATCTAAAATCATTACCTCATATATGAATGATGAGCCTCTTATAGTCAGAGAGATTGCGGGTTTTGAGATATCTCTCTATGATGAAGAAAAAACCCTCATAAAAGGTAAAAAGCAAAAAGATGTCGAGTTTAAAGAGGGTTTTTATAGAACTAAAGAGTTTGAATACTTAGTAGATCTAAGCCCACAGATGCACCACGGTGTAAAGTACCTCATAACTAAAAGCATAAAAAAAGACGATGAGCACATAGCTCTTATAAAAAACATACTCCTTATCTCTTTTTCTTCTATATTTGTCATCGTTATAGTTGGGTACTTTTTATCGAAGATGTTTTTAAAACCTATACAAAACGAGAGACTAAAACTAGACAAGTTTATAAAAGACTCAACTCACGAGCTAAACACTCCTATAACTGCCATTCTTATGAGTGTTGAGAGACTTAAAAAACAAAACATAGATGAGAAAATACTCCAAAGAGTAGAGATAAGCTCCAAAAGAGTACAAAAGATCTATGCAGATCTGACCTACTTGCTTTTAGAAGATAACCATAAAGAAGTGAAGAGTATAAACCTAAAAGAAGCACTTCTTGGCGAACTTGCTCTTTATGAAGATCTAGCACTTAAAAAGTCCATCACAATAGAGAAAGATCTAGAAGATGTATATATATCTATGGATGAATCAAGCGTGCAAAGGCTCTTTAGTAACCTACTCTCAAACGCCATCAAGTATAACAAAAATAGTGGCTATATCAAGATAGTTTTAAACAAAGAAATCTTTAGCATTACAAATAGTGGAAAAACTATAAACAAAGCCTCTCAAGAAAAAGTATTCGAGAGATACTACAGACAAAACAAGCATGAGGGAGGTTTTGGAATAGGGCTTGACATTGTAAAAAGAGTCTCACAGATGTACAACCTTGAGATAGAACTAAGTTCAAACGAGCAAGAGACCGAGATAAAACTTCACCTAAAGAGCACAACTACAAAAATGATATAATGTCAAAAATTTAAAACCCAGCAGGATAATTAAACTTATGCAATTTAACATAGATGCTACTTCAAAAAAAGCTCGTGCTTGTACTATAAAAACAGCCCATTCAACTATAAAAACACCAGTCTTTATGCCTGTGGGAACACTTGGAAGCATAAAAGCTCTTGATATGGAGGATGTGCTTGATACTCTAGGGGCTGAGATAATTTTGGCAAACACTTATCATATCTATCTTCGTCCTGGTGATGAGACAGTTGCAAAGATGGGAAAACTTCATGGTTTTACTACATTTCCTAAGAGTTTTTTAACTGATAGTGGTGGCTTTCAAGCTTTCTCACTAAGTGATATCTCAAAACCAAAAGCTGATGGTATAGAGTTTAGATCTCATATAGATGGCTCAAAACACTTCTTTACTCCAAAAAAAGTTATAGATATTCAAAACAATCTCGGCTCTGACATTATGATGGTTTTAGATGATTTAGTCGCACTTCCAGCTTCACAAGAACGCATCAAACTTAGCATCGAGAGAACTACAGAGTGGGCAAGAGAGAGCATTGAGTACTTTAGACAAAAGCAGAAAAATGGTGTTGGAGTAGATCAAAATATCTTTGCCATCATTCAAGGTGGAACTGACAAGGCTTTTAGAGAAAAGAGTGCTAAAGAGCTATGTGAACTTGACTTTGATGGTTTTGCCATTGGAGGGCTCTCTGTGGGTGAACTTAACAACGAGATGTATGACACAGTTGAGCACACAACGCAGTTTATGCCAAAAGATAAACCTCGCTATCTTATGGGGGTTGGAACGCCAGAGGATTTGATAGAAAACATAGAGAGAGGAATCGATATGTTTGACTGCGTAATGCCTACAAGAAATGCAAGAAATGGAACTCTCTTTACCTCATTTGGCAAGATAAATATCAAAGGTGCTTCATTTAAAGAAGATAACTCGCCAGTAGATCCAGAGTGTAAATGTCTAACTTGTCAAAGATACTCAAGAGCCTACCTAAACCATCTCTTTAGAACGCGTGAAATAACATACTTCCGCCTTGCAACCCTGCACAATCTACATTACTATCTAAATCTTATGAGAGAAACTAGAGAGGCGATACTACAAGACAGATATAGTGAGTTTAAAGCGGAGTTTTATAAAAAAAGAGAGGCATAAAAAGTTGAGTGCTTTGAACAATTATTAAGGTAGATCCTGAATCAAGTTCAGGATGACGGTTTTTCATTCAAGATGACACCACTCCGTCATTTAGTGCTTGATGGGGAATCTAGTTTATAGATTAATCAGAGGGTTCAATTATATAAAAAATCAAACTATTTAGTCAAAGTTAAAATCTTTTTGTGAGCCATCAAGCATAAGGAGTCTGCAACTTCTCTCTAAGACAGCTAACTTCTTCGCCATCTCATGTAAATCTCTGTTAAATGAGTAGACTCCATAACCTCTGATAACCATTATATTTGTTTTTTTTGTTTGAAAATAGTAGGCTATCTCACTTTGAGCTCGCTCATACCAATCTTCAAACTGTTTTGGATCTACTATCTCAATAGAGCCAAGCTCTTTAAAACCGAAATAATCTTTTGGTTTTATTATGCTATGTTCAAGCGAGTAGGCAGTTGTAAATGGAGGCATCGTAAAAGAGACAAACTTTGCATCAGAGATCTGTGAATAGATGCTAAAGTGTATCTTTGAGTCGATGCTCGCTTGATTCCATCTATAATCTTTTTTAAAATAAAGCTCTATCATAGAGTCTTCATTTAAAGCATCAAAAACTGCATCTTTTGTATTTATAAGAAATCTATTTGTTTCCGTTTTTGCAGAGATAGAACCATGATAGATCCCAAAGAAATCTTTTCTAAACATGGAGAGTGCTAGAGTTTTTAGCTTGTTTTTTAAGTGTTCTCTGCCCATAAAATTATTTAAACCAGCTTTTCATCTTCTCTATAGCAGAGTCAAGCACTCCCTCGTGTGGCTTAGACTCGATGCCAAAAGAGTCTTGTAATTTTTTAAGCAACTCTTTTTGCTCATCATTTAGTTTTTTAGGATAAGAGATATTTACCTGAGCTATCAAGTTTCCTTTTCCATGTCCATGAACATCTTCAACACCCTCACCTCTAAAAGTAAAGTGTTGTTTGTCTTTTGTACCAATATCTAGCTTTAATTCCAACTCACCTCTTAGAGATGGAATAACAAGAGTCTCTCCCGCTACTGCTTGAGTAAAAAATACAGGAATCGCAATATAGACATCATTGCCATCTCTTTGGAAATGCTTATCTGGTTTTACTCCAAAAGTTACATAGAGATCTCCACGCATACCCTTTTTACTAACATTTCCTTTGCCAGATACTCTTAAGCGATTGCCCTCATCTATACCTTTTGGTATCTTGATGCTAACACTCTCTTGAACTTCCTCAAAACCCCTTCCCTTACAGCTATTACAAGCATCAGCTACAGAGCTTCCTGTTCCTTGACACACTGGACAAGTTTGTGAAAAAGTCATAAAACCTTGTTTCATATAGACTTGACCTTGACCCTTACACTGAGCACAAGTTGAGAGCTTTGCATCTTTTGCACCAGTTCCCTTACAAGGTTTACACGCTTTTTTGTAGGTAAACTCTATCTCTTTTTCACATCCAAAAATAGCTTCATCAAATGCGATATACATTTCTACATTTAG
Source organism: Sulfurimonas sp. (assembly GCF_023228785.1). GTDB lineage: Bacteria > Campylobacterota > Campylobacteria > Campylobacterales > Sulfurimonadaceae > Sulfurimonas. The sequence continues at coordinate 10,340 of NZ_JALOAN010000008.1, forward strand.
ATCTAGTGGATATTTATCCATATCCGCTGGATTTTGGCGGCGGCTTCGCCCACCTCCAAAGCCACTAAACATCTCTTCAAACATAGATCCAAGATCATCAAAACCACCAGAAGATTGACTTCTGCCACCCATACCTTGAAGTCCCTCTTTACCATAACGGTCATAGATACTTCTTTGTTTATCATCACTTAAACACTGATATGCTTCGTTGCATATTTTAAACTTATGTTCAGCCTCTTTGTCACCTGCATTTTTATCTGGATGAAACTCTTTAGCTAATCTTCTATAGGCTTTTTTTATAGTAGTTTTATCGGCATCCTTACTTACTTCAAGTATTTCATAATAGCTCATATCTTGCATAGTTTATAATATCCTAACACATAAATTTTTTGCAATTATATCGTTTTTAATTTAATATATGTATAATTGCCCTCATGAGACAAATCACTATTATATTACTAAGCATTTCTCTTTTTTTCTGGGGATGTTCTAAAAAACCACATATCAAAATCAAAGAGTTACCAAACACCTACTTAAGCGAGTCTAGCTTTGATGACCTTGCTCAATGGGAGGATGAAAACCATCAAGAGGCGCTCAAAAGTTTTGTCAACAACTGCAATAGCAAAAAAGCGCAAGAGATCTATGGCTTACTTTGTAAAAAGGCATTGGTAGCTACAGATCCAAAGAACTTTTTTGAATCTGAGTTTAATCTTTACACGATTGTGCCACAAAATAGTGAGGATAAAGGATTATTAACGGGTTATTATGAACCTACCTTAAGAGGATCTCTTACAAAAGAAGAGCCATATATATATCCAGTATATGAAGAACCAACAGATCTTATAAGTGTTGAGTTATCTAGTATATATGAAGATTTAAAAAACTACAGATTAAGAGGTCGCTTAGAGGGAAATAAGTTAGTTCCTTACTATAAAAGAGAAGATAGCGACAAGATAGATGCAGAGGTTATTTGTTATAGTGATTCAAAGCTTGATATCTTTTTTTTAGAGATTCAAGGCTCAGGACGAGTGGAGTTAGATAATGGTGAGAATATCTATGTCGGCTATGCAAATCAAAATGGTCACAAATATAACTCTATAGGAAAATATCTTATAGATCAAGGCGAGATAAATCGTGAAGATATGTCAATGCAAAATCTAAGAGAGTGGCTAAAGAAAAATCCAAACAGAATCGATGAAGTTCTAAACTACAACAACTCACTAGTCTTTTTTCAAAAAAAATCACATAGTGCATCTGGAGCTCTAGGGCTTGTTTTAGAACCAATGCGCTCAGTTGCAGTGGATCCGAACAAAATCCCTCTAGGAAGCGTCCTCTTTTTAAAATCAAAAATAGATGATAAAGATATAAACAGAGTTGTAGTGGCTCAAGATGTAGGCGGTGCAATAAAAGGCACGCTTAGAGCTGATATGTTTTTTGGTTCAGGCGAAGATGCAAGGCATAGTGCTGGACACCTCATCTCACCTCTTTCTTTGTGGATACTTCTGCCAAAGGAAGCTAAATGAAGCACTCTCTAGATAAGTTTAACCGTCTTGTTGATGCTCTTCAAGAGTTGCCAACTATTGGTAAGAAATCTGCAACAAGACTGGCTTATCATATGCTTATCAAAGATAGTTTTGTGGGGATGAAAATTTCTCACAGCATAGAAGAAGCACTAGGATGCCTCAAAAAATGTACTAAATGCGGTGGCATGACTGAAGATGAATTGTGTTTTATCTGTTCAGATGAGAGAAGAGATGCGAGCACTCTTTGCATCATAGAAAATGCAAAAGATATACTGCTTTTTGAAGACAATGGTCTCTTTGATGGTAGATATTTTGTACTAGATTCATTAGAAGAGCTTAGCATTTCAAACCTCTTTAAGATAGTTGAGAGTGGAGTAAATGAGATAATCTTCGCCCTTACTCCTTCTATTGCAAACGATGCTATTATGATGTATATAGAAGATAAGCTAGGTTCATTTAAAATAAATTTTTCTAAAATTGCGCAAGGTGTACCAACTGGTGTAAGTTTAGAAAATATAGATATATTATCGCTCACAAGAGCCATAGAAGATAGAGTAAAGGTTTAAATATGAAGTATATTTTGGTTTTGGTTTTTTTAGTTTTAAGCCTTATGGCTGCTGAGAGAAAGTATAAAGAAATTGAGAGTTATGATATTACTAATATAGAAGATGAAATCTCAAAAAAAAGTATGCGAAAGTGGTTAGATGAAGATTTTGGACTAAAGCCACATAGAGCAAATTATCTCTTACCATATGGATATAGAAATGGTGATTATAAATCTTATGTTCCTACGGATGAGTATAGAAATACAGAAGCTGAGCTTCAAGTGAGTATTAAACTATATCTTGGAACAAATCTTTTAGGATTTGATGAGAGTTACTACTTAGCTTATTCACACCTAGCATTTTGGCAAATCTTTGCTGAATCTTCTCCATTTAGAGAGACTAACTATACCCCTGAGGCTTTTGTTGATTTTCCTGTTATAAAAAGAGAAACTTACTTCAACATGAGATCTCTAAGACTAGGAATAGCTCACACTTCAAATGGTCAAGGAAGTAACAAAGGTGTTACCTATGCTGATCCTAGCCAAAACCCAGGAAACCGCTCAAGAAATGTCAACCTTATATACACAGAACTATCATTTCAACACGATACACTTCTTACAGAACTAAAATTTTATGCTCCTCTTCCAGGTACTGCAAATGATGAAGATAACCCAGATATCATGGACTATCTAGGATATACATCTATAAAATTTAACTACTTCTTAGGACATCATATGTTCACTCTTATGGCTAGAGGAAATTTTGCAACAGGATATGGGGCGGTAGAGTCAACATATTCATATCCACTTATAGATGATGCTTACTTTTACACAAAGATATTTAGTGGTTATGGAGAGAGTCTTATAGACTACAATAATGATATAACTAAGTTTTCTATAGGTTTTAGTTTCTCAAGATAAATAGTAACTAGCCTCACTCATACTTGAGTAAAACTCTACCTTATCTAAAACATGGGTTTTGTTTAGTTTTAGGAGTTGGGCTTTGTCATGCTCTTTTGCTAGGATAATGATTTTAATATCATTTTTTTCTAGTTTTGTTATGAGATTTTTTAGTGTAAACATAGCAGTTAAATCCATAAAAGGAACATCTAAAATATCTATGATGACTATTTTAGTGTTTAAAATAGAGTTTGCTTTGTTCTCAAAAGCTGTACTAGATCCAAAGAAAAAAGCGCCATTAATCTTTATAACTCTTATTTTTTTCTCTGTTAAATCCAAGTCTATCGCTTCATCTTTACTTGTAGCTTCTACTAAACTTATCTCAGACTCTTTTGTAATTCTATAGACTATAAGAAGTGCTGCTAAGACTATACCAACCCCAACTGCCGCTATTAGATCTACAAAAACCGTAGTAAAAAAAACAACTAACATAACACTTAGATCATGTTTAGGAGCTTCTTTGTAGATAGAAATAAATCTATAGTCAAGTATTTCAATCCCTACTTTTACAAGGATTCCTGCAAGAATAGCAAGTGGGATCTGCGATGCTAATGGTGCTAAAAAGAGGACTATTAAAAGAAGTGTTATAGAGTGTACCATTCCAGATATTTTATTAGTGCCACCACTTTTTATGTTTAAAACAGTTCTCATAGTAGCTCCAGCTCCAGGAAGAGAGCCAGTTATTGCACAGAGAGAATTTCCTATACCTTGACCAATAAGTTCTCTGTTTGGTTTGTGTTTTACCCCAGTTACAGAGTCTGCAACTATGGAAGTCAAAAGAGTATCAATGGATCCAAGAATTGCTAGTGTAAAAGCTAAAGATAAAATTGTGCTGTAGTGTGAGAAGTCCATTGATGGCATAACAAATGATGGTAAAGATGATGAGATCTCGCCTATAGTCTCTACTTCTAAACCGAGGTAAACACTTAGTGGAGTTAAAACTCCTAAAGCTATAAGTGGAGCTGGTACTATTTTTTGTAATTTTGAGGGTATGAAAAACATAAGAAAAAGAGTAGCACTAGAGAGCATAAAAGTGCTAAAGTTTATGTTTAAAAGGTTCGATGGAAGTTGGATGAGAATGTCTATAATTGAAGAGTTACTCTCTAGTCCTAAGTATGGATTTATCTGCAAAATTATTATAATTATACCTATCCCACTCATAAAACCAGAGATAACAGGGTAAGGGATGTACTGAACGAATTTACCAATCTTTGAGATCCCAAAAGCAATTTGGAATATTCCAGCTAAGAGTATAGTAGTTACAATAAGACCTAAATCAGAATTTAGACTAACAATAGCAGCTGCAATTACCACGGTCATAGGTCCAGTAGGACCTGAGATCTGAGTTGGAGTTCCACCAAAAACAGATGCGAAAAACCCTAAAATAATAGCACCATAAATTCCTGCACTAGCACCCAAACCACTAGAGACTCCAAATGCTAAAGCTAAGGGTAAAGCGATAACAGCAACACTAATCCCACCAAAAATATTTTCTTTAATTTTCAACTTTTTATCCATTTTAATATTTGAAGCCATTATATATCTATATTCTTTAATAACTCTAAAAGTAACCTTTAAACTTTGCTCATCTAAAGATATGATAGTATTTCATAAAATTAAAACCCTAAGATATAAAGGAAGTGTTGGTGCAACATCTCATAGAGCAAAACTGGCATAGTTTAGAAACTCAAAAGATTATAGATCTTTTTCAAAGTAATGAGAGAGATGGTCTTGGCTCACTTAGTATCAAGCATAAAGAAGAATTTTTTGGTAAAAATAAGTTAGAGCAAAAAGAGCAAGACTCTCAAGTTAAAAAGTTTTTCCTGCAGTTTCATAATGCTCTTATTTATATACTTTTAGGTGCATCTATCATCACTGCTTTTTTACATGAGTGGGTAGATAGTGGCGTTATATTTGGGGTTGTTATCATCAATGTCATTATCGGTTATATACAAGAAGCAAAGGCTCAAGAGGCAATAGACTCACTAAAAGAGATGATGCAAACAGGGGCTATAGTTATTAGAGATGGCAAAAAGAGAAGTATAGACTCAACAGACTTAGTTCCTGGAGATATAGTGATGCTAGAGTCTGGCTCAAAAGTGCCAGCAGATCTAAGACTCATAGAAGCTAGAGACTTAAAAGTAGATGAGTCAATGCTTACAGGAGAGTCACTTGCAACCCAAAAAAACATCCTAACTCACTCAGAAAATATCATCTTAAGTGATAGAAAAAATATGACTTTCTCTGGTACATTTGTAACTTATGGTCGTGCTAAAGGTATAGTAGTAGCTACTGCAAACCATACAGAGCTAGGGAAAATAGCTCATATGATCCAAAATACAACCGCCATAGATACCCCACTTACAAAAAAAATAGCATCCTTTTCTAAGTTACTCTTATATGTCATCCTAGCACTTGCTGCCTTTACTTTTTTAGTCGGAATACTTCAAGAAAACAGTGCAGTTGATACTTTTATGGCATCAGTCGCTCTTGCAGTTGGAGCTATCCCAGAGGGCTTACCAGCTGCGGTTACTATCACTCTAGCCATTGGAGTTTCACGCATGGCAAGTAAAAATGCCATTATAAGGAAACTACCAGCGGTTGAGACACTAGGAAGTGTTACTACAATATGTTCAGATAAAACAGGAACACTTACACAAAATAAAATGAGCGTTACCAATGTCTTTTGTGCAAGAGAGTCCTACGAAATAAGTGGAGATGGATATAACCCTGTTGGAGATATTTTAAAGGGTGGTGTAAAACAAGAGAGTTTCAACGTTGATTTAGTTGAAATTTTACAAGCTGGATATCTTTGCAATGAGTCTTACTTAGTAAACAAAGATGGAGTTTATGATATTAGTGGAGATCCAACTGAGGGCGCTTTGATAGTTAGCTCTTTAAAGTGTGGCTGGGATGAACATAGACTAAATAAATCATTTCCTAGAGTAGATCTCTTACCTTTTGAATCAGATAGACAATTTATGGCTAGTATCAACTTAGATGTGCAAAATGAGCAAAATATTATCTACGTTAAAGGCTCTATAGAAGTTGTGTTAAAGATGTGTGAATTTGAACTAGTTAACTCTCAAGCATTACCAATAGAAAAAGAGCAAATTTTAAAGCGCTTAAGTGAGTATGCAAGCAGAGGTTTAAGAGTTTTAGCTATGGCTAAAAAACCAACAAATTCTGAGCTGATTCAAGATTGTGAGCTAAAAGATGGCTTTGTATTTTTAGGGCTTCAAGCTATGATGGATCCACCAAGACAAGAAGCTATAGAAGCAGTCAAAGAGTCTAAAGAAGCTGGGATAAATGTCATTATGATAACAGGAGACCACTCACTTACTGCTTTTTCTATAGCTAAAATGATGTCAATAGTAAGTGAAGATGCAAAGTATGAAGATTCAACACTTTTAGGCTCTCAAATGCTAGATCTTAGCGATGAAGAATTAATAGAGAAACTAAAGAGTGTTAAAGTCTTTGCAAGAGTAGAACCAGAGCAAAAACTCCGCATTGTAGATGCTCTTCAAGCAAGAGGCGAGATAGTTGCCATGACTGGTGATGGAGTAAACGATGCACCAGCTCTAAAGCAAGCAGATATCGGCATAGCGATGGGTAGAAGCGGAACTGAGGTTGCAAAAGAAGCATCTGATATGATCTTAAGTGATGATAACTTTAGATCCATAGCTCTAGCCATAAAAGAAGGTAGGATAGTTTTTGACAATCTTATAAAGTTCATAACATGGACACTTCCAACAAACCTTGGAGAAGGACTTGTCATACTCTTAGCTGTAATGCTAGGTCTAACTCTTCCAATATTACCAGTTCAAATATTATGGATAAATATGTCAACTGCAATCTTTTTAGGAATGATGTTAATCTTTGAAGCAGGTGAAAAAGACATTATGAAAAGGCCGCCAAGAGATCCAAAAAAACCAATACTAAGCATGGAGATGATTCGTCAGATGTTAGTAGTTGGAGTCTATATGCTCATCGCATCTTATGGTATGTTTAACTATGCACTCTCAAGCGGTTATAGCGAGGAATATGCAAGAACTGTAGCTGTAAATATCTTCGTTTTTATTGAACTTTTTTACCTTTTCAACTGCAAAGAGTTACAACGTTCAGTCTTTAAAACAAATATCTTTAACAACTTATATCTACTTATAGGAGTTACTTTAATGGCTCTTATTCAAATCCTTTTTACTCACCTAGAGTTTATGAACACTATCTTTAAAAGTGAACCATTAGACATATCTACATGGGTAAAGATTATTATCATCGCTTTTGGTGTCATGTTTGTAGTTGAGATAAAGAGATACTTAGAGAGAAAAATTTTAAAAGGCTTTGGCGGTTGATGTAGAAATTATTGATTGGTTTTTAGGGGCATGATACTTAACAAAGTCCTTATTAATGAACATCTTGCTATTATTCGCTTAAATTTAAACTAAAAGAAAAACATAAAATATGGCACTAATAGACCTACAAAACATCTCCAAACACTACTCTGCTCAAAAGATTTTAATAGATGTGAATTTTCATGTAGATGAGGGTGAACGCATCGTAATCATAGGTAAAAATGGTAGTGGGAAATCTACTCTTATGAAGATAATTAATGGTTCACTCATGCAAGATGCAGGAGAGAGAATCACCAAGAGTGACTTAGAGATCAAAATGCTAGATCAAAGACCAAACTTTAAAGAGGGTCATAGTGTTAGAGAAGCTGTTGAAGATGGGCTTAGTGAGTTAAATGATGCCAAAAAAAGATATGACGAGCTCTCACTTCTTATAGCAGATGAGTATGAAAACAAAAAACTACTCGATGAGTATGAAAAACTCTCTAGTTATCTAGAGCACCATAACGCTTGGAATTTGGATGACAAAGTAGAGAGGATCATCCAACATTTTGATCTTGTGCAGTACGAGAGTAGACCAGTTGCACTTCTTAGTGGAGGCGAGCAAAGACGAGTCGCCCTAGCCTCTCTTTTACTTCAAAAACCAGATATTTTACTTCTTGATGAGCCTACAAACCACCTTGATGTCTACATGGTTGAGTTTTTAGAAGATCTCATTCTTAGAGAAAAATTTACACTTATTTTTATCTCTCACGACAGATATTTCATAGATAAAATCGCAACAAAAAGCATAGAGGTTGAAGACTGTTCACTTAGAGAGTATAGCGGTGGGTATAACGATTATTTGACTCAAAAAGAAGAGTACATAAGAACTCTTGCAAAGCAACATGAAAATCTTCTTGATGTACTAAAGAGAGAAAATGAGTGGTATGCAAGAGGTGTCCGCGCGAGGCTTAAGAGAAATGAGGGGCGAAAAGAGAGACTTATGACTCTTAGAGAAGATGCAAAAGTCAACCCTGCAAAGATCAAAAAGATGTCACTAGAGCTTCAAAGAGAGGCTAAGCACTTTAACCGAGACAAAAGCATTAACAAACAAAAGATGCTTTTTGAGGTAAAAAACCTCTACTTAACACTAGGAAGTAAAGAACTACTAAAAGACTTCTCAACTACCATACTTCAAAAAGATGTTATAGCCATAGTTGGACCAAACGGAAGCGGAAAATCTACTCTCTTAAAAGCACTTTTGGGAAGAATAGAGCCGACAAGTGGCGCTATTAAAATAGGTGAATTTAAAGTAGGTTACTTTGATCAACATCGTGAAATGCTAGACGATGACAAAAACCTCATAGAGACATTTTGTCCAAATGGTGGCGATAGAGTAAGTGTAAGAGGTAGAGATATGCATGTTTATGGATATCTTAAAAACTTCCTCTTTCCTAGAGAGTTTTTAGATAAAAAAGTAGGAACTCTAAGCGGTGGGGAGAAAAACCGCATAGCTCTAGCACTTCTTTTTACCAAAAATGTAGATATTCTCATTTTAGATGAGCCAACTAATGATCTTGATATTCCAACTATTAACATCTTAGAAGAGCAACTTACAAACTTTAGCGGTGCTGTAATTATTGTGAGCCACGATAGATACTTTGTAGATAAAATAGCAAAGAAACTTTTTATATTTAAAGATGACAAGCATATAGAAGAATCTTACCAACAATATAGCGAGTATTTAGAGCTTGAAAAAGAACTTAGTGAACTAGATCTGATGCAAAATGAGTCAACAAAAGTTAAAGAGACAAAAATTCAAAAAGAAGAAAAAACTAAAACATTAAAGCTTACTTTTAAAGAAAAAATTGCCTTAGAAAAACTACCTCTTGAGATTGAAGATCTAGAAAAGTTAATGGAGAAAAAGAACGAATGTTTAGCAGATCCAAAATGTTATGAAGAGATTGGCATAACAGCACTAGCAGCTGAACTTGAAAAACTAGAAGAACTTTATGAGCAAAAAATTGAAGAATTACTAACTATACAAGAAAAAGAAGAAGAGATAGAGTCGCTTTAGGTATGAGAGATTCATACCTAATTTTTACTATTGCTTAGACTCTTTTAGAGTGTCAGCAATTAAAAATGCTAACTCTAAAGATTGGTTTGCATTTAGTCTTGGGTCACAGTGAGTGTGGTAGCGAGAGCTTAGATCTTCTTCTGTTACCATAAAAGATCCACCAATACACTCAGTTACATTTTTACCAGTCATCTCTAAGTGAACTCCGCCAGCTATTGTTCCCTCAGCACGGTGAACTTGGAAGAATTGCTTCATCTCAGTTAGAACTGCATCTACTGGGCGAGTTTTAAAATTAGTTGATGATTTTATAGTATTTCCATGCATTGGATCACAGCTCCACAACACATTTATACCCTCTTTTTCAACTGCACGGATTAGTTTTGGCATACCCTCAGCCACTTTATTTGCACCCATTCTAACTATGATATTTAGTCTTCCTGCTTCATTTTCTGGGTTTAACTTTTCACATAGTCTTATGAGATCTTCTGGATCCATACTAGGACCTGCTTTTACGCCTATTGGGTTTTTTACACCACTTAAGTACTCAACATGAGCACCGTCAAGTTGACGAGTTCTGTCGCCAATCCAAAGCATGTGTGCAGATGTGTCGTACCAATCGCCACTTAGGGAGTCTTTTCTAGTAAAAGCCTCTTCATAAGGGAGTAGAAGTGCCTCATGTGAGATATAAAAATCTGTCTCGCCTAAGCTTCTAAATGTCTTAGAGTTTATTCCACAAGCTTGCATAAACTTTAGTGAGTTTTCTATCTCTTGAGCTAGTTGTTCAAACTTTTGCGAAATCTCAGTTTTGTTGGTAAATGCTAAATTCCACTTGTGAACTTGATGCAAATCTGCCATTCCACCAGTTGCAAATGCACGAAGTAGATTTTGTGTAGCTGCTGCTTGGTTATAAGCTCTGATCATTCTTTGTGGATCTGGAGTACGAGCCTCAGCAGTGAATTCCATACCATTTATAATGTCACCACGGTAAGAATCAAGTGTAACACCATCAAGTGTTTCTGTGTCGCTTGAGCGAGGTTTTGCAAACTGACCACCAACGCGACCAACTTTTACAACAGGGACACCGCCCGCATAAGTCATAACTACTGCCATCTGCATTAGTGCTTTAAATGTATCTCTAATACCATCAGCATGAAACTCACTAAAACTCTCAGCACAATCTCCACCTTGAAGTAAAAATGCTTTTCCCTCAGCTGCATCTGCTAACTGACCTTTTAATCTTTTTGCTTCACCTGCAAAAACTAAAGGAGGATAGTTTTCTAACTCTTTTAAAACTCTCTTTAGCTCATCTTGATCTGGATAAGTTGGTTGCTGTAATATTGGTTTTTCTCTCCAACTTTTTGGATTCCAAGTACTCATTATAAAACCTTAAATATATATTTTTTTGTTATTTTACACAAAAAATCTTAAAAAAGCTCTGACTTAAAGACCAATGTGGTGCTTTACACTTATAGTGAAAGTTTTTTTTATGCTTAGATAAGTATAATACCACAATATTTTAACTAGGATATCTCTAATGCAAAAAGATGAACTTATATCTCTGGCAAATGAAATGTGTAAAGAACTCTCAACCATTATCGACCAGCAAGAGAGTGCATCAAAAGAGCAAATAGCAAACTACCTAAGAGAATCTGCTCAGATCATCATGGATATAGACAATAAAGATATCACTAGTAAGGGTTTTGTAGAGTCTCTTTTTCACAATGCTTATAAAGAAATAGCAGACAAAAGCCTATCTTCATATGCAAACACAAACCAAAATATAGAAAAGCTTACAAAACTTCATGAAAAAACTCTTGTAGAGTGCAATACTCAGCATATAGATCTGCCATCGCTTACAACTAAGTTCAATGAAATTCAATTGCACATGAGCGATGAAGTAAAAAAAGCAAATGAAATAATAACTCAACTTACAACTCAAGTTAAAGTTCTAGAAGAGAAGTCAAACCTTGACTCTCTTACAAAAGTCTACAACAGACGAGCCTTATCTTCACATCTAAAAATGCTCTGTTCTAACGGTGATCTTCCTTATGAGTTTCACCTACTCATCTTAGATATAGATGACTTTAAAAGTATCAACGATAAACATGGTCACTTAGCTGGGGATAAGGTTTTAATCTTTATAGCAAATATTTTTAAAAAGACTCTAAGAGACGGTGATAAAGTATTTAGATATGGCGGTGAAGAGTTTGTGATCATTCTAAACCGTATTGATGATGAGCACTGCCTAAAAATCACAAAAAGACTTCTTGACATTGTTAGATCAAACAAACTTATTTACAAGGGTGAAGGGCTAAGAGTTACTATGAGCGTAGGTGTAACAAAATATAGTTCAGGAGACACTCCAGACTCCATCATAGCAAGAGCTGACAAGGCTCTTTATAAAGCTAAGAGTAGTGGCAAAAATCAAATGGTTTCGGAAAAGAAGTAAATGGAATTTAATTATTTTGACTTAGTAGCATCAGTTATCATACTTTTGCTTGGTTTAAAGGGGATAATAAACGGATTTTTCAAAGAGATTTTTGGTCTTATTGGAATCATCGGAGGTATTTTTGTTGCATCTCGCGTTGGAGATAGCGTCGGTAAAGCTTTGAGTGATGCAATCTTCAAACTTGACAATAGTGCAGCTATAAGCTTTTTAGGTTTTTTAGTAACGCTTGGTGTTTTTTGGGTTTTTATGATCATGATAGGCTATATCTTTAAAAAATTAAGTTTGCTAAGTGGGTTAGGAATTTTTGATAGAATCTTTGGGTTTGTCTTTGGGGCAAGTAAATTTTTCCTAATAGCTGCGGTAATTGCTCATGCTGCTTATAGTATAAAAGCTGTAAAAACTACCATAGAAGAACCTATGCAAAACAGCTTCTTATTTCCTGCTCTAGTTGCTACTGGTGCTTTTATCATGAAGCTAGATCCAGTTGAGATAAGTGATGATATAAACCAAAATATTGATAAAGTGACTAAACAAGTAACAGATAAGGTAAATTTGGAAGTAGAGCAAAACATAAAAAAATCTACTAATGAAATAGTTGAAAGAACTAAACAAGAGCTAGAAAATAAGCTTGAGATAAAGGATGAAAATGTCAAGAGTAACAACTGATTTTGATGATAGAACCATCGAATACGAGCAACTTTTAAAAGATTTTAAAGCACTTCTTAAAAAGAACTCTTTAAAGTTTACTATTCAAAGAGAAGTTATTTTAGAGACTCTTTATAACTCAGATGAACATCTAACTCCAGAGTCTTTGCATCATCTCATACAAGAGAAATTTCCAGATCTAAATACAGGAATAGCTACAGTTTATAGAACCCTATCTCTACTTGAAGACTCAAAGATGGTAACTTCACTATCTTTTGGTGCTCAAGGCAAAAAGTACGAGCTAGGAGCCAAAGAGCACCATGATCACTTTATATGTACTGAGTGTGGTGACATTGTGGAGTTTGTGGATGAAGAGATAGAAAAAAGACAACACATCATTGCAGATGAGTTAAACTTTAAGATGCAAGATCACTCTATGCAGATCTATGGCATCTGCCAAACATGTCAAGCTAAAGAATAGTAAGAAAAAACAAAGGAAAAAAATTGGCTTTTGAGAACAAACTTATACAACAAAGAATAGAAAAAGCAAAAATATTAAAAGATGCTGGATACAATCCATATGCTAATGATAATGCTAGAAGTACAACTATAAAAAAATATTTATATGTAAACTCAGATATAGAAGAAAAAGAGAACAAGAGAGATGAAAAACGACACTACTGTGTTAGTGGAAGAATAAAGTTTTTTAGAATGATGGGAAAAGCAAGTTTCATCAAGATCGAAGATGAAAGCGGAATGCTTCAAATTTATGTAGCAAGAGACAATCTTGCTGAAGGTTTTTACAATGATTTTTTCAAAAAACATTTTGAAGTTGGAGATATAGTTGAAGTTGGTGGTTTTCCTTTTATCACAGGTCAAGGTGAACTATCTCTCCATGCTACAGAAGTAAAAATGTTAACTAAAGCTATATCACCACTGCCTGAAAAATTTCACGGAGTAACTGATAAAGAGATTAGATATAGAAAAAGATATCTTGATCTTATCATGAATAATGATGCTAGAAAAACATTCACAATTCGCTCTCGTGTCATATCTTTAACTCGTCACTTTTTTGAAAACAAAGGCTTTTTAGAAGTAGAGACTCCTATGATGCATCCAATCCCCGGTGGGGCAAATGCGAAACCTTTTGTTACGCATCATAACGCTCTAGGCATTGACAGATACCTAAGAATAGCTCCTGAACTTTACTTAAAAAGACTTATAGTTGGTGGTTTTGAAGCAGTTTTTGAGATAAATAGAAACTTTAGAAATGAAGGTATGGACGCTACTCACAATCCTGAGTTTACTTCTATAGAGTTTTACTGGGCTTATAAAAACTATAAAGACCTTATAGAGATTACAAAAGAGTATTTTCGATATCTTTTTGAACATCTTAGTCTTCCAACTATTCTTCCATATGGAGATTTAGAAATAAACTTTGATAAATTTAGCGAGATCCCACTACTAGAGTCTCTTGTAACGATTGGTGAAGTTCCTCCAGAGATTATAAAAGACAAAAAAAGTATTGTAGAGTATTTAAGTGCAAGAAATTTTCCTGTAAAAGCTGAGATGACTCTAGGTCAACTTCAAGGTGAACTCTTTGATGCTTTTGTTGAGAAAAAACTTATCAACCCTACTTTTATAACAGAATATCCAGTTGAAATATCTCCACTTGCAAGAAGAAGTGATAAAAACTTAGATGTTACAGAGAGATTTGAACTTTTTATTGCTGGTCGTGAGATCTCAAATGCTTTTAGTGAGTTAAATGATCCTGTAGATCAATATGAGAGATTTAAAGCTCAAGTTGAAAATAAAGATGCTGGAGATGATGAAGCTCATGAAATGGATGAGGATTTTATCGAAGCACTAAGCTATGGAATGGCACCGTGCGCTGGACAAGGTATAGGAATGGACAGACTTGTGATGCTACTCACAAATGAGCACTCTATTAGGGATGTACTTCTTTTTCCTGCTATGAAACCTATAATAAACGAAGAAAAAGTCTCTGATGAAGATGCTTTAATTTAATAATAATACGAAGGAATAAATATGAGTTTTTTAAAAGAGTTTGACAAAGAGATATTTGATCTTTGCGAAAAAGAGTTAGAGCGTCAAAGTGACCACTTAGAGATGATTGCATCAGAGAACTTCACACTTCCAGCAGTTATGGAAGCTATGGGTTCAGTATTTACTAACAAGTATGCAGAAGGCTATCCAAACAAGAGATACTATGGCGGTTGTGAGTATGCTGATGGCGTTGAGCAGTTAGCAATAGATAGAGTTTGTGAGCTATTTGGATGTAAATTTGCAAATGTTCAACCTCACTCAGGAAGCCAAGCAAATGCTGCTGTTTATGCAGGCTTACTAAAGGCTGGAGATAAGCTTTTAGGTATGGATCTAAGTCATGGTGGTCACTTAACTCATGGTAGCAAACCTAGCTTTTCTGGACAAAATTATTCTAGTTTTACTTATGGTGTTGAGCTTGATGGTCGTATGGATTATGATAAAATCATGGAAATTGCAAAAGCTGTTAAACCAAAGATCATAGTTTGTGGGGCTTCAGCTTATGCTAGAGAGATAGACTTTAAAAAGTTTCGTGAGATTGCTGACGCGGTAGGTGCTATTATGTTTGCAGATATCGCTCATGTGGCTGGTTTAGTAGCAGCTGGTGAGCATCCAAGTCCATTTCCTCACGCTCATGTAGTAACAACCACTACACACAAAACACTAGCAGGTCCTCGTGGTGGTGTCATTATGACAAATGATGAAGAGATAGCTAAGAAGATGAACTCGGCAATATTTCCAGGGCTTCAAGGTGGACCACTTGTTCATGTTATCGCTGCAAAAGCTGTTGGTTTTAAGTATAACTTATCTCCTGAGTGGAAAGAGTATGCAAAGCAAGTTAAAACTAATGCTAAAATCTTAGGTGAAGTTATGATGAAGAGAGGCTACGATGTAGTATCGGGCGGAACTGACAACCACCTTATCTTAGTATCTTTTGTTGGCCGTGAGATTAGCGGTAAAGATGCAGATGCTGCACTAGAAAATGCTGGTATTACTATAAACAAAAACACAGTTCCAGGCGAAATGAGAAGTCCATTTGTAACTTCTGGTATTCGTATAGGATCAGCTGCTCTTACGAGTCGTGGTATGAAAGACAAAGAGTTTACATTTATCGCAAACAAAATAGCTGATGTTTTAGATGACATTAATAACACTAAACTTCAAGAGTCTATAAAAGAAGAGTTAAAAGCATTGGCTCAAGGTTTTATAATCTATAACCAATCAACATATTAAAAACTTATAAAATAAAATTAAAGGAATTTATTTGACTGCTATGGATTTAAAACTTATTAAGATGGTAAGTGATCACTACTGGGTAAAGAGTGATAGCGTTGTAAGTAAACTATCTTACAAAGGTAGAACTTTTTACAATAAGTTTGAAAAAGTAGATGCTCCCTTGACGCAGTCTGTAATCAACCAACATATCAAAGGTGAAATAACTGTAGCTCACTCTTTGGTAAACTCTCATAACAAAGTAGAAAACATAGTAATTGACTACAATGGAAGAGATCCTGAGAGATTTTATCATAGAACTCAACTTCTTCTTCGTGAAGAGGGTTATATAAACTTTACAGCCTATCAGACAAAAACAGAGGGGCATCTTCATGTTTATATACATAAGGGTCATACAACTCTTCAAGAAGCTATTCAACTTGGAAAGATGATATCTATGAAGTTAGCAGCTAAACAACCAAAACAGTGGAGAATGTATCCTAATGCAGATATGCCAGAGGAGTACAACATATTAACGCTTCCTTATGAGGTTTATGCCAAAGAACGAGGGGCTTCTTGGTCGAAACATATGTAATGTTTTGATAAATGAGATATAATTAAATACAAAATTTTGGTATTATAAGTGCTAGTAAACTTTTAAAGGTTATATTATGAATGAAAAAAATGAACTAAATGATATTATATTAAACAGAGGTAGTTCTGCTAGCTCAAATAAAAAGATTATTTTAGCCGTAGCTACCTTAGGTGTTATTCTTATTATTGTTGTGATGCTTATGAGTACTCTCACGCCTGATGCAAAAGAGAATCTACCACAGCCTATACCACTTCCACAAGAAGAGATCTCTACAGTTGAAAAACCTCAAGAAGAACCACTTTTTGAAGAGGTAGAAGTTATTCAAGAAAATAGTGATGATAACCTCGATCAGATTGCTCAAAGATTAAAGCAACAATCTCAAGAGAGCAAAGAAGCTATAAAACCTGTTGAGCCTAAAAAAGAAGAAGCCAAAGTAGCTCCTAAAGTTGAGCCTAAAGTGCAAAAAGAGACTAAAGCACAAACTCCAGTGTCAAGTACTGAAAACGCCTACTATGTTCAGGTCGGTTCTTTTTCAAAATATGCACCAAATAAGAAGTTTTTAGACTCCATCTTAGCTCAAGGATATAGATATAAATTTCATAAAGTAGCAAAAGGTTCTACTGTTTTAAACAAAGTACTAGTAGGTCCTTTTTATACTGAAAAAGAAGCAAGAGCTGCACTTAGAACTATTAGAAGCAATATAGAAGCTGGTGCTTTTTTAACTAAACTGTAATGATATATTCTAAACAATTTATACTAGATCAGCTAGCACCTATTGCAGTTTACTCTAAATTAAAGAGCATTTTCAGAGGTGAGATCTCTTACCTTTTTGAAAGTGCTGGGCAAAGTGATGGCAACTATAGTTTTATCTGTATCGGAGCTAGAGAGAGACTTCAATACATAAACGATCAAACACTCTATACTGATACAACTGGCAAAGTAAATAAACTAACACAAAATCCTTTTGAATTTTTAAAAGAGTACTATAAAAAAATAGATACTAAAAAATATAAAGAGGCTACAAGTGAGTTACAGGTAGGCTTTGTTGATGGTTTTATCGGCTATGTTGGTTACGACATGGTTAAAGTTTTTGAACCAAAACTAAAAAGCCATATGAATGATCTTATAGATGAGTTAAATACACCAGATCTAGATCTCATACTTCCAAAACTTATCTTAGTATATTCACATAAAAATCATCAGATCACTATACTTAGCACACTAGAAGAGTTAAGCAGAGAGTTTAACTCCATAGAGACTAAACTAAAAAGTTCTTACGAATATGTCAACATGATAAAAAATGAAGGCACAGATAAAGGAACTTTTGCTCACACCAAGAGCCGGTTTTTTAAGATGATAGAAGACTCTAAAGAGATGATAAGAAGCGGTGATGTTTTTCAAATCTTAATGACAAACCGCTTTACAAGAAATATAAAAGTTGACCCTTTTAGTTTTTATAGAATCCTTAGAACTAAAAATCCATCTCCATATATGTTTTTACTAGAGTATGATGATTTTAATATTGTAGGAAGTTCACCTGAGGTGATGGTAAGACTTAGTGATGGAAAACTTCTTTTAAGACCAATTGCAGGAACTAGAAAAAGAGGTGATACAAAAGAGAGAGATAAAGAGCTAGAACTTGAACTTTTAGCAGATCCAAAAGAGCTAGCAGAGCATCTTATGCTTATAGATCTAGGTCGAAACGATGTGAGTCGTGTAGCTAAGACTGGAAGTGTAAAAGTTGAAGATATGATGCATATAGAGAGGTTTTCTCATGTTATGCATATAGTCTCAGATGTAACTGCAACTCTTGATGATGGCAAAGATATGTTTGACCTTTTTATGGCTACATTTACCGCAGGAACAATGACAGGCGCACCAAAAATAAGAGCTATGGAACTTATAGCAGAGTACGAGGGGATAAAAAGAGGCTTTTATAGTGGAAGTGTTGGCTATTTTGGTTTTGATGGCAATATGGATAGTGCCATAACTATACGAACTGCCCTTGTTAAAGAGAATAAAGTTGTACTTCAAGCTGGTGCTGGAGTTGTAGCAGATAGTCAAAACGAACTAGAATACCTAGAGGTTAAAAATAAACTTGGCGCCCTAGTCTCTTCGCTAGAAGATCTAGACTAAATGAGGCTCTTTGCAATTTTTGGCGATCCTGTATCGCACTCTCGCTCTCCACTTATGCACAACTCCGTTTTTAAGGCTCTTAATTACAAAGCTTGTTACACAAGAGTTAATCTAGTAGATGGCTCAAAACTAAAAGAGACTTTTTTTGCTCTTAAACTTAGTGGTGCAAATGTTACAGTCCCTCATAAAGAAGAAGCTTTTAGAGCTTGTGATGAAGTTAGAGGTTTTGCAAAAACTGTAGGTGTAGTAAACACTCTTATAAATGAAAATGGCAAACTCATAGGCTATAACACAGATGCTGATGGTTTTATGTTTGCTATAGAAGAGTTTGGCTCGATTCAAAAGGTATTGATCCTAGGAGCTGGCGGAACTGCAAAAGCTCTTGCATCTAGGTTTTTACAAGATGGTATTAAAGTTAGTGTTTTAAACAGAAGTGAGAAAAGACTCTCTTACTTTAGTGAGATTGGTTGTGAGATCTCAAGTTGGGATAGTTATAAAAGTAAAGACTACGACTTAGTTGTAAATACAACAAGTGCGGGGCTAAAAGATGAAGAACTCCCTGCTCCAAAAGAGATGCTAGAAGAAATTTTAACTAAAACCTCATTTGTTGCAGATGCCATCTATGGAAAACTAACTCCATTTTTAACTCTTGCAAAAGAGCACAATATCACTTACAAAGATGGAGCCGATATGCTACTTGGTCAAGGTATTTTAGCAAACAAACTTTTTGTAAATAAAGAACTAAACAAAAAAGATATAAAAACTCATATGCAAAGAAGTTTTGAACTTTAATTACAAAATTATATTAAATATAAACCCTACAAAAAGTATCGCACTTCCAACTGTAGTAAAAAATATAACAATTAATTTGGTACTTAAAACTCTCTTTAGTATCATGGCTTCTGGAAGACTCAAAGCTACAACTGCCATCATAAAGCTAAGAGCAGTTCCAAGGAGCATCCCTTTTTGAGTCAAAACTTCAACAAGTGGCAACATTCCAGCCGCACTTGAGTACATCGGAATCCCCATAACAACAGCAACTATAGGTGCATACCACACATCTCCACCTGCGTATTTGGTTATAAAATCTGTGGGAACATAACCATGAATAAAAGCTCCTATAGCAATACCTACAATTACATAGATATAAATCTTCTTAAATATATCCATAGTATCATTCCAAGCTTCACTCATTTTTAGTTTAAAAAGAGTTTGATTAGATGCTTCTTTAGCACTACTGCAACAGGCTGCTTTTACCTCAAGTAAAACTTCTTTTTCTAGATTCATGCTTCCAATAATAAGACCAACTACAATAGCAATACTCAGTGAAAATCCAATATAAAGTAGCGTAATTTTTAATCCAAACAAAGAAAAAAGAAGAGCAATAACTACAGCATCACTAAGAGGTGCAGAAATAAGATAACTAAAAGTGACTCCTAAAGGGATTCTTGCCTGCAAGAAACCCAAAAACAGAGGGATAGCGCTACATGAACAAAAGGGAGTTAACATCCCAAAAAGAGCGGCAAAGATATGTCCGACAATCTTATTTTTACCACTAATATAATCTCTTACCCTCTCAATAGGAAAATAACTTCTTAAAAGTGTTACAGCGTAGACTATAGCGATGAGCAGTATAAAGATTTTTATAGTGTCAAAGAGAAAAAAATGTAAAGCTTCTCCCAAGTGACTAACCCTATCAAAACCTAAAAGTTCAAAAATTATATAAGCACTAAAACTCTCCCAAAGACTAAACATATATTACTCCTAAACTTATCCATGTTATTTTCTTTTAAAAATTGAAGTGTAGCATATATTTATCATTATATCAACATATGTAGATATAGTAATTTAGTTTAAGATAAGGAATATACTTTCTTTTAGTTATAATTTTCCCATGAATAGATTTATGAAAATAGCTTATGATGAAGCAGTTAATGGAATGATGAAAAATGAGGGCGGACCTTTTGGTGCAGTTATTGTAAAAGATGATAAAGTAATCTCAGTAGCTCATAATAGTGTCTTAACAAGTAATGATCCAACCGCTCATGCAGAGATAAATGCCATAAGAGATGCAAGTAAAATTTTAGGCACTTTTGAGCTTAATGATTGCATACTTTATACAAGTTGTAAACCATGCCCTATGTGCTTAGGAGCTATTTTTTGGGCAAGAATCCCGATTGTTTATTATGGAGCAAATGAAGAAGATGCAGCTAATGGTGGATTTGATGATAAACGCTTCTATGAGATGATAAAAGGCAAAAACACAGATGTCAAGCTCTTAGAGTTAGATGCTAAAGAAAACGCTAAACTCTTTGATATGTGGCTTAAGAAAAGCGATAGAGAGATCTATTAATAAAGATAAATTGAACCTTCTGAACAATTGAATTAGATCCTGAATTAAGTTCAGGATGACGTCCTCACCGTCATTCTGCGCTTGACACGGAATCTAGTTTATATATTAATCAGAGAGTTCAATTATAATAAGAGCCTTTGTAAGTTGTAAAATACAAAAGCTACTTTATAATTTTTTCAACTCTTCTTCTACTACTTTAAGATTTGGTTCTCTCGCATGTTTTAGTAGTACATAAACTATTACAGCAAAAAGAACTATCATAAGACCTGTAAAGATTACTGGTACATCTTTTAAAACAACATAAGTCACTATCAATATTGAGAGAAGTGTAGGAAATTCATTGTAAGCACGAAAAAACTTTCCATTTTTTGTGCAAGTTTTAGTAAGTAATTGCTTACGATAATGATTCATAGATAGGTCATACCAAACAAGAAGTAACACTACTGCTATCTTTGCATAAGCCCAAACTCCCGTATCAAAAAGATTGGGATTTAGAGTAAACATCACAATTCCACTGATAACAGTTGCTATCATAGCTGGCATATCAATATACTTGTAAAGTTTATACTCTTGAATCTCAACAACTTTCACATAATCAGGCTTATCACTATTTTCTACATGATAAACAAAAAGCCTCGGCAGATAAAAAAGCCCTGCCATCCATGACATAAATGCCATAATATGAAAAATCAAAATATATTGATAAAATTCCATTACACTCCCTTATTATTAATATTATATTTTACCATATCAAAACAAAAGTTGCGTCTTAAAATAGTGAAAGTTTTATCTCATTTAAGGTAAATTATTCTTTACTATAAAATTTGTTGTTTTACTGTGTTATAATCATTTTTTTAACAAAAAGGCTAAATTATGATGAATTATTTTTTGCGTCAAGTTCAACTTTGGGGAGAAGATACTCAAAACTCCTTACAAACAAAAAAGATAGCTATAGTAGGCTCTGGTGGCTTGGGAAGTTCTTTAGCATTTGCACTAGGTTCAAGTGGTATAGGTGAGATACATATGATAGACTTTGATGATGTTACAACCCACAACTTGCATCGCCAAATTGCTTTTAAGGTTGGAGATGAAGGTAAAAATAAAGCTAGAATAAATGCAGATCTTATACAACAGAGATGTCCTTTTGTAAAAGCCGTGTCTCATGAGTGCAGACTTGAAGAGTTTTGCAAAAAAGAAGTAGAGCTAGATCTCATTATTGATGCGACTGACAATCTTCCAACTAGAGGCGAGATAAGTGACTTTGCTATGAGTAAAAATATACCTTGGATTTATGGAAGTGTTGAAGCATATCATGGACAAGTCTGTTTTTTTGAAAAAGCTTCTTATAGAGATTCGTTTAAGATAAATGATAAAAAACCTGAAGGGATCACGGCACCAATAGTTATGCACATTGCATCTCTACAAGCAAATATTGCGTTAAGATATTTAGCAGGACTAAGTGTTAAGAAAGATTTGCTTTATTATTTGTTTTTTAATGATGAAGGCGAGCTAATCACTCAAAAATTTTCACTTCCTAAGTAACAAGCTCTTTAATATATAACCTTATTTTTGTGTCATGCTGTAGATAGATGACTGAGAGTTAAGTTTAACTCTAAGATTTTCAGCTTCTTTTTGAGTTATCTGATGAAGATTTAGTGCTTCTTGGATAACTTCTTGTGAAAGATAAGTGTGTTGCATAATCTGTACCTCCTTATAATAAGTATAAAATTATAGAATGTTTTTTATAAATTTAAAGTAAAATAAAACAACTATTTTTATTAAATGACGCAATTAAAAGACATCCCTTAAAAACTTAGTTATTTTCTTAAGAAAACTTTAAAGACTCTCTTATACATTTCAGATATAATTGCGAAAATCTACAAAATATGAGAAATATATGAATTTTGAACCATATCCATTTGAAAAACTAAATGATTTACTAAAAAATATAATACCAAATCCAAAATTTACTCCATCAACTCTTACCATTGGCGAACCTCAAAGAAATACTCCCTCATTTATACAAGATAAACTTTGCAAAGATTCAACCCTTTTGAGAAAATATCCTAAGACATCAGGTGAAGCTGAGCTAAGAGATGCTCAAAGACTTTTTGTTAAAAAGCGTTTTGGAGTTGAACTTAAAGACGCAGAGATTATCCCAACATTTGGAACTCGTGAAGTACTTTTTAACTTCCCTCAGTTTTTTCTTTTTGACAAAAAAGAGCCAACTATAGCTTTTACAAACCCATTCTACCAGATCTACGAAGGTGCAGCAATAGCTTCAAGAGCTAAGATAGTTCATATAAATATGGATGAAACAAATGACTTCAAACCTCAAATAGATGAGAACGCACTTAGTAAATGTAATCTTGTCATCATAAATTCGCCAAACAACCCTACTGGTTCTACTCTTTCGCTAGAAGAACTGGTAAAGTGGGTAAAATTAAGCAAAAAACACAACTTTGTTCTTATAAATGATGAGTGTTATAGTGAAATATATACTAACGAGAAGATTCCCTCATTATTAGAAGCGGCTGTTATCGCTAATAATAGCGAGTTTAAAAATATCTTAGTAGTAAACTCTATTTCAAAACGTTCATCAGCTCCAGGACTTCGTTCAGGGTTTATGGCTGGAGATGCAGAGATTTTAAAAGATTATATGAAGTATAGAACTTATGTTGGTTGTGCTTCACCTCTTCCTCTTCAAAGTGCAGCAGCTATTGCTTGGAGTGATGAAGAACATGTAAACTGTGCTAGGGAGATGTACAAAGAAAACTTTGAAATTGCAAATGAGATATTGGGTACTAAAATCCCAAAAGCGACCTTTTATCTTTGGCTTAAAATAAAAAATCCACTCGAATTTACTAAAAAACTCTACAAAGAATATAACGTAAAAGTTCTACCTGGTGAGTATTTGGCAAGAGAAGGTACTGATGGTGTAAACCCTGCAAAAAAGTATATAAGAATAGCATTAGTAGAATCCCCAGAGATGACAAGAGATGCACTAAGTAGAGTAAAGGAATGTTTAGTATGAAGCAAGATGAGTTAAAAAAAGAAGTATTAAAAGCACAACAAAATGGAGATATAGCATCACTTTATGTATTAGAAAAAAGAGCTGAAGAATTTTTTGATGAAGATGAGCTTCAAGCGTTTTATGCAAACATCTTAGATTTGGCACTTGAGAGACTAACTGATGCACTTGAATCTCATAGACATATGGATATAAATGAAGTTCAAGATTTTGCAACACTAAGAGCTCTATATGAATATGCAATGGAGCATTATAGCTCTGGATCTAACGCCGATGCTGGAGCTTTGTTTGAAGTTCTTAGTGGACTCACTTCTGATAAAGAGTTTTCATATTCACTAAAATTTCACTACATTGCAGCACAAGCAGAGATCAATTTTGATGATTTTTTATATAAAATAGCAGATATGGATGCTACTCAAAAAGCTGAAAAATTCTATATAAATACTTTTACAAAAGAGGCACAAAATTTGCTAAGTAACTCTCAAAGTGATGGGAGTAAGAAATGAAAATACATTTTATTGGAATAGGCGGAATTGGTATATCAGGACTTGCTCAATACATGCACTACAAAGGTCACAAAGTCAGTGGATCTGATATTTCAGACACCGTTATCACAAAAAAACTTCGTGATTTGGGTATAAAAGTCACAGTTGCACATAATAGTGATGCTATAAATGACCAAGATCTAGTTATTCACTCAGCTATTATTCGCCCAGACAATCCAGAAATAGTGGCTGCAAAAGAAAAAGGTATAGAGGTTTTAGCTCGCCGTGAAGCCCTACTTCAAATACTAAACACTTCAAAAGTCTACTCTGTCGCTGGTGCTCATGGAAAGAGTACTACTACTGCAATTTTAACAGCTATCATGGAAGGTTCTGCAATTATCGGTGCAGAGTCAAAAGCCTTTGGTTCAAATGTACGCTACGATGCAACAAATGATGTCATGCTCTTTGAAGCAGATGAGAGCGATGGAAGTTTTGTAAATTCAAACCCTCACTGCGCTATTGTCATAAATGCTGAGCCTGAACATATGGAATATTATGACTACAATTTTGAACTCTTTTATGACTCATATAAAACCTTTATAAATTCAGCACCTTGTCGTGTTTTAAATGCAGAAGATCCATTTCTTGCTACTCTAATAGATGAGATAGATGCAAATTGGCTATATCCAAGTCGTGATATAAAAAATATAGAATTTGTTCTTATAAATGATGAGCCTCACACAAGATTTACTCTTAAAGATCTAGGTTCATTTGACGTTTGGGGCTTTGGAAAGCATATAGCACTTGATGCATCTCTTGCAATTTTAGCAGCTCATGAGTCTATGGAGATAGAAAAAATCAGAGAAAATCTTTTAAACTTTAAAGGTATAAAAAAACGCTTTGATATAGTTGCAACAGAGCTCAATAGCGTTATTATAGATGATTATGGACATCATCCAACAGAGATTAAAGCTACTTTTGAGTCAGTAAAAGAGTATGCTCAGCTCAAAGGTTTTGATAGGATCACGGCTATTTGGCAACCGCACAAATACTCTAGAACAATTGACAATCTTGAAGAATTTATAAAATGTTTTGAAGGAGTTGCCGAACTTATCATTCTTCCTGTTTGGTCGGCTGGAGAAGCTCCAAGAGATATAGACTTTAAAGAGAAGTTTAAAGGCTACAACCTAACAATGGCGGACACTATCACAAGAGCGAATAATAATATTAGCGTTATAAAAGACAAAGAAACACTAAAAACTCTAGACAAAGGTCTCATCATCGGTTTTGGTGCTGGAGATATAACTTATCAGATAAGAGGTACTGCTTAATGGCATATATTGCTGGACTTGTAATTGTAGGACTTTTCTTTTTAGTTCTACACTATTTTACAGAACTCAACAAACATCAAAAAATCATTATCACTATTGTAGTATTTAGTATTGTTCTAGGAGCCGTTACATTTAACGCTTACTCCAATGCAAAAAGAGACAAAATGTTAAATGTGGTCATGAAATTTAACCAAGGTAAAACTGTAAATTGCAATGGCGTGGATGTAAACAGTACAAATTACACTATTAGTATTGGAACTTATACTTTTATAGGTAAAGAAAACACCCCTAATTATGGGCAGATGATAAGTGCATCTACTTGCGAGTAGTTAAAATTTCAAATTTAACTACGCTTTTCATTTTTTTCAGGTATACTACTGCCAATGAAAGATGATTCGAGTTACATCTTTAGACTGCTTTGCATTGACGACTTTGTGTTACCAGTATAATTCACCTAAAAATAAGACTTCATATTAGATTTTCAACCACCTCAGGGTGTAATTAAACATAAAGGATTTACAATGGCAGCATTAGTAAATGGAACAGTTAAATGGTTCAATAGCGAAAAAGGTTTCGGTTTTATCGAGCAAGAAGATGGTGGTAAAGATGTATTTGTACACTTCCGTCAAGTTAATAGCAATGGTTACGATCGTGTTTCACTAAACGAAGGTCAAAAAGTTACTTTCGAAATAGGTCAAGGCGAAAAAGGTCCACAAGCAGAAAACGTTACAGGTCTGTAATTTTTCTACATATTGAGTAGATTTTCTACTCAATATCTTCTACAAAACTTCTCTAAAATCAACTTTTATTTTTTATAACATTCTTTTTCCATCACTCTCAGATCCAATAATAAAAATTCAGCTAAAATTCTACTAATAAAGTAACAGATTAGGTAAAATATAAATAATGTCCATAAACAAAACTTCAAAAATAGATAGACTAATAGAACAACTAGATCTCTTTGAGCATATAGAGCAGTTTAAGAGCTTTTTTGCAAGAGAGAGTTCTCTCTACATCGAAGGTGACCAAGAGTTACATTTTAAATATATTAAAGCACTAGATGCACTAGAGTTTAAAGCTCCTCCTAAAGTAGCAGACTTTCTCAACATTAAAGCTCATCTTAAAAAAAGAGGCGTACTTAATTTTGAGCAAATTTTTGAGATAATAAAAATTGTTAGATATTTCAACTACTTTAAAAATCGTGAGTTTGGGGGAATAATCGGCGAGTGGATGGACAAAATAGAAGTTCATGAAAAATTTTCAGAAGTTGAGAAGTACTTTAGAGTTGATGGTCTTTTTGATGAGAACTTAGATGAGATGCTCTTTGGTTTATCTAAAAGAATAAAAGAGCATAAAAACAATATGAGTGAATCCATGAGAAGGCTCATGTCAAGTTCTAAACTTTCAGGATATTTGGTAGATACTCAGATTCACTTAGTAAACAACGAAGAAGCTCTTTTAGTTCGTGGTGGATTTAACCATGTATTAAAAGGTGCGGTAGTTGGAAGAAGTAGTGGTGGATTTTTTTACGTCTCACCTGATAACATCTTAAAATCAAAAGAGCAGATTCGTTTTATTGAGCAAGAGAGAGAGACTATATTTTACACTTATGCAAAAGAGTTCTCTAGCATTCTTAGCGAGCTTTTGCCATTTATAAACTTTATAGATAAAGAGTTTACTAAGTTTGATAACTATCAAGCTAGAGTTCTTTTTGCAAAGAGTAAAAATCTTCAGCTTATAAAAAGTTCAAAAAACGACTCTAAAATCATTCTAAAAGACTTCATCCACCCTGCCCTACATAAAGCTAAACCATTAAGCGTAGATTTTAGTAAAAACATACTTATGATAACTGGTGTAAATGCTGGTGGAAAGACAATGCTTCTTAAATCCATTCTAGCATCTGCATTTATGGCAAAGTACCTCATTCCAATGGCATTAAATGAGCATAAGTCTAAAATTGGAAGTTTTAAGAGCGTCCAAGCCATTATAGATGATCCACAAAATGTTAAAAATGACATCTCTACTTTTGCTGGTCGTATGCAAGAGTTCTCAAAAATCTTTGAACACAAGTCTGCATTAGTAGGCATAGATGAGATAGAGCTTGGTACAGATAGTGACGAGGCTGCAGCTCTTTTTAAGGTTATACTAGAAGATCTAATCAAACGAGGACAAAAGGTAGTTGTTACAACTCACCATAAACGCTTAGCAGCTCTAATGGCAGATCGAGACGATGTTGAGCTTATGGCTGCACTGTATGATGAAGAGCAGAGAGTTCCAACATATGAATTTATGCAAGGCATTATCGGTAAGAGCTACGCTTTTGAGACAGCTCTTAGATATGGGATCTCAAACACTATAGTAAATGAAGCAAAAAATGTTTATGGAGATAATAGTGAGAGACTAAATCTCCTGATAGAGAGAGGTTCAGAGCTTGAGCGAGAATTAAAACAAAAACATAAAAAAGTAGATGAAAAACTTGATGAGCTAAGGCTAAAAGAACTTGACTTAAAAGCTCAAAGAGAGAAGTTAAGCGCAGAACTACAAAAAGATAAACAAGAGTTGAGACTCACCTATGAAATAGCGATAGATGAAGCAAAAAAAGCCGCAAAAGCAGGTGATACAAAAGCCATTCATAGAGCTATGAGTAAGGCAAATGAGAACTTACCAAAAAAGAAGACTGAACCTAGCTTAAACAACCATGTTTATAAAATCGGTGACTTTATCAAATATAGGAATAATAAAGGTAGCATAATCTCTATAAAAGATAAAAAAGAAGCTCTCATTGAAGTTGGTGGTATGAGGCTTCGTGTAAAAACTAAAGATCTCAAACCAACTAAAAATATATATGTAAAACCAGAAGCAACTGTAAGGGTAAGCGTTGAGAAAAAGGCTGGTTTGAAGTGTGATCTTCATGGTATGAGAGCCACCGAGGCTGAGGAGACACTAGATAAGTTTCTATCAGATGCACTACTTAATGGCTGGGATGAAGTCATAGTCTATCACGGTATAGGAACAGGAAAACTCTCATATGCTGTAAAAAACTTTCTCAAAGCGCACCCTAAAGTTAAAAAGTTTGAAGATGCACCACAACATATGGGTGGATTTGGTGCAAAAATAGTTACTCTTTAAACGGTTATTATGTTAAAATTTTTTAATAATTAAAAAGGCTTACAATGAAGGTACTTATATCACTTATACTAATGTTTACACTAGGTTTATCTGCACAGATAGATGAATTTGCAAACGAAGTTAATTATTCAAGAGACTACGCAAAAGCACTAGAAATTGCAAAAAAACAAAACAAGCTCATAATGTTTGTTGCTGTAGGAGATTACTGTCCTTGGTGTAAAAAATTTGAGAGAAAAACTCTTAACTCAAAAGAGATAAAAGAAAGAGTATCAGGTGAGTTTATTCCTCTCATCATAGATAGAGTAAGCGATAAAGGAACTTATCCCAAAGAATTTTACGCTCAAGTAGTTCCAACTGTTTTTTTCATAGATCCAAACACACAAAAGAGTCTTTTTGAATCTGTTGGATACATGAAACCAAGTGATTTTTCTGATGAACTAAACTCTGCAAAAACACTCTTTAAAAAGAGTAAATAATGAAAAGAATTATTCTTTTTTTACTTATAACTAGCTCACTTTTTGCTGATACATTTTACACACTAGATAATATAAAAAACCTTCGTATGTACACAACTACTAGTACTAACTTTTTAGGTAAGCAAAAGATAACTGAAATAGAAAATATTGCAAAAGAGAAACTCTTAAATGCTGGATTTATTTTTGATGGTAATGATTCTGCTACTTTTATGATAAAGATAGAAGCTATAGAGATACAAGAGTTACAAGCAATCTATGTAGAAATTGGTGTGGGTGAAGAGGTGAAAACTCTAAGAGATGGAGATATCTATAGTTTTGCTTTTACCTACTTAGCTAACGATCTTATAGAATCAGATGATCCATATATAGATATACTTGAATCTTTAGACTTTTTGATCTCTCAGTTTTTAGAGGCATATAAATTAGATAATGAGTAAACGAGTAGCCATTGTAGGCGGCGGCGCTTCTGGACTTTTATGTTCTATAGAGTGTGCAAAAGGTTCTTGTAAAGTTGATGTTTTTGAGCAAAATGATAAATGTGCTAAAAAAATTTTAGTCTCTGGAAATGGGCGATGTAACATCACAAACAAAAATCTTACAACTCATGACTTCTTTGGAGAAAATCCTCACTTTGTTAAGGATGCAATTGAAGGCTTTGGATATAAAGAGTTTACTAACTTTGCATCTAGCTTTGGTTTAATACTTAACACTCTAGATGATGGAAGAGCCTATCCACTAAGCAATGAGTCAAAGAGTGTAGCTTCACTTCTTACAACTTATGCTACAAATCTTGGTGTTAAGATCCACACAAACACTAAGATAAAAGATATAAAAGCACTTTTAAAAAATTACGATGCTGTGATAGTCGCCACTGGATCTAATGCAGCTGAGCATCTAGGTGGATGCGAAGATGGTTATGAGTTTGCAAAAGAATTTGGACATAAGATTGTCCAAACTTACCCCTCTCTTGTTCAACTTCATCTAACTTCTACTATAGCTCATAAGATGAGCGGAGTTAAAACTCTTGGCGAAGTTACACTCTTAGTAAATAATAAAAAAGACATAACAATTTGTGGGGACATATTATTTACAAACTATGGAGTCTCAGGTTTTGCTATTCTTGACATATCACAAAGGGCTAGTAAGGCTCTTTTGGAGTTTGCAAAGGTAGATATATCTATAAATTTGCTTCCATCATACAACGCTCAAAAGCTATCAACTCACATAGTAAACTTAAGCAAATCCTTGCCAGATCTAAGCGTTATTGAGATCTTAATAGGTCTTATTCCACTAAAGATTGCCCAAGCCATTATTCAAACACTTGAGATCTCTCAAATCACAAAAATAGACACAAAACTTAGTAAAAGAGTAGCAAACCAGATACTAAATTGGCGTTTTGAAGTCTCTAATACTCATGGTTTTCGCCATGCCGAAGTTAGTGGTGGTGGAGTTGATACTAGTGAAATAGATCCAAAAACATTCCAATCATTAAAGCAAAAAAATCTCTATTTTTGTGGAGAAGTTTTAGATATTGTAGGAAAACGTGGTGGTTATAATTTCGCTTTTGCATGGGCTAGTGGATATCTTTGTGCAAAAGATATAACAAAGTTAAGTTCTAGTAAAATTAGTTAAAAAAGGATTTTAAATGTCTATGAGTTTAATTATATTTATAGTAGTTGTCATAATCTTAGTTCTTATGTACAACTCTTTAGTTTCAAAGAAAAATCAAGTTGAAAATATCTTTGCATCTGTGGACGCTACTCTTAAGAAAAGATATGACCTTATACCAAACATAGTTGCATCTGTAAATGAGTATATGCAACATGAAAAAGGGCTTTTAAGTGAAGTTACAAAGCTTAGATCTGATGCAAATAAACCTAATATTAGTAATGAGCAAAAGATAGATCTAGATGCAAAAGTTAGCTCAGCACTTGGTTCTATTATGGTTGCAGTTGAGGACTATCCAGATCTTAAGGCAAATGAGAATGTTATGCATCTTCAAGCTACTTTAAATGAAGTAGAAGAGCAACTCTCAGCAGCTAGACGAGCTTACAATCAAGCTGTTACAGACTACAACAACGCTATTGAGATGTTGCCAACAAATTTTATGGCATCAGCTATGTCTTACAAACGAAAAGAACTCTTTAGTATTGTAGAGCAAGAGAGAAAAAATATAAATGTTAAAGAGCTTTTTAACTAAGTTACATGAAGACTAGATCAGAGCTTACAGATTTTTACTACAAAACACTCTACCCAACTTTAAAAGATTTAGACGAGAAGCGAAAGCATCTTCTATACAGAATTGCTGTAGTTGGTGTTTTGTTCTCTCTTGTTTTTCTTTTTATAATTCTCTCTTTAGTTCATAGTGTTGATTTCATAATCCTCGCTCTTTTTGCATATGTAGGAATTGGATCTTTTATATATAAGTTTCTTATTAAAGACTACACACTAGAGTTTAAACAAAATGTCATAAAACCACTCATAGAAGCCATAAGTAAAGACCTCTCTTACAACTGTCATCATCACATTCAAGAGCACCTCTTTAACCGTTCAGATCTCTTTAAAAAACCAGATAGAATAAGTGGTAATGACTATGTAGGAGGACTTATTAAAGGTACTAAAATAGAGTTTTCAGATATTCATGCAGAGGTTAAACATAAAAACTCTAAAAACAAAGAGAGCTGGAGTACGCTCTTTAGAGGACTTTTTATAGTCGCAGAATTTAACAAAAACTTCACTACAAAGACTCTAATACTTCCTGACACTGCTCAAAGTACATTTGGAGATCTCATAGGTGGTTGGTTGCAATCAAATAACTTTGCTAGAGATGAACTTGTAAGAATGGATGACAATGAGTTTGAGAGAGAATTTGTAGTCTACTCAAAAGATCAAATAGAAGCTAGATATATTCTCTCTCACTCTTTGATGAAAAAATTATTAACACTTAAAAAAAGATCTAAACATCCTATTTATGTCTCTTTTATTGGCAATCATATTCACATAGCCATAGAGTATAACAAGGATCTATTTGAGCCATCTATTTTCTATTCACTCTTAGAGTATAAGATAGCGATGGAGTATGTAGGCACTCTACACTTAGCTCTTGACATTGTAAATGAGTTAAAACTAAATGAAAAAATTTGGAGCAAATCATGAAAAATGAAAAAGACATAATACTACTAAGCATAAAAGATTTTCTATCGCCAAAGATGCTAAAGTACTCTTTAGCTCCTTTTCTTATTACTTTAATTTTAATGTATGTTTTGTTTTTTGTTGTAGCTGGAATGGGGGTGGATAGCTTGGCTACTATGCAAGTAGAGTCAACTCAAACTACTTTGCAAAATGGAATTCCACACACACAAAACACTACAACAACGCTCGAAGGTAGTTCCATTGTGGAGTATTTAATGAGTTTTGCTATTACTTCTTGGTTAATCACTTTTCTTATTTATGCAATTGGTGGGTTTTTAACTCTTTACATCTCAATTTTTATAGCTATTATTGTCATAGGATTTTTAACGCCATTTGTACTTCGTGAACTACAAAAGCGCCACTACCAAGATGTAGAGCTTATTGGCTTTTCTAACATTCTTGCAGATCTATTTTTAGCTATAAAATGGGCACTCATTATGTTGTTACTTTTTATAGTTTTAATCCCTTTTTATTTCATTCCCATAGTGAATTTAATAGCTATTAACATCCCCTTATATTACTTTTTTCATAAGATGTTAAAGTTTGATATTGCATCAAATATCTGTACAAAAGAAGAAAACAAAAAGATAAACTTATTTTTTTCTAGTAAATTAAGATTCAAAACACTAAGTTTATACCTTATTTCACTTATTCCATTTGCTATATTTTTTGGTGCTGTTTTATTTGTAATATATCTAGGACATACTTACTTTATAGAAGTAAAAAAACTTCGCGAGACTAATTAAGTCTCGTCATCTAGTTTATCTAACTCTTTTTGAACCATAGCTCTATATGCGTCATCTTTAGCGACTAAACCAGCTTCATATAAAAATTGAGATGCTATAAAGTTTTGTTTTTTTATCTTGTCATATCTTGCAAAACTCAGATACAAAATATCTTTTGCGCGAGTAACAGCCACATAAAAAAGTCGTCTCTCCTCTTCTAATGATCCGCCCCTTTGCATAAGTTTTCTATTTGGAAATCTTCCATCCATCAAGTCAATTATATAGACTTCTTTATACTCTAAACCTTTAGATGCATGAACACTTAAGAGATTGACACCCTCACCTTGTGTAAGATCTGATGAACCTAAAATCATAGCGTTTAAAAATCTATCATGTTCTCTATATGGTTTAGACAACTCTTCTAGAAGTGTCATTTTTCGTTCTATTTTTATAAGTGATTCACTCTTTTGTTTCTCGTCTATTGTGCCATCTTTTAGTTGTGCTCTTTTGTTTGAGAGCAGATCTGCTATATATTTAAAAATAGCCGATCCTGCTATCTTTTTTACAATAGTTCTAGGCTGTTTTATACCCTTTAGATCACGAAACAAAAGATAAAAATCATGCAAAAACATAGCACTATCTTTTGTAAGTTTTGGATGTTTGAGTATTGGATTTCTCATAAATTTTGCTTCAAATCCAAGTTTTGCAAATTTTCCCACAGCTCCTAGTTCTAAAAAATCGTCAAAAAGACCTAATTGGTGGTTTAATTTTCTCTTCTCAAAAGGGTTTTTAATAGACTCATCAGGAGCATAAAGACCATAAAATATACTTCCGTGCCCTAGAGTTTTTAGAGCTATATATATCTCCTTTGCCATAGCACTACCAATTCCACGAACAAACTCAAATAGATGGATAAAAGACATCATGTCAGATTCATTTACTAAAAGGGTATAAAAGTCTAAAACAGCTTTTACCTCTTTTGCATCAAAAAAACTCGTCCCACCTTTTCTTTTACAAGGAATGTCTAACTCTCGTAGTCCAACTTCAATACCATCAGCCGATGAATTATTTCTAAAGATAACAGCTATCTCTTCTCTTGGAGTTTGAGACTCTCTAATTTTTGCAGCTATAGCATGGTACTGGTCAAAAAGTTCATCATAAGCCAAAAGTGTCGGTGAGTGTGCACTTTGTAATCTTGTTACTTCAAGTTGCTTTGGATAGATTCTTTCATTGTATTGTATAACTTTAGTAGCAAGTGAAAGTATGGGCATTGTTGAACGATAATTTTTTGTTAGTGTATGAACTTTTGCACCATCAAATTTAGTCGTAAAAGAGCCAATGATTGATATATCTGCGCCATTAAAAGCGTAAATACTCTGATCATAATCTCCAACACAAAAGAGTGATGGTGGATTTATTGCATCTATAAGTGTACCTTGAAGTGCATTTGTGTCTTGGTACTCATCTACCAAAACCTCTTTATAGCCTAGCTCTTTAGTATTGCAAAGTTCTCTAAAATCTATTAACAGATCATTAAAGTTTACAAAGCCATACTCCTTTTTCAAAGCTTCAAACTCATCAACAATATCTGCATAGATCAGGGCAAAAAGCTCATGTTCAGGATACTTTTCTTTTACCCAGTCCTCAAAATGCATCTCAAGCTCTGTATTTTGATAAAAAGAGTAGAGATCATATAGATAATTTCCACCATAAGGAGTAACTTCTGCACCAATATGCTCAAATCTTCGTTTTTCAAAAACGCTTCTAAAAAGAGTCTTTAGCTCTCTTTGTTGTTTTAAAATAACTCTTGTTTGAGTCTTTTTGAGCCATCTATAACTAACTGCATGAAATGTCCCTGCTTCAATCTTTGTTGCAATCTCTTTTCCAAAATATTCTGCAACTCTACCAACCATCTCCTGAGCAGACTTGTTTGTAAAAGTAAGTAGTAAAATTTCTTGAGGTTTAATGTTATTTTTTAAAAGAAATGCTATTCTCCCAACTATTGTAGAAGTTTTTCCCGTTCCCGCTGATGCGATTATAAGATTTTGTGCATCTTGCGATGTTGCAGCACTGTATTGCTCTTGATTTAGACGGGATAATGGCAAGTTTTACCTTTTAGGTTGAAGTTAGAATGTGATTATACTCAGTAAAGCTTTGCATATTTTTATCTATGAACTTTTACTTTATACTTGTGTTTAAAATGTCGATGTGTTGTGTGAGCATTATTTAAATGTGTTATACTTATGGTCACAATTAACTATTTTAAGGCGACAATTTATGCATTCTAACAATGATACATTAAAAATTATTTCAAGTCAGACAAAAAGTTCTATAAATGAGATCTCAGTTGTAACGCCTAGTATGTATGCTGCCATTTTTTCAAAATTTGCAAGTGCACACAACACAGTTCTTGGTGACGATAATGAACTCGCTAAAAATCTACTTATAAGTGAATGTGCTCATTTAACAAATCTTCAAAATCAAGCTTCTAAAAGCGCTATGCAGTTAAGTGAATCTACTTCAAAAGCCATTAGTGCTATAAAAGAAAAAGATGAAAAACTTCTTCAAAATGTACTTCAAGAAACACAAAAACTCCGCCTAGAAATAGAAAAACTAAAAGAATCTGTATATAAAGATACTCTAACAAATGTACAAAATAGAAAGTGGTTAAACGACAACTATTTAAAAGATGATGCACAAAACTTCAAAGATAGTGGAACTTTAGCTATAGTTGACCTTAATTATTTTAAAGTTATAAATGATACTTTTGGTCACATTGTAGGTGATAAAGTTCTAATCTACATTGCGAGTGAGCTTAAAAAAACTAGATATAGCGTTGTTAGATATGGCGGCGATGAGTTTATAATAATGTTTAGTAAAAACATCTCGGCACAAAAAGCTAAAGAGATCTTAAATGAACTTAGAGAAAAGATACTCTCAAAAAAATTAAAAGCTCAAGAAGAATTATTTCAAGCAAGCTTCTCTTTTGGTGTGAGCGAATATGAAGCATCTCAAAATTTTTCAGATATTATAGAAAAGGCTGATAAAAATATGTATGAAGATAAGATGTTAATCAAACAAAGAGTTACTGGCATCTAAGAATAGCCTCACTTCTTTTTAGATATAATCGCAAAAAATCAAGATGATATTTAATCAACTTTAAGGCTAAAAAGATGCAAGATGGCTACAAACCACAAGAGATAGAAAACAAATATTATAAAATATGTGAAGATAGAGAATACTTTGAAGTAGATGGTAACTCTGCCATTCAGCAAGATGATAAAACATTCTCTATAATGATGCCTCCCCCAAATGTTACAGGTCGCTTGCACATCGGTCACGCACTTACATTTACACTTCAAGATATTATCACTAGATATAAAAGAATGGATGGCTATAAAACTCTTTGGCAACCAGGAACAGATCACGCGGGAATTGCAACTCAAAATGTAGTTGAAAAACAACTCCTAGAAGAGGGAACTACCAAAGAAGAGCTGGGTCGTGAAGCATTTTTAGAGCGTGCTTGGAAGTGGAAAGAAGAGTCAGCTGGCATTATGACAGATCAACTCCGTAAAATGGGAGTAACTCCTGCATGGAAGCGTGAGAGATTTACAATGGACGCTGGACTTCAAAAGTCAGTTAAAGAAGCCTTTGTTCATCTTTACAACGATGGTTTAATCATCCGCGGAAACTATATGGTCAACTGGTGTACACACGATGGAGCACTAAGCGATATAGAAGTTGAACATGAAGATCATGACGGTAAGTTTTACCATATAAAGTACCCTTTTGCTGATGGGAGTGGTTCTGTTGAAGTTGCAACTACAAGACCTGAGACATACTTTGGAGACACGGCTGTAATGGTTCATCCTGATGATGAGCGCTATAAAGATCTAGTAGGTAAAAAAATTCGTCTTCCACTACTTCAAAGAGAGGTAGCTATCATCGCTGATGAGCATGTTGATATGGAGTTTGGAACTGGTGTTGTAAAAGTAACACCAGCGCATGACCAAAATGACTACGAAGTTGGAAAGCGTCATGACTTAGAGTTCATTACTGTTTTTGATGAAAAAGGAATACTTAACGATTACGCTGAAGAGTTTAAAGGCTTAGAGCGTATGGAGGCTCGTGATATTATCGTTAAAAGGCTTGATGAAGAGGGTTATATAGTAAAGATAGAAGATCACAAACATCAAGTTGGACATTGCTATAGATGTAAAAATATTGTTGAACCTTATATCTCAAAACAGTGGTTTGTAAGAAAAGAAGTAGCCGCAAAGTCAATCGAGAAAACAAACAGTGGCGAAGCTAAGTTTTTCCCACCACACTGGATCAACTCTTACAACGCTTGGATGGGAGAGTTAAGAGATTGGTGTATCTCTCGCCAACTTTGGTGGGGGCATCAGATCCCTGTCTTTTATTGTGATGATTGTGAGCATGAGTTTGCATCTTTAAAGGATAATCCTGAGACTTGCTCTAAGTGTGCATCAAAGTCTATAACTCAAGATCCAGATGTACTAGATACTTGGTTTAGTTCTGCTCTTTGGCCTTTTTCTACACTAGGCTGGGGAAATGGCGACACAGAGATGGACAAACTTTTTCAATCAGATGATATGAAAGAGTTCTATCCAAATTCACTTCTCATTACTGGCTTTGATATCCTCTTTTTCTGGGTAGCTAGAATGATGATGATGGGCGAGAGCTTTAATAAAGAACTTCCCTTTAACCATATCTACCTTCACGCCCTAGTTCGTGATGAACATGGCAATAAAATGAGTAAATCAAGAGGAAATGTCATAGATCCTCTTCATACTATTGAAAAATATTCTGCTGATATTTTAAGATTTACTCTAGCTATCTCTGCTGCTCAAGGTCGTGATATTAGAATGAGTGAAGAAAAACTTGAACTAAACCGTAACTTCACAAACAAACTCTACAACGCTTCAAAATATCTTCAAATGAATGTAGAAACATTTCCTGATATGAAAGGCTTCTGTATTGAGAGTAATCTTGGACGCTATATGGTGTCAAGACTAAACCTTGCTACAAAAGAGGTTAGAGCTGCTCTTGATGAATATAAGTTTAACGATGCAGCTAGTGTTATGTATAGATTTTTATGGAATGAATTTTGTGACTGGGGAATAGAACTTAGTAAAGCTGATAAAGGATCTATTGTAGAGCTTGGAGCTATCTTTAAAGAAGCTATGAAACTCCTACACCCTTTTATGCCCTTTATCACAGAGCATCTATATCACGAGCTCTCAGGAACTACGCTAGAAAACTCTGACTCTATTATGATCTCTGCCTATCCTACTAAGACTAAACAGAGAAAAGAAGAAAAGAAGTTTGAGATAATAATGGATGCAATAGTCTCTATAAGAAGAGCAAAAGTTCTTGTAGATCTAGCAAATCAAAAAATACCAAAGGCTTATGTAAAAATCGACGACATCTCAGATAGAGACAAAGAGATGATGTTACCGTTTATACTAAGACTTGCAAAAGTTGATGTAGTAGAGTTCTGTGATCAAAGAATAGAAGATGCTGTGAGTGATATATCTGACAGTTGTGAAACTTTTATTCCAACTGGGAGTATAGATCTAACTCCAATCATCTCTAAGCTTACAAAGCAAGATGAAAAGCTGCAAAAAGAGATAGATAAACTAAGTTCAATGTTAAATAATGAAAGATTTGTCTCAAATGCTCCACAAGATGTTTTAGATAAAAACCGCGAAGCACTAAGTGATGCTACTCTTAAACAAAAGAAAGTAAAAGAACAATTAGACTCTCTTAAATCTTAAGAGAGTTAGAGAGTTATTTTTTAGGGATATATACTAAAACATCGCATTTTAAGCTTTGCATTAAACTTGATGCTGTTGAGCCATAAAGAAATGCACCTGTGTTATTTACACCATTTGATCCTAAAACAACTAGATCATTGGAATTTTTAGCTATATATTTTGTGAGAGCATTTGTTACTCCTACTCTATCTTCTATAAGCCCTGCTTTTTCTATTTTATTTTCTTTTACAAATTTATCAAACTTTTCTTGTTCATGCTTTTGTATCTCTTGTTCTATCTCATCTCTATTTTCATAATCATCGTGGTATCTAAAAGCTATCTCACTCATTTTTTTGTAAGCATAAACACACTTTATACTCTCTTGATGGAAGAACTCTTGAGCAAAGAATAAGCTCTTTTTAGATACTTCTGAGAGATCTGTAAAAGCTACTATATTTTTATATGCTTCACTAGAGTTGCATTTTACTATAAGAAGTGGAAGGTTACTTTTTTGTGCGATATTATGTGCTGTTGAGCCAAGTATTGTAGTTGTAAAGTCTTTTTTCTCATTTGCCCCTATGATAATCATACAAGCATCTTTTTTCTTTGCTACATCCATAACAAAGACAGATGGCTTAGCTTTTTCTACGTTTATAGTGTAAGTTAAACCTTGTGTATTAACACCCTCTAGTTCTTTTTCTATACCCTTTATAGCACTGAGTTTTAATTTTTCTATCTTTGTATCTTTAATAAAATTACCAAAAAAACCAGTATCTATAGCATGAGCTATAGTAACTTTTGAGTCATTTCTCTTAGCTACTAAAAAAGCTCTATTTAAAACTTCTTTTGCATTGTTTGAAATGTCTAGTCCAACTACTATATCACTAAAATTTTCCATTCTTTTACACTCCATTATTTTTATTTCTATTGTAGCACATTTAGTACAAATAGAGCTTATTAATTAGTACCTACTTAACCTTGATACGGCAATATTATTGCTTTTTAATCCCGTTTAACAACTACAAAGCTCTCAGGACTAATAGACTTATACTTTGGCATACTTTGACCGATGTTTGAGTTTATATATGTGGGATCTGCTACTATAAACTTTTTCTGGTTTGCCTCTATACTATCGCCACTCATTGGAACATAAAGGGCTGTAGCCATATGATCCTTATACTTTACACCTAAGACACTTATTCCAAAAAGCTCTTTTACAAGATATGAAAAAAGTGTGGCTCTATCTTCACAATCAGACTTTTCATAGTAAAGAGTTTCAGCTGCAAACATAACTTTTTCTCTTTGAAATTGTTCTTGATCTGTCTCATATATAAAAGATTTTTGTACAAAATGAAGCACAAAATTCATAGCATCACTAGCACTCATACCATCCACATGCTTTTTTATATCTTTTGCGATAGAAGTATAAGTTCTCTCATCTAGTGGAGCGTTAAAAAAAGTCTCATAATCAGCTTGTGGGTAGGTAGCCATAAAATCCATAAGATTTTGGTTGTACTCGTAAGAAAGTGTATAGTTTTTAGAGTAATTTTCAAAATTAAGCGTTTTAGATTTAAAATTTGGATTAAATTTTGGTAGAGTTTTTAGTTCCAAATCAAGAGGCTTTGTAGCATCTGGATAGTCTTGTTTGTAGGAGTAAAGTCTTCCAACTCCTCCTTTGGCATAGTTTGATATGACATAGTACTTTTTGTTATCAAAGTTATAGTTTGGAGTAGCATAGATGATTTTTTTAGAGTAGTGCATCAAAATAATATGATTGTTAGCTAGTCCAACTTTAACTGCATATCCAAGCTTGTTAAATATAAACCAACTCAACAGGTTTGAGTCATCTTTATTTGAAAAAACTTGCTTTGAGATCTCTTTAACAAGCAAGTAAATACCCCAATCATTCAGATTCATCTCATTTGACACTTGTTTTATATCTTTAACTAAATTATCATAATCACTCGAAGCACAACTATTAAAAAAGCTTAGTATTCCATCTTTATTTTGTGGATAAAATTTAGCACTTTTCATGTCTTTTGCCATATCAAAAGAGAGATAAGTTCCAAAAAAATCAAAGTTTATATCTTTTTTAACTATCTCTTGTTTTTTTGGTTCTTCTGCTTTTTCTTTTACAACTACCTTAGGTTCTTGTTTATCTTCTTTTTTTTCATCTTCTTTATAGATTATAAAATCTTGTGTAGGCTTTATCTCTATGTTGATTTTTGGACCAACACTCTTTGGTTTTTCAAGCTTTGCATCTGGGATTGATTTTGGCTTTGGTTTTTCATAAAGAGGCTCTCCTATATAAACATTATAGGCTTCCCATTGCTTTTTTAGATGTTTGTTAAAAGCGTTATCTCTTTCATCTTTATATTTTGAAAATGCTTCTGTTTGAGTTCTTTTAAAGTCCTCAAAGCTCCCTGCTCCAAGGAGAGGTAGAGTTAGTATAAAAAACGATACTAGTAGGCTAAAATGGCCAAGCGGCTTGTATAATTTTGGTTCCCCATCCTTGTTTCGTTGCACGGTCTATATCTCCTTGAGTTTGGTAAAGAATCTTAGCTTCGCTCATTTGAGCTGAATCTATTTTGTTGTGTTGGTCTATATCGTATGGACGGATAACGCCACTTATCTGTATGATCTGTTTTTGATCATCAACTAATATCTCTCTTTTTCCTGAGATATAGTAGTTTCCATTTTGCATAACTTTAACTATTCTAGCTGTAACAGTAGTTGTAAAAGAAGCATTTTTTGTTGCACTTCCACTTCCCGCAAAATCATTACTTGAAGTTCCAGCAAAACCTATGTTTGTAAGCCCATTTAATTTATTTGCATAAGAACTAACAGCTGAATTATCACCTCCAGCTACAAATGTGCCACCACCTAAGTTTGAGTTATCTACTTTACTAAGATCTTTGGCCCCACTCGATGAACTATTTGCATTTTCAGATATTACAACTCTTACTATGTCGTTAACATGCATAGCTTTATGGTCTGAAAATAGAGGGTTATCTCCTTGACCAAATATACTCCCTACTGAGACATAGTCTTGTTTATCTTCTTTTGCCGGCATCTGCTCTACATACGCAGGTGGTGCGAAGTCTATCTCTGGCTCTGTAAGGTTTGCTGTACAACCAGTTAAAAAAAGTATAGCATAAGTAGGCATTAAGAATATTAAAATTTGTTTTATCATAAGTGGTCTCTTTTAGGTAGTGTATTTTGCTATAATACTAGCAAAAACAGTTCCAAAGGATAGTTATGACTCTAAGAGAAAATATAAATCAAGATTTAAAAGATGCTATGAAAGCAAAAGATACAAAAAAAAGAGATGCACTGCGTCTTTTAATGAGTGCTTTTAAGCAGATAGAAGTTGATGAGAGAAAAGAGTTAAGTGACGAAGATATTATAAAAATCATTCAATCACAAGTAAAAAGAAGAAACGACTCAGCCTCGCAGTATAAAGATGCAAATAGAGAAGATCTGATGCAGATAGAACTAGATGAGATAGAGTATTATACAACTTACTTACCAGTACAATTAAGCGATGAAGAGCTAGCAAACAAGCTTAAAGATATCATCACTAAAATAGGTGCATCAACTATAAAAGATATGGGAAAAGTTATGGGAGTAGCCTCAAAAGAATTAAGTGGCACAGCTGATGGAAAAAGAATAAATGAGTGCGTAAAGAGTCTCTTAGGCTAGTCTTCTAAGCCTCGGCAAACCTTCTTACACCTCTCATGAGGTGTAACTAATTATTATACTTTTTAACCAAACTTAAGCTTCCTTAGAGCAGCTTCTTCATCATCTTCACGCATTAAAGACTCGCCTACAAGAAAAGCATCTACTCCTGCTTTACTTAGATCTTCTAATTGACCGTGTTCATATATTCCGCTCTCTGCTACGATGATTTTACCATTTGGAATCATCGGTATAAGTTCGTAAGATAGATTCATATTCATCTCAAAAGTTTGTAGATTTCTATGATTGATCCCGATAATATCACTTCCTGCATAGATAGCTTTCACCAAGTCAGTTTTATCATGAACCTCTACTAAAGCTTCCATACCTAGGTGTCTTGTATATGCTAAAAGCTCTTTTAGTTCGCCCTTACTAAGAGCTGCAGCGATAAGCAAGATAAAGTCAGCTCCATGAACCATAGCTTCTAAAATTTGGTACTTAGAAACTATAAAATCTTTTCTTAAAAGTGGGATACCAACATATCTTCTAATACCGCCTAAATAATCAAGTGAGCCTTGAAAAAAGTGAGGTTCAGTAAGCACAGAAATAGCACTAGCCCCGCCTCTCTCATACGCTTGAGCAATGGCTAGTGGATCAAAATTTTCTCGTATAACACCCTTAGATGGAGAGGCTTTTTTAACTTCTGAAATTATTCTATATGGATCTTCTTGCGTTGCCTTTAAAAATGGAAACACATCTCGTGGAGCTCTTGCATTAAAGGCGAGGGAGCGACCTAACCAATCAAGAGAGAATTCTTTTTCTCTTTTTATTAAATCCTCTTTTGTTTTTTTAATAATATCATCTAAAATCATCTCTTCTTTTTTCCCTTTTCTTGTTTGTCTTTACATTTTTTTATAGCTTCAAAGTGTTTGACAACTTCTATATCATCTCCACCCTCAAGTTTTACAACTTTTGAGATAATTTTATAAGCTCTTGTACAATTTCCAAGCTTGTAGTATCCCCAAGCTAAAGAGTCGAGGTAATAAGCCGAGTTTGGCTCTATTTTCAGGGCTTCTTTTACATAAGCCATTCCCTCTTTTATATCAATAGAGTGGTCTATTAAGAGATATCCTAGATAGTTTAAATATAAGGCTTTTTTATCCACAGCTAGTGCTTCTTTTAATTTATCTACAACCGAAGAGAGCATCTTTTTGTTATTTTTATCTTTATGACCCTCATATTCAAAGATTGCACTTTGCGCTAAGTAGTTTAAATCGCCTCTCTCTTCATAAAGTTTTTTTGCTAGATCTGCTGCTTGAGAATAGTTTTTAGAGTTTATATAGACTTGCAATAACAGATCATCATCAACTCCACTATCTTGTAAAAAGCTCATAAGTTTTACATAATCTTTCTTATATACATAGATCTGAACTATTTTTTTTGCTATGTCATCATTTTTTTCTAGTTTATAAAATCTAAGATATATTGATAAAAGCCCATCAATATTGTTTTCATTTGAGTAAAACCCTATAAGTCTTGTACAAATTATTTTAGAGCAACCATGCATTCTTGCATGAGTCTCTAGTTGTGCTATTGCATCTCTGTTTCTTTGTAAATTTACATATAAAATTATAGACATCTTATCAAGAATTTTTTCATTATAGTCTTTAGTGTAAGCACTCTCAAGATATTTTA
Source organism: Sulfurimonas sp. (assembly GCF_023228785.1). Lineage (GTDB taxonomy): Bacteria > Campylobacterota > Campylobacteria > Campylobacterales > Sulfurimonadaceae > Sulfurimonas. The sequence continues at coordinate 54,751 of NZ_JALOAN010000008.1, forward strand.
ATGCTGTGTCATATTTTTTTTGTTTTACATATATTTCACTAACTAAAATATAGTCATCAACCTCTTTTGACTTCTCAACTAGTGCGAGAGAGAGCACCCTAGCCTCTTCTAGTTTTTCATCACCTATAAGAGCTATAATTTTCATTCTTATAAGTTTAAAATCATTTATCTCCTGCCCTATTTGAGCATCTACCCTCTCTATAACTCTCTCATATTTTTGTGCATAAAGATCATTTTGAAGTGATGCATAAAGATACTCTTTTTTGTTTGATTTTTCATATAAAGTGCTAAATATACTTGAAGCTTCATCGTGTTGTTTTAGCTCTTCTGCTCTTAGAGCAAAGAGTATAAAAGCATCTTCTTCTTCAAAAACTTTCTCACTAGGGTTAACTTCTACATCTTCAAATTTCGCAAAACAACCGCTAAATAGCAGTATCAAAGATAGAGATAAAATTATTCTAATCATCATCACTTCCTAATATTATTCCCGGGCATTCGAGTTGAAGTTCATCCAACCTTGTCTTAAAATAGTCCCAAAATGGAAAGGTTCTACATTGAATTGGACGAGCTTCATAGACTCCGCATCCATTTGTTGTTCTGTCATAAAATATACATTCATACGAGTCATCTATTTTTCTCTCTTTTATAGAGTATTTAAAACCTTCTCTATAAAGATATTCTGCTACAAAATCTCTAGTATTTATATTTAAAAAATTGCTAATTTCTTCTATTTCACTCTTATTTACATAGATATATCCACTCTCACCAGTACAACATCTGCCACCACAAGTAAAACAAGCAGATGAATCAAAAGTATAAGAAAATCCCTCTTTTTTCATTAAAGATGACATTTTACACTCTTTGTTGATGCTTTTTTATATATTTCTTTTACCTCTTGTGTAAACTCTTCACCATCAAAGCTTACCATTGGTTTTTGAATATTCATAAGCGATGAAGAGCCATTTCTTACGTGTATCATTACTAAAGAAGCTCCCTTATCTATTTTTGGATGAACAAAACGAACATTAACTGCTCTTAATTTAAAACGTTCCAACTCAGCACAGATAAGTCCAAATTGAGATGCATCATAACAAAAAATGAAATGAGCTCTAGGTTTTAAAAGTTGTGAGACCTTTTTAAAAAAATCTCTCAACGGTAAGTTGATATTATACCTTGCATTAAATAACATATCATTTTTACTTACAGAGATATTATCACTATAAAATGGAGGATTTGAAATAATGTAGTCATATTTTTTCTCATCCTCAAAATCTAAAAAATCTTTTTTATGGATCTTGTAATCGATTTTGTTTACTCTTGCGTTGTTAGTTGCATACTCCACAAATGCTTCTTGCTTCTCTATGGCTTCAAGCATAACTTTTGGATTATCTCTTGCAACTAAAAGCCCTACAATACCGCAGCCCGCACCCACATCTAATACTCTACCTTTTGGATTAAAGGAGCTGATAAAGTCATATAAAAATATAGAATCACTATTGTAGCAGTAGCCAACTTCAGGTTGGTAAAGTAACATCTACACCCTTTTTTTAGTATAATTGTGAAATTATACCCAATAAGCGAAATAGTTCTTCGCACAAGGAAAAAAACAATGATTATAATACCTGCACGATTGGCATCTACTAGATTTCCACAAAAAGTTCTAGCTGATATTGGCGGTTTGCCTATGGTTGTTAGGACTGCAAAGAGAGTTGAGCATCTAGATCGAGTTGTTGTCGCTGCAGATGATGAGTTAATAGTAAAAGTTTGCAAAGAGCATAACATTGAAGCAAAGCTTACTTCTACAACGCACAAAAGCGGAACAGACCGTATCAATGAGTGTGCAAATATTTTAAACCTTAATGATGATGAGATTATCATAAATGTTCAAGCTGATGAGCCTTTTATTGAGCCAGAAGTTGTAGCGTCATTGATATCAAAACTCAAAGAGTTACAGAAAAATGATGAAAATTTTATCATGGGGAGTTGCTTTAATGCGATTAACGCGGAATCTGCAAAAGATCCAAACTTAGTAAAAGTAGTCCTTGACGATGCAAACAACGCTATTTACTTCTCAAGATCTCTTATCCCCTATAACCGAAGTGGTAGAGCTACATATTTTGGACACATAGGGATCTACGGATTTAGCAAAAAAAGTTTAAAAGAGTTTTGTAACTTAAGCGATGCCCCTATAGAAGATATAGAAGGATTAGAACAACTTCGTGCAATCTACCATCAAAAGAAGATAACAATGTTAAAAGTTTCAAGTACAGGATTTGGGATAGATACTCCAGAAGACTTAGCAAGAGCTATAGAGATATTTCTCTAGGCTTTTTTGATAGTTGAGTGCTCTGAAGAATTAGCAAACTAGATCCTGAATCAAGTTCAGGATGACGGTTTTTCATTCAGGATGACAGTTTTTCATTCAAGATGGCAGTTTTCATTCAGGATGACACCACTCCGTCATTCCGTGCTTGACACGGAATCTAGTTTATAGATTAATCAGAAGGTTCGGTCATCTTGTTGTTTGATTGCTTTGTGTGAGTGAGTTTAAAAGTTTAAACCTCTTAAAAAAGAGGTCTAAAAGGAGTTTGATTAGATATTGTCTCTAATACCTAGATCTTCTACTAGTTTCATATAAGCATCTTTATTTTTCTTTTTAAAATACTTCATTAAACGACGACGTTGACCAACTAATTTTAGTAGTCCTAATCTTGATGCATGATCTTTTTTAAACGATTTTAAGTGCTCTGTTAGTTCACTAATTCTTGCTGTTAAAAGTGCGATTTGAACTTCACTTGAACCTGTGTCACTCTCTGAGCGACCGAATTTTGTTACAATTTCTTGTTTTTTAGCCGAATCTAAAGCCATAATAGCCTCCTGATGGGTATAATAATCTAACATCTACACTAAAATAGTGCAAAGTTGAAGCGAAATTATATCTTACCTACATTAAAGTAGGTTTAGGTTGACCAAATTCATAACCTTGAGAACTCTTAATACCCAACTCTTTTACCTTTTTAAAGACCTCATTATTTTCAACATACTCAGCTATAACTTCTATCTGCATTCTATTTGCAAAGTCAACTATAACTTTTGTAATAATTTCAGAGTTTTTATTATGTACTATCTCTTTTATAATAGAACCATCTATCTTAATAAAGTCAGCTTCAAGGCGCATAAGATATTCAAAGTTGGAATAACCTGTTCCAAAATCATCAATAGCTATCCTACAACCAAATAGCTTTACTTTTTTTATAAATTTTTGTATCTCATAAAAATTCTCTATACTCTCAGACTCAACTATTTCAAAAATAACTCTACTAGAGATATTATAAATAGCCAACATTTCTAAAATGTACTCACTTATCTCTTTATCTAAAATATCATCTATACTCAAGTTTATAGAAAAGTCAAAATCATTCTCTCTAAACATTTCAAAACTCTTTTGGACAACAATTTTTGTTAATTGTTTATATAACTTAGCTTTTTTTGCTATGTCTAAGAAAAAGTATGGAGTGATTACATTTCCATGTTCATCTATAAGTCTAATGAGTGATTCATATTTGTTTATCTTTAAAGTGTTGTTATCTACAATAGGCTGATAATAGAGAGCTATTCTATCATTTTTTATGGCATCTTTTATTCTCTTAGTCCAAAGCATATTGTTCTCATACTCATCATCTAAACTCATGCTTTTATCATAAACAATGAGATCTTTTGCTTCTCTTCTTGCGATCTTTAACGCCATATCTGCTGTAACATGAAGATTCTCTTTTTCTTCAAAAGATATACTCAGAGTTGCACTAAGTTCTATTGTCTCCCCTTGAACTTGATATGTGTGAGAATTTATAAACTTAACAATAGTTTGAGCTTTTTGCACAACTGAGTGAGCTTGCATACCACTAGCTAAAATTGCAAATTCATCTCCACTAACTCTGTAAACTTTTAAGTTATCTTTTGCTTCACACAATTCTTTTAGTTTTTTGGCAAACTCTACTAAGACATTATCACCAAGTTCATGTCCATAAAAGTCATTTATCTGAGAAAAACTATCTATGTTTACTAAGATTAAAGATAGGTTTTTAGCATTTGCACTCTCTTGTTTTAGTGCATTTCTATTTCCTAGTTTTGTAAGCGAATCCGTGTTTGCCAAGAGTTCAAGTTTATTTTTTTGCTCTATTAACTCTGTTACATCATGTCTAATTGAGATGTACTCTTTAATTTCTCCACTTGCATCTGTAATTGGTGCTATTGTTGCATCAACCCAGTAAAAAGAGCCATCTTTTTTTACATTTCTAAGTCTACCGTGCCATGTTCCTTTTTTGATCGTAGCTCTCCACAATCTTTGATGCACAGCATTTGAGAGAGTTCTACCTCTTAAAATATTATGATTTTGACCTATGATTTCATCGGAGGTATATCCACTTATTTCACAAAAATTTTCATTTAGATAGCTAATATTTCCATTTAAATCAGTTTTTGAGACTATTAAGTTGCTATCTATTGCATCTTTATAGCTCTCCAAAAATGAGAGTGAGTTTTTAAGCTCTTTAGTTCTATCTACTAGCTCTTCTTCTAGCTCTCTTTGTAAGCTTGAGAAGTATCTTATAAAATAATAAGCTATAACAGAGATCACAATTACTAGCACTAAGTCATAAAGAAGTGAGCCAAAAAACTGTTTATTTATAATCTGCTCTACATGTTTTATGGGTACTTTTATACTTAAAACTCCTCGTATCTCACCAAGTTTATAGTCATATGCATTATCATATACATCTGAAATAAACTTAGGAGCTTTTGATTTTTCCCCATGACAACTTAGGCATTTTTTCTCAATTTTTAAAGGTGTTGCATATTGGTAAAACTCATCTTCTCTCTCAAAATACTCTTCTTCATTGGAGTTCTTTTTAAAATATTCTATGGCTTTTAGTTCGTATGGATCAGCTTGGTTTTTGGAGTTTCTTGCTCTATCACTAACAGTTTTCATCTCAATATGGAGTTTATTTTTTTTTGAAAAGTTCTCTGAAATCTCAACTGCTGAATATGCAGGTAATCCTGCAAGTGTTTTTTCATTTAAATGGATAACATCTCTTAGGTATAAGTCTTGGTAGTAGTCTCTATGAGTTAGATATAGTGAATCAATAAGCTTTGCCTGTTGGGAGATAAACTCTTCAACACTAGCTTTGTTTTCAAAATAGTTTACAGTCACTCTAGCAAGTGCTATAATTAAAAACATAATAGGAATGATTATTATTAATTTTTTTGATATTATTTTAAATGACATGGGGACATTATACTGACTTTTAAATTTATCAAACTTAAATTATATTCAATTTTTTTGGATATAATCTCTTTCAATATTATCTCAATTCATAAAGCAAATTAAATGTTAATAACTCGTGCAAGCGAATACGCAATACTATCTCTACTCGTTTTATCAAAAGCCTCCTCTCCTGTGGATAGTGAAACTCTCTCCAAACAATTATCGATCCCTAAAAGTTTTTTAGCAAAAATCCTACAAGCTCTAGCTAAAAAGGGTATTTTAAGGTCTTACAAAGGCGTAAATGGCGGATTTATGCTAAACAGAGAGGCTAAGGACATAAATATGCTAGAGATAATGAGTGCAGTAGAGGGAAAAGCCCCAACTGTTTTTGATTGTTCACCATCTGTAAAAGATTGTCCAAGTGATAAGGCTCAACTCTGTTCTATTTGGCCTTTTTTAAACAAATTACAAGGCAAGATTGACACATTTTTAGCTGACTTATCTCTTGATGACATTTTAGAGTAGTATTTTGGCAAGAAGAAAACTTACCACAAGAGAGCAGATTGGAACAGCACTAAACTTTCTAATCGGTCAAAGAGATTTAAGTGTCGTTGTTTTTGTAATGGCAATACTTGCCATTATCATTGTTCCCCTTCCATCTGGGCTTTTAGATGTACTTCTTACTATCTCGATGGCTTTGGCTGTTTTGATTTTACTTATCTCGCTATATGTTCCAAAACCAACAGATCTAACAACATTTCCAACGCTTATACTTATTCTAACCCTTTTTAGGCTCTCTTTAAACATTGCTACAACTAGGATGATTTTAAGCCACGGCCATGAAGGACCTGATCAAGTCAGTAGCATAATAACGAGTTTTGGAGACTTTGTTGTTGGTGGAAACTTTGTCATAGGTATTATAGTTTTCTCTATTTTAGTTCTTATTAACTTTATGGTTATTACTAAAGGTTCTACAAGAGTTGCAGAGGTTGCAGCTCGTTTTACACTTGACTCGATGCCAGGTAAACAGATGGCAGTTGATGCAGATCTCAATGCTGGGCTTATTGATGATGCAGAAGCTAAAAATCGTCGTGCAGAGATCTTACAAGATGCTAACTTTTATGGAGCAATGGATGGATCTAGTAAGTTTGTAAAAGGTGACGCAGTTGCTGGTATTGTTATCACTCTTATCAACATTATCGGTGGATTTCTTATAGGTGTTTTTCAATACAATATGAGTGTATCAGATAGTGCTTCTACTTTTACACTTCTTACTATCGGTGATGGTTTAGTTGGACAAATCCCAGCTCTTATAATCTCTACTGCAACAGGTATCATGATAACTCGTTCTTCTGGCGATGGTGATAACTTTGCAGAGGGAACAATAAACCAGATGATGGGGAACTCAAAGATCCTTATGATAGTTGGGTTTATCATGATTCTTTTTGCACTAGTTCCTGGACTTCCTACTGCTTCTATGGGCTTTGTGGGTATCTTGTTTGCCCTTCTTGGCTGGTCTATATATAAGTTTGAAAAAGGAGAGTTAAGTATCCTTGATGTGCAGAAGATTCTCTCACCAAAAGCACAAGAAGAAGAAGATAAAAAAGCAGGTGAGACTAAACCTAAAAAGACAAATGAAGAGATAGCAAAAGAAGAAGAGGCAGCACTTGAAGATATTTTAAAAGTGGAGATGCTAGAGCTTACCTTAGGTTATCAACTCATTAGGTTAGCAGATAGCTCTCAAGGAGGAGATCTCTTAGAGAGAATTCGTTCTATGAGAAGAAAAATAGCGGCAGATTTTGGCTTTTTAATGCCTCAGGTTCGTATCCGTGACAACCTTCATCTAGAGCCAGAAGGATATCAGATCCTACTAAAGGGGATCTCTATAGGAGAAGGTTCTATAAAGCCAGATAAATTTTTAGCGATGGACAGCGGAATGGCTACTGGTGATATTGAGGGAGAGGCTACAAAAGAGCCAGCTTTTGGTCTTGATGCACTTTGGATAAACCCTGATCAAAAAGAAGATGCCATTATAAATGGCTATACAGTCGTAGATCCAGCCACTGTTATCTCAACACATATGAGTGAACTTGTGAAGAAAAATGCACAAGATATGCTCACTCGTCAAGAGGTTCAAACTCTTATAGACAAGATAAAAGTAGATTTCCCTGTTATTATCGATGATGTTTTAAAAGTTGCTTCTATTGGATTAATTCAAAGAGTTTTAAAAGCTCTTTTACATGAAAAAATACCTCTAAAAGATATGCTTAGCATCTTAGAGACTATCGCTGATATTGCAGAGTACACAAAAAATGTTGAACTTATAACTGAGCAGGTCCGCTCAAAACTCTCTCGCATCATCACGCAGATGTATTCAGGCGAGGATGGAGTTATAAGGCTGCTTACCTTTGACACAAACTCTGAGCAGATGATGCTTGAAAAATCACAAGAGAAAGATGGCATAAGAAACTTAATGCTGAGCGTTGGAGAGATAAACCAACTCATACAAGCTACTAGTGCAAAAGCACATGAACTACTGCAAAAAGGCATCTCACCTGTTGTCATCATTGTAGATCCTCAACTTCGCCGAGGAGTTGCTGAAATATTTGAACGATTTTCTTTAGATGTAGTCACTCTCTCTCATGCCGAGATAGATTCTAGTGCTACTTTTGAAGTTATGGGTTCCATATCAATCCAAGTATAGATAAATAGTGTTATAATAAATCCCAAGGAAAATAATGAATAATAAAACAATCCACCATCTCTCACACATTGATCTAGACGGCTATAGTTGCCAACTAGTTATGAAGTTTACTCCATACAAAATCTTCAACTACAACGCTAACTATGGAGCAGAAGTTAGACAAAAACTTGAACTTATACTAGAAAATATATCTAAAGAAAATGTTCCTGCAATGATCCTTATCACAGATCTCAACTTGACATTTGATGAATCAAGATGGCTTAATAGCGAAGTAAAAAAGATGAATGATGATAAAAATAACATCAAACTTGTTTTGCTTGACCATCACGGAAGTGGAGAAGATAGTGCTAACAAATATGAGTGGTATTATCTTGATACTTCAAGATGCGCTACAAAAATAACTTATGATTATGTACAAGAAAATTTTGAATATGATGAACCAAAATGGATGAACAAGTTTGTAAATACTGTTAATGCTGTGGATCTATGGAAACAAGAAGAAGTAGAAAATTTTGAGTTTGGTAAAGTATGTATGCGTCTTGTAACTGAGAGTAGAGAGTTAAATAGAGTTATGTTTGCTGATGATGACAACAACTATAAACTCTCACTTTTATTAGAATCCACTAAATATTTAGATGAGCCAAATGCTCCAATACTTTTAGATGAGAAGATTCACCAATTAAAAAAAGAATTTTTTATGCGTGAGAGTGACAACACGCTTGATAACTTAGCTACAAAACATATAGTTGAGCTTTTAGGTAGTGTAAGAGATGAAAAAACGATCTATTACAAAGGTTATAGAGGCTTCTTAAGCTATGGAGTTGGAAACACCTCTATCATAGGAAATGGCTTCTTGCTAGCTTATCCTGAGTATGATTTTATAGTTGATGTAAGTTATAGAGGAACAATGAGTCTTAGAGCTAACAACAATGTGAGTGTTTCTTTGATCTCTAAAGAGTGGGCAAATGGCGGTGGACATCCAAATGCTGCAGGTGGTAGAATCATAGGCTTTAAAGAGCAATATCGCTACGACAGAGTTAAAAAACAAATAGAAAAAATCATTAACGACAAAGAAGCAGTTGCAGGTGAGCTAGAGTATAAAAAAGAGGACTAATCTATAATTCGAATCCTTCTCATTCCACCTCTCCTGAGGTGGAACGAGGTTAAAATTTAATTAATTTTTATCAAAATATCTTTCAATCCCATTTGCTAAACCTAAAGCAACTCTCTTTCTATATGTTGAATTTACTAGTCTTTTAGCTTCCTCTGGATGTGAAATAAATCCTACTTCAACTAAGACAGCTGGCATCTGAGCGCCTACTAAAACCCAAAAAGGCCCCTCTCTTACTCCACCATCTTTTACCTTGTAGTTTTTGTTTAACTCTCCCAACATTCCTCTTTGTAAGTCAATGGCTAGTTTATTTGATGCAACTATTTTATGAGAGTTTAAAAACTTTAAAAAGGTATCTTTTCCATACTTGTTCATCTCACTAAGATCTGCAGAGTTCTCTTTTGCAGCTACCCTTTCAGCTTTTTTAGATCTTGATGGAGATAAAAAATAGCACTCTACCCCCTCGGCTTTATGTGCATTTCTCTTCTCTACTGCATTTGCATGAATACTTACAAAGACATCAGCTCTTTTGTTATTTGCAAAAGCAGTTCTTTGGCTTAATTTTATATACTTATCACTATTTCTTGTCATATAAACTGTGTACCCACGAGATTTTAAAATTTTTTCTAATTCTTTAGATATCTTGTAAACTACAATTTTTTCTCTATAGTTTTTATATCCCACCGCTCCTGGATCTTTTCCACCATGACCTGCATCTATAACTATGACTTTATCTCTATCAACTCTTTTAGGAAAATTTGATTTCTCTGGTTTTTGTTTTACTTTTTGTAGGGTTTTATTTTTAGTTGAAGCGAGCATATTTATAACAAGCTCTTCATCATCTTTTTTAAAACTTATTTGGACTTTTTGACTATCTTCTATAACAAGTCTTAGTGTGTTTGAGTTGTATTGTGCTATTTTTATTCTGTCAATATTTTGCTTATTTAAGCTTTGTGAGTCTGTTAGCATGGATGCATGAACATCAAAGACGTACCGATATCTTTGCTCTTTTGCATCATAAAGTGTAAAGTAGTTTATTTGATTATTTCTTAGTTTTTTGTCAAATTTTAGAATAAGTCTATCATCTCGCCATTGTATTCGCTTTAACTTATGAGATGAAGTGATTTTAATATTTTCATTTTTATGATCTTTAGGTTTTTGCTCTATTTTTGGAGCTTTATATGTAGATGCTTTTGGTTTTATAGCTGCTAGTTCTCGTTCATATTGAGAAATATCTATATGAAGTGCTTTACCACTTTTTACAATCCCCTTTAGTGCACTAGCTTGAAGTTTTTCGTCTTCTGCCATAATAGAACGAAGATAGAGATTTTTGTAGTCATTATATGCACGAAAGTGATTCGATTTTGACTCACTTTTCATAAAGCCATCAGCTCTTTTTAAAAGTTCTCTATCACTTTGAGCATAAAGAGAGATAACAAGAAGAAGAAGAATAATAGCAAATAAACGCATCATCAGCTATCTATTCACCTTCAACAAGTTTTTTCATTAACTCTTTTACTGAGATTATCTCATTTAATCTGTAGCCATTTGTTCCTGAGAAAAAAAGACCAGTATCCATATTTCCTAGAAAAGCATCACTTAATCTATCTGCTATACAAAAGCCAACTACTTTAGCTTCTTCTCCACGGTTACATGGTTTTACACAGTTAGATATACACTTAATAGCTGGGCCTTCTCTTTTATCAACTAAACGAGTTAGATTTGTAACTACTCCTTGAGCCGGATATCCAACAGGTGAGCCCATAAGTTTGATATCTTCTTCTTTAGCATTTAGTATAACTTCTTTAAAGTTCTGATGAGCATCACACTCATGAGTTCCAATAAAACGAGTTCCCATCTGAACGCCAGCTGCACCAAGAGAGAGCATCTGTTCGATGTCACCCTTATCCCAAACTCCACCAGCTGCAATTACTGGAATATCTCCCCATAGAGCCGCTTCTTCAACTACTGGTCCTACTATATTTTCTAGTTGATTTTCTTCTAGCTTGCATTGCTCATATGTAAAGCCTTGATGTCCTCCACTCTTTGGACCCTCAACTACTACTGCATCTGGAATTCTGTTATACCTTTTTTTCCATCTTTTACAGATAATTTTTAGAGCTTTTGCAGATGAAACTATAGGTACAAGAGCAACATCTGGAAAACCTTCTGTAAACTCTGGCATATTTGTAGGTAGTCCTGCTCCAGTTATGATGATGTCAATTCCAGCCTCACAAGCATCTCTTACAACTCTACCATAATCATTTATAGCATATAAAATATTTGCAGCTAGAGGTTTATCTCCAGATATTTTTCTTGCATTTGAGATGATTTTATTGAGTCCCTCAGTTGAGTAGAAATTCACCTCACTTAATGGTCTATCTGAGACTAGTTTTTTAGCATAAGCTTTATCTTCGTAGTATCCAGTACCTACAGTACTAATAACTCCTAATCCACCCTCTTTTGACACATTACCAGCTAACTGATCCCAGCTAATACCAACGCCCATCCCACCTTGGACTATTGGGTGTTTTATAGTGTATTTTCCAATCTTTAATGACTTAAAACTCATCTAATTAACCTTTAATTTTGCAAACTTTCTTTTTCCAACTTGGAGAACATACTCACCTTTAATAAGTTGCAACTCTATATCTGAAATTTTTTCTTGATTTATTTTAACAGCACCTTGCTTAATATCTCTTCTTGCTTGTGAAGTAGATGGCTCAAGATTGCAATCGACTAAGGCTTTTGCAATCCAAATCTCACCCTCAGCACTAAACTCTTCTATTTCAGTAGGGATTTGGCTTTGAGAATGTACTTTTTGAAACTCTTCTTTTGCCTCTACAGCCATCTCGTAAGTGTGATATCTAGTAGTGATCTCTAATGCCAACTCTTCTTTAACACTCTTTGGATGAAGAGATCCATCAGTAACACCTGCTTTTAAAGCCTCTATCTCATCAAGAGTCTTTGTACTTAGTAGCTCGTAAAATCTCCACATAAGTTCATCAGAGATACTAAGGATTTTTCCATACATATCATTAGGTTCATCAGTCACACCTATGTAATTGTTTAGTGATTTACTCATCTTTTGTACTCCGTCAAGTCCTTCAAGAATTGGCATCATAAGTACAGCTTGCTGTTTTTTAAGATCATATACTTTTTGAAGTTGTCTTCCCATTAAGAGGTTAAACTTCTGATCCGTTCCACCCACTTCTATATCACTTTTTAGATGTACACTATCGTAACCTTGAAGAAGTGGATATAAAAATTCGCTAACAGCTATTGGTGTGTTAGATTCGTATCTTTTTGAAAAATCATCGCGCTCAAGCATTCTAGCTACTGTTAGAGTAGATGCAAGTTCTATGAGCCCCACAGTTCCAAGGGAGTTTAACCAGCTTGAATTATAAACTATATCTGTTTTACTCTCATCTAAAATTTTAAAAGCTTGTGTTGTATAACTTATTATATTTTTCTTTATGTCTTCATTGCTTAAAACTTTGCGAGTAGCACTCTTACCACTTGGATCACCAATAGCTGCAGTAAAATCACCTATAAGAAACTGTATTCTTGCTCCATACTTTTGAAATGTTGCCATCTTTTGCAGTAGCACTGTGTGACCAAGATGTAGATCTGGTGCAGTAGGATCAAAACCTGCCTTTAGAGTAAAAGTTTTTCCCTCATCAAAATAAGCTTTCAATAAATTCTCTATTCTATCAATATCGATTATTTCAGCACAACCTCTTTGTACCTCTCTTAAAGCTTCTTGTAACATCTATATTCCTAATTTTATAATAATTTTAACGATATGCATCATCTGTACGAATCAGATGAATCACTTTTATTTTTTGCTCCATTCTAGCACGAAGTGAGTTAATATCAGCTTCTTTTGACTCAAATCCAAGCTCACAATATCTTGAAGATTCACTTTTGTTTTTACCTAGTTCGATGGAGTTTATATCAATGTTTAACTTAACTAAAAAGTTCAAAAACTCAGCTAGCGTCCCTTTTCCACTGTGAAGGGAGACTATCATATTATAGTTATAAATATTTTGTCTCTCCCATCTAACAAAGAGCATCTTCTCATTTGCTTCTAGTTTTTTGATGGCACTCTTGCACATTTTATGATGCACATAAGCTTTTGATTTGTCTAAAAATGCAACTATTTCATCACCAGCTTTTGGATGACAGCAGTAGTCAAAGACAACATCACTTATGTGTGAGTTACTAAACAACTCAACACCTTTTATACTGTAAGGTTTTAGCTTAAATCTATGGCGAGTTAGAAATCTTTTAAACCTTGAATTTTTACTAATCTCTAAAGTATATCTATGCATAACTTCACGAAGTAGTTCTATATCTGATGGTATATTTGCTCTTCGCTCAAAACTGTTTCTATCAAACCACTCTTCAACTCTTGAGTTATTAAGCTTCATTGCAGTAGCTACTATGTTTACGCTCGACTTTGCATTTATATCTCTAAGTCTTGCGTTACAGTTTAGTCGCATATTTGTTTTGGCTTTAGATGTTTTCACTGCATCTATCCATGAACATCTTGTGATGATCTCATCAGACATATTTATTTTTATTATATCGCCATTTTGAAGTTCACTCAGAAGTGAGGCTTTTGCCTTATTTACAAGTGCTGACTTTGCTTTGTTTCCAACTGCACTATGAACTGTATATGCGAAGTCTAAAACTACTGCACCACGAGGAAGAGTAAAGGCCTCCCCACGAGGTGAAAAGACTGCTATATCTTCAGAATACAAATCATTCTTTATAAGTGCATAAAAGTCTTCAACTGATTCATTTTGGTAGCTTAGATTGTTTAGCCAGTCTAGTTTTATATTGTTCCCGCCACTTTTATATTTCCAATGCGCTGCAACCCCAAGTTCTGCAGTGTTGTGCATCTCATGAGTTCTGATTTGGACTTCAAAAATAGCAGTTTTATAAAAAACAGTAGTGTGAATAGTTTGGTACCCATTATCTTTTGCAACTGCAATATAGTCTTTAAATCTTGATGAGAGAGGTTGAAAATTTAGATGAATCAGCCCTAAAATATTGTAGCATTTTACTGGATCTGTTGTTATGATTCTAATTGCTAAAAGATCTAGGACTTCATCTATTGTGACGCCTTTTCTTTGCATCTTTAGATAAATTGAGTAGCGATGCTTAACGCGTGAGAGTATTTCAAAGTCATCTTCACAGATACCATTTTTTAAAAGTATCTTATTTATAGACTCTTTAAACTCTTCTAACTTCATCTCTATAGCGTGATAATGCGTATCTAGGTAGTTGTCGATATGGTGTTTTTCTTCTTTGAAAATATATGAAAAACTCAGATCTTCTAATATATTTTTTAAAAAAGAGATACCCAATCGATGTGCAATTGGAGCGTAAACCACAAGTGTTTCTTCTGCGATTCTTATCTGTTTATGTTCTGGGAGTGCATCTAGGGTTAACATATTGTGAAGTCTGTCGCAAAGTTTTACTACTAAAACTCTTACATCTTCGATACTAGCAAGTAGCATCTTTCTAAATGAGAGCGCTGAGACAATAAGTTTTTCGTTTGAGCTAGACGGTACAAGCTCTATATCACGAATTGTATCTATCTTTGTAAGACCTTCAACAAGATGTGATACATCACTTCCAAATAACTCTGTGATAGTTTCGATCCCGACATCTGTATCTTCTACAATATCATGCAAAAGTGCAGCTATTGCCATTGATTCATCATCTGTAATGGAAGCAACTATAGTAGCTACTAAAATAGGGTGAACTATATAAGGCTCACCACTCTTTCTAAATTGCTTTTCATGAGCTTCTTTTGAATACTCTAACGCTTCTTGAAGCCTCTTACTTGAGGCGATTTGAGTAAAGAGATACTCTTGTGCTGAGTCAACATCGTGTATATGTTTGACTTTTTCTATATCAACTTGACTCAGACTCAAATTGACTATCTTACGATATCTTCAAAGCCTTTTATAACTACAAGACCTTGTGCAATCTCCATTAAAGCCAAATCTGCTGCTTTAATACTTTTTGGATCGATATTTAATTTGCTTTTAGCACCATTTAAAATCTCATCACTTCTTTTTGCAACTGCAATTGCCAACTGGTAACGATCTAGAGTTGCATTATCATCTAATATTTTTGCTGTTAATTCTTCAACTTGCATAATTTAATTTCCTTTTATTTTTTTGTCACGGTATCGGAAGTAATTCCGCTACCTACGCTAACGCTGAGTTTTGCTCAGCGCAAGGCTCTCGGCACCTTGTGCCTCTTTCATAACCCTTTCGTTACGCCTTGGGAGAGGTGTAACTAGGCTACAGTAATGAGGTTAGGCAACACTATTGAACTATAGAACAATTCTCTCTATTGCCGTTTAGTATGTCTAGTAAGTTTCCTTTCTTAGACATATCACACACGATTATAGGTAGTTTATTATCTTTTGCTAGTGCTATAGATGTGTCATCCATAACTTTTATATCATCTTTTAAAGCTTGTTCATATGTTAGCTCTGATAATTTTACTGCGTCGCTAAACTTTTCTGGATCTTTATCATAAACTCCATCAACTTTAGTAGCTTTGATAATAACCTCAGCACCAATTTCCACAGCTCTTAGAGTCGCTGCTGTATCTGTTGTAAAAAACGGATTTCCAGTTCCTGCTGCAAAGATAACCACTCTGCCCTTCTCTAAGTGACGAACAGCACGGCGGTTTATATATGGCTCTGCAATTTGCTCCATTTTTATGGCGGTTTGCATTCTTACTTGAAGTCCTGCATGTTCACAAGCTTCTTGCATAGCTACGCCGTTTATAACTGTAGCTAACATTCCCATATAATCACCACTAGTTCTTTTGATGATGCCATCATGCGCAGCTGTAACACCACGTATAATATTTCCACCGCCAATTACAATGCCTACTTCTATGCCGGCATCTACTAAAGATTTTATCTCTTGAGCGATATACTTAAGTATCTTCGTATCGATCCCATGACCTGCCTCGCCGGCGAGTGCTTCACCTGAAAACTTAACCAGTACCCGTTTGTTAGCCATGCAATTCCTTTATATCTAAATCCGCGAATTATATTTAAACTTGTCTTTGATATTGCTTTTATAAATCTCTGTTTGTTTTATAACTCATCAGCATGACCAAAAAATATCTTTTGATCTTGGTTTTTTCTCATATCTTGAAGTATTTTTTTAGCTCTTACTTTGGTTTGCGCATCGAAGTAGATAAACATATTTCTCGAGAATATATAATCAAATTTACCAAGAGTTGCAAATGAAGCATCAAAAATATTTATAAGTTTAAAATCAACTAAACTCTTGATACTATCTCTTAAAATAAACTTGTCATCTTGTTTATAAAAATACCTTTGTATGATCTCATCACTAAGATTTCTTACATTTCTCTGCTTATAAACTGCCTTTTGAGCTTTATTCAGTGCGTCTGAGTTTATATCTATGCCTAAGATCCTAAACTTATCAGCACTAACTCCAGCTTCAAGAAGTGCGATAGCAATGCTATAAGGCTCTTCTCCAGTTGATGATGGCGCACACATTATCTTAACTAAAGAGACATCTTTTTTTACAAGACCTACTAACTCTTCTATCTGTTTGAACTCTCTATAAAAAAATGTCTCATTTGTAGTTAGGTAATCTATAAGTTCTTGCTTTATTACTGCATCACTATCTAGTAGATCTAGTAGTTTAGAAAATGAGCTTATCTCTCTTTGTTTACAAAATGTCATAGCTTTGTTGTTTAAGATATTCATCTGTTTATCAAAGGTTACACCTGTTTCGTTTTTGAAATACTCAGCAATTTTAGTTGCGTCACTGTAGTCAGTTGGCTCTTCTTCTCTCACTTCATCTAAGATCTTTTTTTCTTTTTTTCTAAAAAAACTAAACATTACGAACAAAACTCCCTTATCTCTTCTACTATCTCTTTTATGTCTAAAACTTTTATGTTTTGTATCTCTTTTCTAGCACGGCTAGGCATTCCATCCACAATGGCACTCTGTTGGGTTTCTGTCAAACATAAAGAACCATTTTCTTGTAAAGCCTTACAAGCTTCAACTCCATCTGCACCAATTCCTGTCAATATAACACTTAAAAATTTTATATCTTTAGTAAAAGGTAAAAAAGAGCTAAAAATATAGTTAATGTCTGGATTAAAAGTATTTATTTTTGAGTCTTTTTTACTAAATATTATTCCATTTGAATCTCTACTAACTCTAGTATAGCCTGAACAGACATAGATACCTGAGCTTACAAGGTAAGTTTTGTCATTAGCTGCGAAGATACTATTTGTTGGATCTTCATCCAACCTTTTTGCAAAACTATCCATAAAACCTACAACCATATGCTGAGCAATTACTATGCTGGTATCATTTAGTTTTGGTAAGGCTTTTATGATTTTTTCTATCTGCCCTGGTCCACCCGTCGAAGCTGCTATTAGGACTATTTTTTTTGGTATCTCGTAACTCATATTTGCTTTAGTATATCCATACAACGATACCTTTATATTTTCTTGAAATGTGATTGTATTATATCAAATATAAAACTTTATAACGCTCTTAATAGTTCACACACTATAATACTCAAAAAAATGCCTAAGGAAAGTTTTTATGAAGTTTAAAAAGTCTTTTTTTATCTCTCTTGTACTTTACACATCAACTCTATTTGCAGATAGCTCAGCTGTAGCTTTTATGTATCATCGATTTGATGAAGCTAAGTATCCATCTACAAATATAAAAATGGAGCAATTTAAGGAGCAACTCTCTTATCTAAAAGAGAACAATTACAATGTTTGGCACCTCTCTAAGATAATCTCTCATATCAAAGATAAAAAAGAGCTACCACCAAAGACAATAGCTCTAACTATAGATGATGCTTACATTAGTTTTTATGAAAATGGCTATCCATTACTAAAAGAGTTTGGCTTTGCCTTTAGCCTGATGGTTAGCACAAATCCAATAGATGTAAAATCCAAAAACTATATGTCATGGTCTCAAATGAGAGAGATGCAAGAACATAAAGCAGAGTTCATAAACCACTCAGTGTTACATAAATATCTTATAGATAAAAACAAAGAAGAGATTACAAAAGAGATCTTAAAAGCACAAAAGCGACTTCAAGATGAATTAGGAAGTTCTACTAATGAAAACCCTCGCCTCTTTTCATATCCTTTTGGTGAGTATGACCAAAGAGTTGAGGCTATCTTAGAAGAGTTGGATTTCATTGGTATCACACAAACTTCCGGTGCTATTGGCTTTGATACAGATCTAAGACGAATACCAAGATTTCCTATGGCTGAGGCTTATGCCTCAATGGAGAGTTTTATTACTAAACTAAACACAAAACCTATGCCCATAATCTCTGTTTTACCAAAAGACAATCTCATAGAAGAGAACAACCCTCCAAAGCTCACCATTACTCTAAAAGAGAGACTTCATAATATACAATGCTTTACATCAAATGGTGAAAAAATAAATCACACTTGGATATCACAAACTCAGCTAGAAGTTGTAGCAAATGAGAAGCTAAAACAACCTAGAGACAAATATACTTGTACCGCTCCTACAATGAAAAATAAATGGTACTGGTATAGTCATTTATGGATAATTAAATAGCAAAGACAATAAGGCATATTGCGTATTAACTAATCTTATAATAGTAACACTTACTATAGTTATGATAAATATTAGCATTATAAAACCGCTAGATAGATTTAAAGAGATACTTCTTAGCATCGGAAACAGCAGCGATTTAACTAAAAGAGTTGATGAAAATGCTCCTCTAGAGTTGTCCCAAATGGCATCAACTTTCAATGAACTCTTAGAGAGTCTCAAAAATCTTATAAAAATTTCTAAACAGAGTGCTACAGAAAATGCTTCTATCTCTCATGAACTCTCAACCACTGCAAAAGGTGTTGGAGAAAATGTTGAGAAGTCAGTTGTAGCC
>NZ_JALOAN010000030.1 GCF_023228785.1 Sulfurimonas sp.
AGTAAAAAAGAGGTTGAGAGAGCAAATAACAACCTAAATGCGGCTAGAGATGAACTTGTAGCTCTTACTTCTAGAGTTCAAGGTAGTGCCCAGTTAGAAGTAGAGCTAGCTCATAAAATGGACGCTTTCTCTAGTGAAGCAAATGCAGTTAAGAGCATCTTAGAGGTTATCTCAGATATCGCAGATCAGACAAATCTTCTAGCTCTAAACGCTGCAATTGAAGCGGCACGCGCAGGTGAGCATGGGCGAGGATTTGCTGTAGTTGCTGATGAAGTCCGAAAGCTTGCAGAGAGAACTCAAAGATCACTCTCTGAGATAAATGTAACCATTAGCGTAATAGTTCAATCTATCAGTGATGTAAGTACTCAAATGAACACAAATTCTCAAGAAGTTCAAGCTTTAGCTGAAGTCTCAACTGATGTCCAAACAAAGATAAATGATAGTGTAAGTATTGTAAACTTGGCTGTAAAAGCTAGTGATAAGACGGTTAATGATTTTGAGAAGACGGGTAAAGATATAGAATTTATCGTAAATCAAATCACTCAGATAAATCAAATATCTTCTCAAAATGCAAGAAGTGTAGAAGAGATAGCCGCTGCCGCAGAGCATCTAAACTCTCTTACTGACGCTCTTCATGTGAAACTAGAAGAGTTTAGAACTTAAAAAACTATTCTCGTTGCATCCTCTCCTGAGGTGGAATGCCGACACAAAAAGGAACTACAAATATACGTCACACCTCAGGAGAGATGTGACGAGGCAGGAGAGGTGTTGTGACGAGGCGGGAATCTCAGGATGACGGATCTGCTGTCCTTATATCTCAAACCGTCATTCCGTGCTTGACACGGAATCTCAGGATGACGAAGTATGTTCAGTATGACGAGACTTTTTAGGATGACTAGTATAAGTTTATTTTCTTACTCATACGCTCTAACTAAAACTCCTCTTTTTTCATCATGAGATATCAAATGATAGTTCGCGCTATAAACTTTTGCTTTTTTATTTGTATGAACTTTTATAACCCAGTTTGCTTCAATCGCTCTATGTTTTGCAAGTCCAGCTTGACTTAACTTTTTCATCTTGTTGATGCTATTTTGAGTGATATTTAACTTATCATATATAAAGTCATTGCTTTCTAAATTTTTATACAAACTAAACTCTGCATCATCTACTAAAGAGATGATTTCAAAATACTTAGCACTTTTGTGTTTATCTATAAAAGAGATTATACTTTTTTTGCACTCCCATGAGATGATATAACTTCCCATCTCCATATCATAGCAACTTGCAAACTCTTTTATAAGTTTTGCACCTTCTGGGATCTCTTCTAAGATTTCAGAATTTTTATCTGTAATATTTTGTATATTTGGAGCAGGTTTATCATCTTTGTCCATCATAGCAAGTAGTTTGTTTTGTTCTTGTTCATTTTTTAGTCTCATCTCTAGAGATCTATACTCACTATCACTTTTATATTTCGCTTGAACATCTAATGGTAAATCTTTAAAATTCATAGCTTTTTGAGCTCTGTTTTCACCTAAAGAACTTTGAGAAATTGCATCTATATAAAGATATCCAAGAACTACAAGAGCTACTACTAAAAGAGTGTAAGCCGCAAAGTGAAGCACATTTGCTTGTGATTTTTTGAGTTTTTCTTCATTTTCCATAATTTCTCCTAAATTTTGTATTAAATGTATCATACAACACATATTCAAAGAATTCAAAATGTGTTACAATTAAATTAATTTTTAAAAGGAATTCTAATGAAATCTTCTTCGACAAGTTCTACTGTTATTTCTAAAAAAAATCCAACTATTTCTGATGAACTCTATAGTGATATTTTAGAGCAAAAAATCATCACGGAGATCGTTGATGATTCACAACTTCCATATATAAATATCTATTCACAAGAGGTGATTTATCTATCTTCAATACTTCCAATCTTGCATGATTTTGGCTTCGTTATAATAGATGAGATTACTTACACTACAAAAAAAGACAAACAACAGATCTATCTCAATAAATTCAATCTAAAACTAGATGATGTAAAGAGTTTAAAAAGCTCAAAATTAAATATACAAAATGTCATTTCAGATTCACTTTTGGGAAATACTCTCTTTAGATGTTCACTATATTCTTTGGTATATTCTCAAAATTTATCTATCAAAGAAGTTTTGCTTCTTCGTGCAATAATTGAATATATTGACCAATCTGTAATCTCTATAAATCAAGAAATGATACGAAATACCCTCACAACATATCCTTTGATATCTAAACTTTTTGTGGATTATTTTCTTACAAAATTCAATCCACTTCAAAACAAAAGAGAGAAGCATATATCTGAGCTAGAGTTAAGGATAGAATCTCTTATAAAAGATGTTCCAAATATTACAGATGACAAGATCTTAAAGATAACATATTCACTGATTCAAAATCTCACTCGCTCAAACTACTTTTTCAACAAAGATGAGATCTCTTTTAAGATAGATACACAATCTTTCTCACAAAACCTAAAAGGTGTTCAACCAAAGATAGAGATCTTTGTTTATCATCCAGAATTTAGCGGTGTGCATCTAAGAATGAGTAAGATTAGTCGTGGTGGACTTAGATGGAGTGAGAGACATGAAGATTATCGCCAAGAGATAAAGTCACTTATGCTTACTCAAGAGAGTAAAAATTCCATCATCATCCCAAATGGCGCAAAAGGTGGATTTGTTATAAACAAAGAAGCTTCTAGTATTACTGAAGAAGATTTTGAACGGATTTACAGGGCTTTTATAAACAACTTACTTGATTTGGTAGACAATAGAATCGATGGAGAAATCATCAGAGATGAGAGGATTGTAGCTTATGATGGAGATGATTATTACTTTGTTGTAGCAGCTGATAAAGGTACTGCATCTATGAGCGATGTTGCAAATGAAATTGCTCAGAGCCGTTCTTACTGGCTAGGCGACGCATTTGCAAGTGGGGGAAGTAATGGTTTTGGACACAAAGATCTAGGAATAACGGCTCATGGTGCGTTAGTCTCTTCTGAGAGATTTTTTATAGAGAGAGGCATCAACATAAAAGAGCAAAGTATTTCGATTGTGGGTATCGGAAGTATGAAGGGAGATGTTTTTGGTAATGGGATGCTCTATTCTAAAATGTTCAAACTATTTGGCGCAGTCTCACATAATGAGATCTTTATAGATCCAGAACCAGATATTCAAGCGAGTTATGAGGAGAGAGCTAGACTATTTAAATCCCAAAATGCAAGTTGGTCTGCTTACAATAAAGAAGTTATCTCTAAGGGTGGAGGCATATTTTTTCGCTCACAAAAAAATATAGAACTAAGCGAAGAGATAAAAAAACTCCTTGGTACTACTAAAAAATCTCTTAGCGGAGAAGAGTTAGCTAAGAAAGTACTGATGATGAGAGTTGATATGCTCTTTAATGGTGGAGTTGGAACCTATGTTAAGAGCTCTGATGAGTCAAACTTAGATCTAGGCGATAAGCAAAATGAAGCAGTTAGACTAGATGCAACTGAGTTAAAAGCTAAGGTTGTGTGCGAGGGTGGAAACTTAGGTTTTACGCAAAGAGCAAGGATAGAGTATGCAAGACTTGGTGGAGAGCTAAACCTAGATGCAATTGATAATGCTGCTGGAGTAAATACTTCAGACCATGAGGTAAACTTAAAAATACTTCTAAACATCATCAAAGCGAAAGGTCTTATAAGTGAAGAAGATGCTAAAAAAACATTAAAAGGCTTAACTGAACAAGTAGTAAATCAAGTTGTTTGGAGTAACTATCATCAATCTCTTGCAATTTCTAAAGATGCAACACTGAGTAACCGCTATTTAGATGACTTTTTGTTGAGTATTGAGGTTTTAGAGACAAATTTATCAAGCTTTAAAAGAGCAGATAACTTTATACCTAAAAATGAAAATATCTCTGAAATACTCTGTCCTGCTGGATCCATTGTTAGACCTATTATAAGTTCACTCATCTCTTACTCTAAGATATTTCTAACAAATATTTTACTTGAGTCATCTCTTGTAGATGAGAGTTTTTCAAATCAATTTTTATTTAAGTACTTTCCAAAATCTTTTATTAGTGCTTTTGAAGATGAGATACAAAACCATCCTCTGCGTCGAGAGATTACAGCTACTGTAATGGCAGATAAGATTATAAATCTTCAAGGTAGTACTTTTATAGCTGACTTTAACAAAAGAGGCTTAGAAAACTTTTTACTTAAGATAAAAGCTTATCTCATTACAAACCAACTCTTTGATGCTAATGATATAAGACATGAGATCTACAGAAATGACTTTTTGATGAATGTAAAACTTCAGTACAGACTCTTAGATGATATAGAAAAAACTCTAGGTTTTACTACTAGATGGATGTTAAAGTATCTAAACAAGCATCAAGTAGATCTAAACCATATACTAGATTATAAAGATGAACTTTTTGAAGTTTTAGGCAATATGAAAGACTCTAAAATCACAAAAATCTTAGATGAAAATCATCAGTTTAACCTCTTTTTCAGTGCTATTGACTACTTAAAGTTTGCAGTAGCTGCTATTATGGTAAAAGAAAATTCTCTTCATACTTTTAAAGATGTAGCTGTAGTTTTTTACTTTGTAGTAAATGAGTTTAAAGTTTTAGAGATGATAAACTTACTCAATACAATAGAGACAACCGCGCAAAACCAAAAAATACTAAGATATCAGATTTTACAGTTTATTGAGTTTATAGTAGTTCACTTTACTGAGAAGGTGTTAGAATTTCAAAGAGTGACAGAGACTCCACAAGAGGCTTTTAAAAACTACTTAGAAAATGAAAAAGAGTCATTTGATGAGATGAGAGACAACATTAATCTCTTTATATCAAAAGAGACAAAAAGCATAGAAGATGTCAGCATCACAGTAAATCAAATAATGACTTCTATTTTATAGCACTCTTTAGCGTGCTATAATTGCAAATAAATTACAAATACTGTTTATATAGGAATGATTTGAACTGGTTTAACTTTTTAAGCACTAAAAGAACTCTGCTTCGCCACCCTTTTGGTAGAGGTATAAATGCTACGCTCTCTCCTGATGAAGAAGAGTTTTTTAACCTTTCTTATGAGTCTTTTGAAAAACATGAGATATTAAACGCTTATGAATTTTTCCTCAAAACCATAGAGAATTTTACAAGCAAAACATCAAACAAAAATATCACAATTTCAAGAGATGGTGAAAAACTAGAGTTTGAGATCTTTCAAGGAAGCGCTAGAGTCACAGGAGTTGTAACTAAAGATACCCTTTATGCTCAAGTTGTGATGATGAAGACTAAAGAAGCCACAGTCGCACTAAAACGATATATCTTAGAGAGAAACTATCAACTCACCTATGCTAACTACTCAAGCGATGGTGAGCTTATAAAGCTAAAACTATATCATGACAACATAACTGCTTCACCGCAAAAAATATTTTTTCCACTTCGTGAAATTGCACTAAATGCTGACTTTGATAAAGAGTACTTAAAGAGTGAGTTTAAAGATATCACGCTTGAGGATTCTTCACATATTTTAAAGCTAGAAGATGATGAGCTAAAGATAAAATATGAATTTTTGCATAAGTGGATAGATGAACTAGATGCTAAGATTCTCACACTTCCTACAAATGACAACGCTGGAATGCAAGCCTTTTTATACTTGCATCTACTCTTTAAAATTGACTATCTTTTAGTTGTAAAGTGCGATATTTATCAAAAGATGAGTAAAAAAATACGCCTCTATTTTAGTGATGAAAACCTCTCAACTGAGTACAAAAATGAAGAGCTAAGAAAGTATATAGAAAAACTAAAGGCTATGGATTTTGAGGAGTTTAGCAAGAAATTCTATAGTGCAAAATATACTTTTAACCCAATGGAGAAAGTCTCACAAGAGGAGATCTCAAACTTTATAAATGAGTCACTTATGAAGATAAGATGGTATAAAAACAACCGTTATAGTCAGATCATACCTACTATTTATAAGTATATTCCTTTTTATATTCTTTACAATTATGGACTAAATCCTATTGTTAAAAAACTTCTTCATACTTTAGTAAAGATTCAAAACCCAGAGTTTTTTAAAGCACTTGAGTATAGTGTTCTTTACGACAAAGACAAAGAAATATTTGCTAAAAAAGCCATTAAAGCTAAAATCAAAGATGCTATAGCTCCACATCAAGCAAGATATAAAGAGTTAAAACCGTTTGGAGATAAGCTTAACTTCTCATCTCTAAATGAGTTTAGCAATAGCTTTCTTTTACAACTAAAACACCTAAACTTTGAGGAGATCTAGATGATAACTCAAACACTACTCGATACTTATATAGATAATATCATTCAAATAATGACACCTTATGGAACTGGAAGTGGCTTTATCATAGGAGATCTAATTGTTACAAATTCTCATGTTGTAGGTGGTTTAAAAGAGGTTGTGGTGAGCTCTAAAGATATAAAAAGAACTATTGCAAAAGTTGTTTATGATGATAGTGATTATGATCTAGCTTTTATAAAAACTAAATTTGATGAGCCAAAAAATCCTCTAAAACTCTCTTCAAACGTAGTAAAAAATGGCGACACAACTATAGCTATAGGTCATCCTTATGGACTAAACTACACAGCAACTGAGGGCATTGTCTCAAAAGCTTCAAGACTCTATGAAGATCTAGAGTACATTCAAATAGATGCAGCTATAAACCCTGGAAACAGCGGTGGACCACTTTTAAATGTTAAAGGCGAAGTTATAGGTATTAACACTTTTATAATTCAAAATGCCAATAACCTAGGCTTTGCACTTCCTCACTTTTATGTACAAGAGGCTCTACAAAACTTTAAAGAAGTAGCGGATGTAGACATTATAAAGTGTCCATCTTGTAAAAATCTTATAAAAGAAAAAGAGATAAAAGATGACTACTGCTTAGAGTGTGGCACAAAACTTGAGATCGCAAAGCTAAGACGAAAAGGCTACACTCCATCTGGTGCAACAAAACGCTTAGAAGAGATCTTAGAAGCACTCAACATAAATGTAACACTCTCAAGACGCTCACAAGCTTCTTGGAGAGTTGACTATGGAAGTGCAAGAATCGAGATAAACTACTATGAAAATGGCATAATTATAGGCGACTCTAAACTTTGTAGGATCCCAAAAGAAGATATAGAAAATATATATGATTTTTTACTAGCTGAGAATGAAAAACTAAACTATTTGCAATTTTCCATAAATGAAAATAGTATATATTTGTCATATTTAATAGTAGATTCTTCTCTTACATTCGATGAGGGGAAAGTGGCATTAGAGAGACTTTTTAGACTCTCTGATGAGTACGATGAGATCCTAATAAATAGATTTAAAGCCGTAAAATTAAAAAGAGATGAGGAAGATAGATAATGAGCAAATTTTTAAAATTTAGTCTAAATTTAGAGAGTTTTATAGATGATCTACAAAGTATTATAAAACAAAACAACCAAAGCATTGAAGCGTTACTAAAACTTGAACAAAAGAGTTATAACTCATTTGTTAAACCTTTACAAGAAAATGAAGAAAAACTTGAGCAATTTTTTACACCACTCTCGCACATAAACGCGGTAAACAATTCAGAAGAGTCACAAAAAGTCTATGCGGATTCTCTTCCTATTGTTACGGACTACTCTACAAAACTATCTCAAAACATAGAGATCTACAAAGCCTACAAAGAGATCTTAGAAAATGAGGCAGACTCTTTAAACTTTGAGCAAAAAAGAGTCTTAGATCTAAACATTTTACACTTTGAGTTAAGTGGTGCACATTTAGATGAGAGTAAAAAAACAAGACTTCAAGAGATCAACCTAAAAAAGAGCCAACTCTCAAATGACTTCTCTCAAAACCTCCTAGATGCAACAAATGCTTATGAGTTTATTACAGCAGATCCAGAGGATGTTGTTGGACTTCCAAAGAGCGATATTGAGAGTGCGAAGTTTGAAGAAGCTAGTGTTACAAAGTACAAATTTACACTTCAAATGCCATCATACATAGCTTACATGACTTATGGTTCAAACCGCGAGATCCGAGAAGAACTTTACAAAGCTTATGTTACTAGATCTCCAGAGAATGCTGCCATTATAGATGAACTTCTTAGTTTAAAAAATGAGATGAGTAAACTTCTTGGCTTTTTCAACTATGCAGAGTATTCACTTGCATCGAAAATGGCAAAAGACACAAGTAGCGTTATAGACTTTTTACAAACTCTTATACAAAACTCAAAAGATCAAGCAAAAGAAGAGTTAAAGGAGCTTCAAGCGATCTCAAAAGATCCACTAAAGAGTTTCGATAGTGCTTACTATAGCGAGATCTTAAAAAAAGAGAAATACGAAATAGATGAAGAAGAGTACAGACCTTATTTTGAGCAACAAAGCGTAGTTGAGGGAACATTTGAGTTTTTAAACAAGCTCTTTGGGATCTCATTTGTAAAAGTCCAAGAGACGCTTTGGGATGAAAAAGCTAGTGTTTATGAGATCTACTTAGATGGTGAAGTAAAGGCGAGAATTTACCTAGATCTTGAAGCTAGAAAAAGCAAACGAGGCGGTGCTTGGATGCATAACTTTGAGACTCACGCTAAAGATAAAAATGGCAAAACAAAACTTGCATCTGCTTTTGTTGTTTGTAACTTTGCCCCATCAAGCAAAACGCAAAAATCACTTCTAAGACATGATGATGTAGTAACCCTTTTTCATGAGATGGGCCATGCTATTCACCATCTACTAAGTGAAGTTAGCGAGATTGAAGTGAGTGGTGTAAATGGTGTTGAGTGGGACGCAGTTGAGTTTCCATCGCAGTTTTTAGAAAACTTTGCATATGAACCAAAGGTTTTAAAACTCTTTGCATCTCACCATGAGACGGGCGAAGTTATCCCTGATGAGATGATAGAGAGACTCGTTCGCGCTAAAAACTTTATGTCCGCCTCACAAATGCTTCGGCAGTTAGAGTTCTCTTTATTTGACTTTAAACTACACTCAGATCTCTATAGTGGCAATGGCGTACAAGATCTACTAGATAGCATAAGAGAAGATACAGCACTTATAAAACCACCATCGTACAACAAGTTTCAAAATGGCTTTTCACACATCTTTGCAGGCGGTTATGCGGCTGGATACTATAGTTACAAATGGGCAGAAGTTTTAAGTGCCGATGTTTTTTTTAGCGTGGTCGATGAGGGGATTTTTGATTCTTGTGTAGCAAAGGCTTACCTTGAAGTTGTCCTAAAAGGTGGCGGAGCAAAGAGCATGGATGAGTATTTTAGAACTCTAATGGGCAGAGATCCAGATGCACAAAGCTTGTTGAGATTAAATGGCATTAAGTAGTGAGATCTCTTCTTGTACTATTTGTTCTTGCTCTATCGCTCTTTGGAGATAGAGTTTTGAGCATAGCTTCTTATAACGTTGAGAACCTTTTTGATCTAGAGAAAAAAGGTTACAAATACAAAGAGTACGAACCAAATACTAAGAGTAATTGGAATGAAAAAACCTACAAAACAAAGCTAAAAAACATAGCAAAAGTTATACAAGATCTAGACGCAGATATTATAGCTCTCCAAGAGATTCACTCACTTCAAGCTCTAAAAGATCTTCGTTTTACACTAAAGAGATCTGGGCTTTATTATGAGTTTTATAAGATTGCAGATAAGAAAAACACAGCTATAAATGTAGCAATTTTAAGTAAATATCCCTTTGTCTATACAAAAGAAGTAGAAGTTACAAAGACTTACAAGTATAGAAATATCTTAGAAGCAAAGTTTAGGATAGATGGCGTAGAGTTTTATCTCTTTGCAAACCATTGGAGTGCAAAGTCAAAACCTGAAAGTGCTAGAATCCTCTCAGCTAAACTCTTAAGAGATAGAGTTGATCAGATAGGTTATGATAAAAATATCATCCTTATAGGAGACTTTAACTCTGACTATGAGGAGCATATAAAGTTTGAGCGTACAAGACGACTAAATGACACAAATGGTAAAACTGGTATCAACCATGTTCTAAGAAGTCTAAAACAGACTCAAAGAGCTAAAGATACAAAGTATGAAGAGAAAAACTTCTACAATCTTTGGTACGATGTGGATCTTGATGATAGATATACCTACATCTATAGAGGTAAAAAAGAGGCGCTTGACAATATCTTGGTCTCACAATCTTTACTAGAAAAAAGAGAGATGTTCTATCTCGATGCAAGTGCGAAAAATCTTGAAAAAGACTACCTCTTTAAAAAGAAACAGATCTACAGATGGCAGATCTCAAATGCAAGAGTAAAAAGACACAAAGGCGAAGGATACTCAGATCATCTGCCTGTCATCGCAAAGTTTAATCTAAGCACCAATTGATCTCGCCTCTTCTATGTTGTTTTAAATACTCATTTGATTTTGAAAATGGTTTAGATCCAAAAAAACCTCTATAAGAACTTAGTGGTGAGGGGTGTGGAGCTTTTAAGATCAGGTGTTTTGATGAGTCTATAAGTCTATCTTTTTTTTGAGACTCGCCTCCCCAAAGCACAAAAACTATATGTTCATACTCCGTAGAGAGTTTTTTTATAACAAAGTCCGTAAACTCTTCCCATCCTTTTGCTTTATGAGAATTAGCCTTTGCCATCTCAACACTTAACACACTATTTATTAGTAAAACGCCCTCTTTTGCCCACTGAGTTAGATCTGGTGAACTTGGATGCGTGCAAGTCATATCGTCCATAAGTTCTACAAAAATGTTTCTGAGTGATGGCGGAGTTTTACACTCTTTTACTACTGAAAAAGCCAATCCATTAGCTTGATTTTCTCCATGGTATGGATCTTGCCCAATTATAACAACCTTTACATCCTCTGGCTTTACTAACTCAAATGCACTAAAGATCTGCTCTTTTGGTGGAAAGATTTTTTTAGTTTTAGACTCACTCTCTATAAACTTTTCCAATTTTAAAAAGTAACTCATCTTCATCTGTGAAGAGACAAGAGATGACCATTGAGTAGCTTCTAATAATTGTTTTAACATCTATTATGCTTTTGAGAGTTCTTGTATAACTTCTCTTATATCATCTTCATCAAAGTATATATTTAAAGCCATTTCATTGCTTATTTGACCTAGTAGTTTTTTCTTTTTAAGAACTCTCACATCACCATCTAGAGGACTTAATATCTCTTGTATTTTTTGTTTGTAATTTAAGATAATTTCATCTTTTTTCTCTTCTTGACTTCTGCTAATTACATCTCCCTTACTTCTCATTACTAAAATGATGATAATAACTAAAATAACAATCCCAAAAATCGAGTAAACTATCTCACTATCCATAAAAAACCTTTAAGTAAATATAAAGAAGTATATCAGTTTTTTTACCCTTTCTTGGCACTATTATTATTATTTAAGGTGCTAAACTATACACTAAAAGGGATTTCACATTACAAAAAGGTTTTTATTTGAAAATATTTTTATTACTTTTTTCTATATTTATTGTATTTAGTTTTGCTAATGATATTAAAGATGAAAAGATTGAGAAACAGTTATATTCTCCACTTATTGAGAGATATATCTTAGATGAGTTAAAAGAGATAAGGATAGATCATCATAGACTTCGCTCTGATGTTGAACAGAGAATTTCAAGAGCTGAAGTCACTCAAACTGATAGATCTGCTAGATATATTACGGACACTATAGGAAATATTTTTTATCTTATTGCAGCTGCAACTTCGATCCTTATCTTTGCAGGTTGGAACTCTCTTAGAGATATTAAAAAGAAGACTGAAGACATTGTAGAAGCAAGAGTTGAGCAAATAACTCAAAAATACAACGAAAAATTAGATTCGCTTCAAGATACACTTACTGAGCAATCTAAGCGAATACTTGAAAATCAAAATAAGATCTACAACACCCAATTTATCCACTCCCTATGGATGCGTTCAAACCTAGAGACAAATCCACAATCAAGAATAGACATCTACGATGAAATTATCAAACTAAACAACAACGATGCTGAAGTTTATGCTTACAAGGCTGATGCAGTTTTAGAGATAGATGAGTATGAGTGGGCACTAAACCTTAGTAACAAAGCTATAGAGATAGATGATAGTTACGGATATGCTTACTGGCAACGCTCTTGTGCAAACGCAGAGCTTGGAAACTTAGGAGAAGCTATAAGTGACTTAGAATTAGCCTTACAAAAATCTCCAAATCTAAAAGATGATGTAGAAAATGAAACATCATTTAGTGACATAAAAGATACAAAAGAGTTTAGACAAATACTATCACAAATAGAAAGAGGAGCAACTATATGAATATAGACAAAAGAACTTTTAATGAAGCAAAATCGCTTGCTACATCATGGCAAAGAGACATTGCTAAAAATAGAATTCGCTCCGAGAAGAAATTTCATGCAATTATGAATCGACTCTTAAGTGACCCAAAAAATAAGATATTTCTTATAGAACTGCTAGATCAAAGCTTTAGATCACATGACAATAACCGCATAGCAGATCAGTTAGAATATATCTTTAACAAGTATAACAACACAACTTTTTTTACGGAGTTTGAACAACTATTAGTTTGGCTCTTTCGCAATCTTGGCATCTACTTACCAGCTATTTCAGTTCCACTTTTTATCACTTATCTAAGAGGCGATATAAAAAACATTGTCATTAAAGGCGAAGATAGATCTCTAAATGCACATCTTCAAAAACGACTTAAAGAGAAGACTAGAGTAAATATCAACATAATTGGCGAGGCTGTTCTAGGCGAAGATGAAGCAAAGACAAGAGTTTTAAAATACATAACTGCACTTGAGAATCCAAATATAGACTATGTCTCTATAAAAATCTCTACAATATTTTCACAAATAAATCCTCTTGCACATGAGTGGAGTGTAGAGCAGATCTCTTTAAAGCTCCAAGATATTTTTAGAGCCGCACAAAAAAATGATTCAAAATTTATAAACCTAGATATGGAAGAGTATAAAGATATAAACCTAACTATGGATGTTTTTATCAAGACCCTCTCACTTGAAGAGTTTAAAAATCTCCATGCTGGAATTGTTCTTCAAACATATATTCCAGAGACTATAACTCACTTAAAAAGACTATATGAATGGGCGAAAAAGAGAGTTGATGATGGTGGAGCTAGTATAAAGGTCAGACTTGTAAAAGGTGCAAATCAAGAGATGGAAAAGACAGAAGCCTCACTTCGTGGTTGGGAGTGTGTAACTTACTTAAATAAAGCACAAAGCGATGCAAACTTTAAGTTACTAATGGATTTTCTTATAAGTAAAGAAGTCTCCCCTTACATTCATACTGGACTTGCATCTCATAACCTTTTTGATTTGGCACTTGGATATATTCTTGCAAAACAAAGAGGGGTGTTAGACTCTTTTAGTGCTGAGATGTTAGAGGGAATGAGTGAGACGGCTTATCATATTCTCAAACAAGAAGATATTGAGGTTGTTCTTTATGCTCCAACTGCAACTTCAAAAACATTTACAAATGCTATTGCTTATCTTGTGAGACGCTTTGATGAAAACACAGCAGAGCAAAATTTTCTCAGACATAGTTTTTCTCTTGAAGTAGAGAGTGAGGCTTGGGATATTTTACTTAGTAGTTATGATGACTCTCTTAAAGCACTAGACTCACTTCCATTAGAGCCTTATAGATCTCAAAACAGAAACACAGAAACTTTTAAGAGTGAAGAGAGTATTGAAAATTATGTTTTTAAAAATGAGAGCGATACGGACTTTACTCTCCCACAAAACCAGATCTGGGCAAACAAAATAAGAGACAAATATAAAGATATCTCAAAAGACAAACCTTTAAATGCCTATATGGTAATAGATGGTAAAGAGCGTGAGAGCGAAGAAATAAAAGAGGTTATGGACAAGTCACAATTTAGTCAAAATGTGATTTTAGGTAGATGTTTTATGGCTGGGGAAGATGAGTTAAAAAAAGCCATAGCAGTCGCAAAAATTGATAAAGATGGCTGGAGTAAACTCACTTTAGCACAAAGATCAGAAGTTCTTATGAGAGTAGCCAATGAGTTTAGAAAAAACAGAGGTGAACTTATAGGAATGGCAGCAGCTGAGCTTGGCAAAGTCTTTAGTGAGACTGATGTTGAAGTCTCAGAAGCGATAGACTTTTTAAATTTTTATCCATATAGCGCTAAAAAATTAAGTGAGCTTGATGGTGTAAAACTAGAAGAAAAAGGTGTTGGCTTAGTCATAAGTCCTTGGAACTTTCCAATAGCCATAGCAGCAGGAGGAATTGCAGCATCTCTTGCAACTGGAAATAGAGTCATACTAAAACCATCTTCAGATGCTGTGCTTTGTGGATATTTACTTTGTAAGTGTTTTTGGGACGCTGGAGTTAGCAAAAATACTTTACAATTTACTCCAACCGAGGGAGCTTTAGCTGGAGAGTTTTTAGCTAAAAGCGAAGATATTGATTTTGTTATATTTACAGGAAGTGAAAACACTGCTTATAACTTGCTAACTGAGCGTCCTAACATTCACTTAAGTGCTGAGACAGGAGGTAAAGACGCAACAATAGCTACAGCTTTATGTGATAGAGATCAAGCTATTAAAAATGTATTAGGATCTGCATTTAACAACTCCGGACAAAAGTGTTCAGCTACTTCACTCTTAGTGTTAGAGAGAGAACTTTACGAAGACGAGGAGTTTAAGAAAATGCTCGTAGATGCAACTCTTTCTTTAAATGTTGGTTCAGTCTGGGATCTACAAAACAAAATCAGCTCATTAGTAAATATCCCATCAGGTAACTTAAGACACGCACTAGAGTATTTAGATAATGGTGAAGAGTGGCTTATAACTCCTAGTTACGCACAAAATGGAAACCCTTATATGTTGAGACCTTCTATAAGATGGGGAACAAAAAGAGGTGATTTTTGTCATATGAATGAGCTTTTTGGTCCAGTTTTAAGTGTTATGTGTGCTGAGGATCTCGATGATGCTATAGATATAGTAAACTCAACTGGATATGGTTTAACTTCTGGGATTGAGTCTCTTGATGAGAGAGAAGTTGAGAGATTTAAAGATGGCATTTTAGCTGGAAACCTCTATATAAACCGCATGACAACGGGAGCTATAGTTATCAGACAGCCCTTTGGGGGCATGGGCAAATCAGCCATAGGAAGTGGCAAAAAAGCAGGTGGATTTAACTATGTGTCTCAGTTTTTAAATATCTCATATGAAGTAACAAAAGAAGATAAATCAGCTTCGCATCCATATTTGAAAAATTTTCAAGAACTTTTAAAAGATGAAGAGACTTACAAGGATATTTTAAAGAGAACTATCAAGACACTTGGATCTTTTGCTTACTACCTAAAGAGTGAGTTTTTAGAGGAACATGACTATGCCAATATTAGAGGTGAAAGCAACATCATCAGATACTTAAATGTTAAAAAAATGACACTAGTTATAAGTAGTGATGACTCACTATATGAAGTACTTTGCTCCATAGCAGCTGCGAAAATGTCTGGGGTAAATCTTCACGTCTCTCTTCCAAAGAAGATAGACTCACATGAGCTATTGTGGCTGATGGGTAAAAAAGATTTCTTACTTGATGATAATGATTCACTAATAAATGAATCTTTAGAAGAATCCATAGAGTCCATGAAAGACTCACAAAGAGTTAGATACCTAAGCAAAGATAACATTGAAGAAGAATTTTATATAGAGATGGCAAAAGATGCAAAACATATAGCAAGTGAACCTTTTATAGCTCATGCTAGAGTAGAACTTATGCACTATTTTTTAGAGCAAAGTATCTCTCACAGTTATCACAGATATGGAAATTTAGGACTAAAAAGTCTTACAAATAAGGAGGATAAGTAAATGGAAGCGCCACTTTTAATTTCATTCTCAATATATATGTTAGCGATGGTAGGTATAGGTTTTTACTTTTACTTTAAAACTGATGATTTAAGTGATTATGTTTTGGGTGGTAGAGGTTTAGGTCCAGGTGTTACAGCTCTAAGTGCTGGTGCATCAGATATGAGTGGCTGGCTTCTTTTAGGACTTCCTGGGATGATGTATAGCCAAGGTTTAGTTGGTAGTTGGATCGCAGTTGGTCTATTTATTGGTGCTTTTTTAAACTGGCACTATGTTGCAAAACCACTTCGTGTTTATACTCACTATCTTCATGATGCTATTACTATTCCTGATTATTTCTCAAACAGATTTAAAGATAATAAAAATACTTTAAGAATTATTACTGCTATTGTTATTTTAGTTTTCTACACTCTATATACATCTTCAGGACTCGTAGGTGGAGCTAAGCTTTTTGAAGCTACCTTTAATCTAGAGTACTCAAGCGCTTTGATAGTCGGTAGTGTTATCATTGTATCTTACACATTTTTAGGTGGATACAATGCTGTTAGCTGGACTGATTTCATTCAAGGTATACTTATGATGTTAGCTCTTGTAATTACTCCTATAGTTGTTTTATATGATATTGGTGGGGTTAGTGAAGCTATAAAAATTATAAATCTTCACGAAGCAAAAATGCTAGATATCTTAAGGGGTAGTTCACTCATTGGAATTATCTCACTTCTTGCTTGGGGGCTTGGATATTTTGGTCAGCCTCACATCTTAGTACGTTTTATGTCCATCAAAGAAGAAGATGAAATGCATCGTGCAAAAGCAATTGGTATGACTTGGATGGGGCTCTCAATAGTTGGCTCACTAGCTGTTGGATTTTTTGGTTTTGTATATGTTATAGCAAATGGAGTTGACTTACAAGATAGTGAGAAGATTTTTATAACTCTATCGCAACTCCTTTTCAGTCCTTGGATTGCAGGATTCCTGCTCGCTGCAATATTAGCTGCTATTATGAGCACTATTGATTCTCAACTTCTAGTATCATCTTCTGTTTTGACAAGAGATATCTATCATGCAATTCTTAGAAAAGATGCAAGTGATAAAGAACTTGTTTGGGTTGGTCGTGCTACGGTTATTGTAATTGCTGTCATCGCTTGGTATATATCAACGGATGAAAATTCCAGTGTATTACAGCTTGTATCTTACGCTTGGGCTGGTTTTGGTGCAGCTTTTGGACCGCTTATCATCTTGTCTCTTTACAACCAAAATATCACAAGAACTGGAGCAATAGCAGGAATGATAGTTGGATCTTTAACTGTTATCATCTATAAAAATCTTGAAGGTGGCATATTTGATATATATGAGCTTCTTCCTGGATTTATCCTAGCTTGGATTGCTATTTTAGTGTTTAGTAGAGTTGGTGAGCGTGCTTCAGATGAATCTAAAAAGATATTTCAAGAGGTGCAAGATAAATTAAAATAGTAGCTTTTAGGTATGCTAAATAAGAGTTTTAAAACTCTTATTTACTATGTGCAAGTTTATTTAAAGTCTTAATAATATCGTCCATTTTATCGCTGATAAGACTTACTTCATCAGATATGTCATTTACCTCATTAGCGTTTAAGTTAAGCGCATCTGAACTCTCACTAATTGACTGTATAAGAACATTTGTAGTAGCAGATGTCTCTGCTAGTGACTTTTGAGTTCTCTCTGCTAGCTTTCTCACTTCATCGGCTACAACTGCAAAACCTCGACCATGCTCACCCGCACGGGCCGCTTCAATCGCCGCATTAAGTGCAAGAAGGTTTGTCTGTTCTGCTATCTCAGCGATGTTAGATAAAATATCTTTAGTTTCATTTGCACTTGAAACTAGATGTCCAAGATTTTCAACCATCTCATTTTCTTTTTGAGAAACACTATGAATACGATTTACGGCTGCATATATCATATCTTTAAGCTCTATAATTGTCGTATCTGTTATATCAGCAATTGTCTCATTTAGCTTAGTAGATGTTTGCATTATTTGTGTCTGCGTATCTACATTTTTTTGTTCCATATCTTGCAAGGCTTGACCTAAAAAATTTACATTGTTCAACAAGTCAGCCATTTTAGCCTCAACATCCACCTTACTTCTTGAAGTAAAGTCTCCATTTGCATAGTTTTTTAGAGTCGTAATAGCATTATCAAGATTTCTCTCTGATGCATAGAGCATATTGTTCATGCTATTTCTAAGAACATGGACATATGGTGTTTTAGTATCAGCATCTACTCTGCAAGAAAAATGTCCTCTTGATACTTTATCAGCTAGTAAAACCATCTCTCCAGCTACTCTTGTATCATCTAGTATCGTACTTTG
The DNA here is from genome assembly GCF_023228785.1 of Sulfurimonas sp. Classification (GTDB taxonomy): domain Bacteria; phylum Campylobacterota; class Campylobacteria; order Campylobacterales; family Sulfurimonadaceae; genus Sulfurimonas. The sequence goes on from NZ_JALOAN010000030.1 coordinate 18,195, forward strand.
ATAAGTAGTTACAATTTTATTGAAGTTTTTTTCTCCTTCATCACTAGTGTTTAAATTGATCTCAACTCTGTTCCTTTTAAATTCCATTAGCTCTATTAAATGCAATCTTTTTATATTAAGACTATTATTTTGAGAGTTGCTTTTAGTAATTAATGCAATACTAACTCCAAACAATATAAGGGCTAAAACTGCCTGAACAATATTTGAATTAGTTAGAAATAGAGATGCAATTAATACTACGAAACCTATAGAAATTATTACTATTTTTTGTGTATCGTTCATATCTTTCCTATCTTAATGTTTTGTAAAGTGCTTCTGCACTCTCGATCTCTTCTTTGGAAGGTTTTCTCCTACACGACATATATCTAGTTTTTTTTGTAACTGCGTCAATCATAGGATAAACTGTAGCATATACCCAGTAAAAACCGCCATCTTTTGTTTTATTTTTCACATAACCATCCCAAACTTTTCCAGACTTAACAGTACTCCATAAATCTTTAAAAGCTGCCTTTGGCATATCTGGATGTCTCACCACATTGTGTGGCTTACCTACTATTTCATCAATAGCATACCCAGCAATTTTGCAAAAGTCGTCGTTTGCAAATAATATAACGCCTTTCTCATCTGTTTGAGAGACCAAAAAATCATCATTTTTTAGTTTATATTCTTGCATGAATCCTCTTTCTTTGTGTGAATTTAATTTACTCTATATACTATATCAAATAAATCGTAATTTATTCTTATATATTCAAAAATGTTGGCATCTCTTTTTTTTAGTTTAAATTATAGATTCAAATTGTAACTTATTAGTTAATTTAATATGAATTTGTCATAATATGACTATAATTAAAACAAGGAGAAATATTATGCAAGACCAAAACATCATACTTATTCAAGCCATACTATTCTTATCTCTATTTGGACTTATGTTTCTTATCTCTTACTTTATTACAAAGAAAGGTGCTAAAAAGTTTGAAGATGAACACTCATTAGAAGAAAGAAAAGAAGCTGTTAAAAAAAGGGAACTTGTTGATACTTTTTTAAATAGTTCTATTGTTAAGATCATAGGAAAAGATGCATCGCTTCAAGAACTCTCAAACAAACTAGATAAAGGCGCTATCAATAAAGAAGAGTACAATATTTTAAAAGACACTCTTAAAGTTAGCTAATTGAACCCTCTAATCTATAAACTAGATTCAGTGTCAAGTAATAAATGACAAAAGATGCGTCATCCTGAACTTGATTCAGGATCCAATTTGATAATTCTTCAGAGCATTCAATTACTTTTATAGAGTAAAAAGCTTAAAGAATAGCCCTTTCTTTCATAATCTATTGTAATTAAAAAATAGTTATATTATAATAAGACCAAATTTATCACAAAATAGTTACTATTTTATATTAAAGGGTTTTTTATATGACTAAGCATAGTATCATCGTTGTAGAAGATGATGAAATTACAGCACTTAACTTGAGTTTATCACTTCAAAAACATGGCTATCAAGTTCTAGCGGTATGTGATAATTCTATTGATGCAATACAAAAAATTGAACAATACAATCCAGATATCGTCATTATAGACATCTCTCTTGATGAGAGCAATGATGGGATAGAATTAGCAAAAGACGTACGCCAAAAATTCAACATCCCTTTTATTTATTTAACTTCATACAGTGATGATGAAATAATCTCTCAAGCAAAACTCACAGAACCATATGGTTACATTGTCAAGCCTTTTGATCCAAACTCTCTTCATGCAACTATCCAAATGGCTATCTTTAAGTATGAGATGGAAAATGAGAGAAAAAATAACTTAGACTCACTAAAGGTAGATAAGTTAAACTTAGAAAAATTACTATATGCAAGAAGATCAGCAGACAAGCCCATAGTTTGTTTTGGAGAAAACTATCATCTTGATATAAGTATTTGTGAGACTTTTTATAACGACACTAAAATAAAACTAACAAAAAAAGAGAATGCATTTTTGCGTCTTTTAGTAGCTCAGCTAGGAATTGTAGTGAGCTTTGAGCAAGCTATGAAATATGTTTGGGATGAAAATGGAGCTACTGAAAATAGCGTACGAACTCTAGTTTGGAGGTTGAGAAACAAACTTGAGACTGACATTATCAAGAATGCTTCTGGTATAGGCTACTACATCGAAGGGTAGCCACTCCCTTAAACAATATTTATCTGCTGAACCCTCTCTTTTATCTCCATAAAAACTCCTTCATAGTTATACGCGCTATCTTGGGCTTTTGCTTTTTTTTCCATTTCACTAGCATTTTTCTGAAGTGCATCAATCCTAAAGTTTCCACTAGATCCTTTTATAGAATGAGCATTTAGTGCAATTTCTTTATAATCTTTTGTTTCTATTGCAGCTTGAAGTTTTGGCAACTGTTTTTTCATTTTTTTGATAAAAAGAGTAAGAAGCAAGATGAGTTCATCTTCATTTAGCTTTAACTCTTCTTTTAATTTTTTAGCATCTAATCCTACTATACTCTCATTAAATCCACTTGGTGCTTTAGTCTCTACAAATTTTTCCTCTTTTAGGTAGAGTTTGAAAACTCTCTCAAGCTCTTTTAAAATGATTGGCTTGCCTAAAAATGAGTCAAATCCACTAAGAAGCCCTCTCTCCATTGCTCCCTTAATTACATTTGCAGTCAACGCTGAGACTGGAGTATGCTTTAGTCCTCTTTTCTTTTCATAAATGGATATCTGTTTCACAGCTTCATTTCCATCCATAAGTGGCATTTGTTCATCCATTAGTATCAGGTCATAATTATTTTTTTTGTATAACTCAAGTGCTTCTAGCCCATTTTTTGCTATGTCATAACTTAGAGAATACTTCTCTAAAAGTATCTTTATAAGCTCTTGATTTGCTTCGTTGTCTTCAGCTACTAAGATGTGACCTTTGAACTTTATGTTGGAGTGTTTTTTGTGTGGTGTGTATGAATATGGATTTAATACTTCATCAAAAGCACCTCTTATTTTAGAACAATAGAGTGGAAAGCTAATCGAAGTTATGTTGTCATATTTATCATAATCATCATTTGGCTCATTCACTAATACTATAAATTTTTTCTGTGAATTTATAGCCATTTGTATAAACTCTTTATCTACATCTTCTTGTACAAAAAGAGCTATATCAAACTCTTCATCTATGGAGTTTATTTTTTTTGTGTTCATTTTAAAAGCATCCGCATATCTCAAAAAGGAGTTCTCTTTATATGCGTTTTTACTCTCTCTTGAACAGACTGCAATCTTAAGAGCTCTAAACTCACTTACATCTTCAAAGAGTGGACATAGTGAACTTTTGGCTTCTATTGGGATCGATAAAGTGAACTTACTTCCAACTCCATAAATAGACTCAACATCAACGCTTCCTTGCATATGTTGGGCTAATTGATGACAGATAGAAAGACCCAACCCTGTTCCACCTGTTGAGTTTTTTAGCTCACAATGCTGTGCTTGAGCAAAGGCTAGAAAGATATTTTCTACATCTTCTTTTGCTATACCTATACCACTATCACTTACACTAATACTTAAGATGCCATTTTTACAAAAAGACTCAACACTTATATGTCCGCCTACATTTGTAAACTTTATAGCGTTACTTAAAAAGTTAGAAAGTACTTGTTTCATTCTAAGTGCGTCAGCGTAGAGTTCTTTGGGAATATGAGGATCTATAAAAGAAGTTATTGTGATATTTTTCACATTTGCACTTGCAACAAAAAGCTCCATTGTGTGACTAATTTCATCATGAAGTGAAAAGATCTTAGGTTCTATTATAAACTCTCCACTTCTTAGTTTTGAGAAGTCTAAAATATCATTTATTATACAAAGAAGATTTTCACCACTATTTAAGATGATTTCGAGATAATTTCTATGCTTTTTTGAAACATCTTCATCTATAAGAAGGTTAACAAAGCCAAGTATAGCATTTAGTGGAGTCCTTATTTCATGTGACATATTTGATAAAAAGTACTCCTTTGCTTGTGATGCATTATCTGCTTTTTGTCTTGCAGCTATAAGTTTTTCAAAAATAGTATCTGTGTAATACTTTAAGATTCCTCTAAAATTTTTATCAAAAACAAAAGAGATTTCACTTGACATCTCTTTTGAATCGAGTCCTTTATCATAAGAAAACTCTATCATTGAGTGACGAAAATGACTACAAATCTCAAAAAGTTCATCTGCACTAATCTCTCTATCTTTTAGATAACTTAAAAGTCCTTTCATAATAGGGCAGTTTCCTATCTTTAAATCTCCTACAATAACTCCCATAAAGTAGTCAAATACACCACTAGCATACTCTTGTAAGAAAAACTCTTTATCTATCTTATGTAACTCTAAAATCTGTTGTGGGGACTCATAAGAGAGCCATTGTACAAGTATTTGTTCTTTCGAATTTACAAATATTTCTTGTGATTTATATAAGTTTGGTATCTTTATTTTCATCTTATTGCCTATTTTAAAATCTTGCTAACTATCTCATAAGTATTTTTTGATAGATTTGGAGTATCAAGCACTCTTAGCAACTCTTGTCTCATAAGGCTTTTACTATGAGAGTTCAATCTATCGTAAATCTTAAAAGCAGAAGCAAGCCCTGATGCCATCTGTGCATTTATTTTGTCTATTTCTAATATTTTATCTGCTACAAAACTATATCCAGATCCATCATTGGAGTGAAAATATTTGTAGTTTCTAGCAAAAACTCCAACAAGAGAGCGAACTAAGTTTGGAACTTTTTTATCATAAACCTCATCATCTTGTGACGCTATAACGCGAAGTAGAGTTCCCTCCCTCTGCGATGCTGATATGATTGAGAAATATTTGTTCATAACTAAAGTATCTTCTTTATATCTTGCATAAAAGTCGCCCAATGCGAGTTCACCTTCATGACTTGTGATATTCTCTAACACATCAAGAGCCACAATTCTATCGCTCATTGTAGATGACTCTTGGTATTGTTTATATGCTAGATCTATAATCTCTTTACTCTCTAGGCTTGATAATATTCTCAAAGCTCTATTTTTTAAAGCTCTCTCTCCAACGCTTATAGCATCAAGATCTCTGTTTTTAGGTTTATGATAAAGTTTATAAAGATCTAGAAGCTTCTCTTTGTACTCTGTTGCAACCTCACGTTCAAGTCTCTCACAAGCCAAATATATAGGAGCAAAATCAACTACCTTTTGTCTTTGCATAAGACTTGAGATAGATGGAAGATCAAGTAAAAGAGCTTTGTATGAAAGTTCGACGTCTAGATCTAAAATGTAGCCAAAAGAGTTTAAAAACTCTGTATCAAGCTCTGCACTCTCCATCAATTTTTCTATTGTAACAGTTGCAAAAGATTGAGCTGATTCATATCTTACAAAGCTATCTTTGTCATGTTTCATTAAAAATGCATATTCATTTTTTTCTTGTTTTATAATAATTGGTGCACTAAAAGCACGGTTAATTGAGAGGTAAGGTTTCTCACTAAAGCCATCAAAGACGAACTCTTGTACTTCTTTTGAGACTATAAGTGTTTCTTCTTTTATCTCCTGAGCATGAGATCCAATAAGTCCAATTTTAAGCGGAAAGTAAAAAGGCTCTTGTTTAGTCCCATCAACCTTGTTTGGTATAACTTGTTTGAGATCTAGCTTATAAACTCCATCGTTAAAGCTCTCTTTTACTTCTAAGCTTGGCGTGCCCGATTGGTGATACCATCTCTTAAACTGAGCAAAATCAACTCTGCCATCTTTGTCAACTTCACTCATAGCCCATAAAAAATCATCAGTTCTTACTGCTTGCCCATCAAAGGACTCAAAGTATAGATCCATCGCCTCACGAAACTTCTTCTCACCCAAAAGAGTGTGTATCATCCTAATAACTTCTGCACCTTTTTCATAGACTGTTGAAGTGTAGAAGTTGTTGATAGAGATATAAGAATCAGGTTGGATGGGATGAGCCATAGGCGAGGCATCTTCTACAAACTGTCTCTCTCTTAAACCCTTTACATCTTCGATTCGCTGGACTTCTTGTGAGTTTAGATCTGCTGAGAAACATTGGTCGCGAAAAACTGTAAGTCCCTCTTTTAGAGTTAGCTCAAACCAGTCACGACAAGTGATGCGGTTGCCCGTCCAGTTATGAAAATATTCATGAGCTATAACACTTTGAATTCCCATAAAGTCAGCATCTGTAGCCTTATCTTCATCTGCTAAAACATAGTGAGAATTGAAGATATTTAAGCCCTTGTTCTCCATAGCTCCCATATTGAAACTATCGACTGCTACGATGTTATATACATCTAAATCATACTCTCTACCATACTTTTGCTCATCCCAAATCATCGCATCTTTAAGTGACTTCATCGCAAAAAAACATTTTGATTCAGCGCCCTTGTCACAGTAGATATTTAGCTCAACCTTTTCTTTTGAAGCGGTTGTAAATTCGTCACTTATAAGACCTAGATCTCCCGCAACAATAGCAAAAAGGTATGATGGTTTTGGATGTGGATCAAACCAAGTAACCTCATGTCTTGCATCTGCTAAGTCATGAGAGCTTTGCTTATTTCCATTACCTAAAAGTACGGGATATTTCTCTTTATCTGCCACGATTGTAGTAGTAAATACGCTCATAATGTCTGGGCGGTCTAAGTATGGAGTTATCCTTCTAAATCCCTCTGGCTCGTTTTGTGTACAAAAGATAGATCCAGACTTGTAGAGTCCTTCTAGTTCACTGTTATTTTGTGGATAGAGTCTGTTTTGTATCTTTAATGAAAATGAGTTTGGAACATTAAAAACGGTAAAACTCTCTTCTTTTATATCGTAGCGACTATCGTTTAATCTCAAGTCATTTAGATAGATCTCTAGAAGATCTAAGTCCATTGAATCTAGCTCTATATGCTTTTCTTGAGCATCTTTCTTTTTTATCTTCATTATGTTTGTAACAACTACGAACTCTTCAAAAAGTTCAAAGCAGAGCTCACAACTCTCTACTTCAAACCCACACTCTTTATAATCTTTTAGATAAATTGTATTCATATCACTCATCGCTTCTCTTTTTATTTTTAGAGTAATAATAGCATAAGAGTTTTAGATATAAATGAGTCCTATATTTTTGTATTTTTTAGGCGCAGTGCATTCACTATAACAGAGACTGAACTAAAACTCATCGCAGCCGCTGCAATAACAGGCGATAGTAAGATCCCAAAGTATGGGTAAAGAACTCCTGCTGCTATTGGAACACCTGCACTGTTGTAAACAAAGGCAAAAAAGAGATTTTGTCTGATATTTTTCATAGTAGCACGGCTTAGTTTCAGAACTTTTAAGATTGAGAGCAAATCGCCTTTTATAAGAGTGATGCCAGCACTCTCAATTGCTACATCAGTTCCTGTACCCATAGCGATACCAACATCAGCTTGTGCTAATGCAGGTGCGTCATTTATGCCATCTCCTGCCATTGCCACAACTGCACCTTTTTCTTGTAACTCTTTAACTATTTTTGCTTTGCCATCAGGCATGATGCCAGCGTGGACTTCATTGATGCCGAGTTTTTTAGCAACTGCTCTAGCTGTTGTTTCATTGTCTCCACTTATCAAAACAACTCTAAGGCCCTCTTTTATAAGCTCTTTTATAGCCTCTTCACTCGTAGCTTTTATGGGATCTTCAATCCCTAAAATGGCGCAAAACTTAGCATCTACAGCCATAAAAATAACACCTTTGCCCTCTTCTCGCAAAGCATCTGCTTCTTTTGTGATGTTTTGAGTAGATACTCCTAAACTCTCTAAGAAGCTCTCACTTCCAAGTGCAACTTTTTTGTTTTGTATCTCACCCTCGATGCCTTTTCCAGTAGTAGATTTAAAGTTTAGAACTTCACCTAGCTCTACATCACTATCTTTAGCATACTCAACTACTGCTTGTGCTAAAGGATGCTCACTAACTCGCTCCAAACTTGCAGCGTATTTTAAAATGCTCATCTCATCAAAACCATCTTCTACTAAAAAGCTTGTAACTTTTGGTTTTCCAAGTGTCAAAGTACCTGTTTTATCAACGATAAGAGTATCAACTCTCTCCATAGTCTCTAGTGTTTTTGCATCTTTTATCAAAACTCCAGAGAGTGCGGCTCTACCAGTTCCTACCATTATAGATATTGGAGTGGCTAGTCCTAGGGCACATGGACAAGCGATGATCAAAACCGCTACTGCAGATACAATAGCATAAGCCAAACGAGGTTCAGGTCCAAAGATATACCAAACAAAAAATGCTAATATCGCAGCTATCACAACCGCTGGAACAAAGTAGCTAGAGACCTTATCTGCAAGTTGCTGAATAGGCGCGCGTGAGCGTTGGGCTTTTGATACCATCTCTACTATTTGAGCAAGCATAGTATCACTACCAACCTTTTGCGCCTGCATAATTAGAGTGCCATTTTCATTTAAAGTAGCCCCTATAAGCTGATCGCCTTTGGTTTTTGATACAAGAATAGGCTCTCCGGTTATCATGGACTCATCAAGATTACTACTTCCTTCTAAAACTACTCCATCTACAGGGATTTTCTCGCCCGGTTTAATCCTAAGCTTATCCCCAACATGAATAAACTCAAGACTAATATCTTCTTCGCTTGCATCTTCGTTTATGCGGTGAGCATTGTTTGGTGCAAGATTTAAGAGTGTTTTAATCGCACTATTTGTTTTACTTCTAGCTTTTAACTCTAAAACTTGTCCTAACAAAACCAAAGTTGTAATAACAGCTGCCGCTTCAAAATAGACATGAACTAAGCCATCTTCAGTCTGCATAAGAGGCGGAAATAAGCTTGGCAGAAATAGTGCAAAGAGACTATAGATATATGCAGCACTCACACCAATGGCGATAAGTGTGAACATATTTAAGTTCCATGTTCTTATGGAGTTGTATCCTCTTACAAAAAAAGGCCAACCGCCCCAAAGAACTACTGGAGTCGCAAGAACAAAAAGAAACCATTGGATGCTTAACATCGAGATAGTGCTAGGCAGAAGTTCTGGTGCTAAATCACTTGTCATTGAGACAACAAAAACGGGGATAGATAGGGCTAAACTAATCCAAAATCTCCTGCTCATATAGTCAAGTTCATCTGTGTCTTCTTCTATCTGGGCTACCATAGGCTCTAGTGCCATTCCACACTTAGGACAGCTTCCAGGACTATCTTGTATAATCTCTGGATGCATTGGACAGGTGTACTTTGTAGAGCTTAGAGCTTTAACCTCTCTCTCTAACGCCATTCCACATTTTGGACAAGATCCTGGGGCATTTTGACGAACTTCTGGATGCATAGGACAAGTATAAATATCATCTTGTTTTTTAGAATAATCCACCTGACAACACTCTTTTATCTCTTGACTCATAACTCACCTCCTACTTTATAGCGTCTCTCTTAGCCTTATACTCTTCTTCAGAAATCTCACCCTTTGCATATCTTTGATCAAGAATATCTCTAGCTGATAAATCCCTTTTTTTATTAACATTCATAAAGTATATCAATGCTCCAATAAAGAGTAATGGTATCAACCAACCTAACCACATTCCAAGTCCACCCATTCCATAATCACCCATAACGAACTCCTTTATATGTTTTACTAACTAAAACC
>NZ_JALOAN010000034.1 GCF_023228785.1 Sulfurimonas sp.
GTAGATATGAAAAACACCAACTTTGATAATATCGCAAAAGATATTCAAACACTAAATGAGGATGCCCTAAATGGGGTTTATGACATAGTAGCTATTAGTTTTGCACTATATCCGCATATAAAAGAGGAGTATGCACCGCTTAGAACTGCTGTTAGTTTTGGCGAGGGTTATGGTCCAAAACTTATAAAGAAAAAAGGAGCTACTCTAAAGAGAAACTTCAAAGTAGCTCTTAGTGGCAAACACACTACAAATGCGATGCTCTTTCGCATAGCTTACCCAGATGCTAGAATCACCTACATGAACTTCTTAGAGATTGAAGAGGCTGTTTTAAGTGGAAGCGTAGATGCTGGAGTATTAATCCATGAGAGTATTTTGGAGTTTGATGATAGATTAGAAGTAGAGCGTGAGATGTGGGATATCTGGCAAGAGCTAGCTGGAGATGAACTCCCTCTTCCTCTTGGTGGAATGGCAATAAGACGCTCACTTCCACTCAACAAAGCCATAGAGTATGAAGCGACTCTAACAAAGGCCGTTGCAGTTGCAAGAGAGCATAAAGATAGACTCTCAAAGATGCTTATAGAGCGAGATCTAGTGCGAATTGATGCAGATACGCTAGATAGATATTTAGAGCTCTATGCAAATGATGACTCTATCACTCTAAGTGAGATCCAGTATCGTGCTATAAATAAGCTTTTTGAACTTGGATATAAGCACGGGTTTTACGACACACTCATTAAAGCCGAAGATTATCTCATACCAACAGAGTATAAAGAACTTAGGAACTCATAAACTGATGGAAGCCAAACTAATAGCACTCGGGATTGAAACCTTTAAGATAGCACTACTTCTTGCTCTTCCAGGACTTCTTACCGGTATGTTTTTAGGTTTGGCTGTTAGTATCTTTCAAGCGACTACTCAGATAAACGAGATGACTCTCTCTTTTATCCCAAAAATCATAGGCGTAGTTGTTGTCATTATCCTTACAATGCCGTGGATGCTAAACTCCATGATAGATTTCTCTACAAATGTCTTTAATATGATGCCAAGCTTTATAGAGTAGTAATGACTAAAACTATAGACTTTGCAAAATTTTCTTCTATCAAGATAGGAGGAGTTCACGAAGTTACTCTTTTAGAAGATCCAAATGATTTTAATGATGATTATTTTCTTATTGGATCTTGTAATAATGTTCTAGTTGGGTCCAATATTCCAAAACTTATGAAACTCTCTAAGAAATACGACTACATAAAAATAGAAGATAATATTTTAAAAATCGGGGCTGCCACTCCTTCTGGAAAATTAGCTTCTTTTTGCAAAAAAAACAATATTGCTAACTTTGAATTTGTCTCACATTTGCCAGGAACTTTGGGCGGTTTAGTCTACATGAACGCTGGACTTAAAGAGTATGAGATCTTCAATAATCTTCTTAATATCACAACAACAAAAGGCAAATTTGAGAAAAAAAGTATCAACTATGGCTACAGAAATACAGATATAAAAGAACCTATTTTAGAAGCATCATTTATTCTTGAGTATGGTTATAGTGATGAAAAAGCAGAGCTATTTAAAAAGATGAGGGCAAATCAGCCAAGTGGAGCTAGTGCAGGGAGTTGTTTTAAAAATCCTAAAGGTGACTATGCTGGTAGACTAATTGAAGCGGTTGGATTAAAAGGAAAAAGAGTAGGAGCGATGGAATTTAGCACTAAACATGCAAACTTTTTACTAAATAGTGGAGGTGGTATTTTTGAAGATGCCATCGCACTCATAGAAGAAGCTCAAAGAAGAGTTCTTCAAGAGTTTGGCATCTCTTTAGAGTGCGAAGTGATTATACTAGATGAGAGATGGTTAAAAACGAAGCATTAGACCTCCATAAAATCCTGCAAACTTCAAATCAATATCAAAATCGCTTCCATCTTCTACATCGATTTTTTGAACCCTATAACCTAGTTCTATAGCTGGTTGAACTACTGGTGATATATCAAAAGTGTAGTCAACTTTTACGCGGACATCATAGACACTATTTGAACTATAAGCTACATATTTTATATCACTCTCTAAGCCAATGTTTGTTGATGGGATCTCAACACGAGCTCTTAAATATAGAAGTGGAATAGCTATAGTCTCACTCTGTGAATAGCCATAAAATAATGGAACTTTTGGATCTGCATCTAAAGAAGCCTCAACAATTTTTATATCCAAACCAAGATCTAATGTAGTCCAAGCGGTATTATCTAAGATATTATAATATGGAATAATATCATACTGCTTCATATCGTAAGCCACTTTAGTAGTTGTATTTCCTATATTAAACTCTTTAAATTTACCACTACCCACACCAGAATCTTCAACAGATGCATACTCTAATCTTATGTTTGGGACAATTGGTACTGGATGTTTAATTAGTGCCCAAAAGTACATAGATGAATTAGTAGGCTCACTTGAACTATAGCGACCATTTGCGCCATTATCAGTGTAGCTTAGTTTTCCACTTGATTTTTGATCCCATAAACCAATCCCTGCTTCTACTTTCATCGTATCTGCATTAGCGGTACAGAGACAAACTCCAACAAATAAGAGTGTTGTTACTATTTTTTTCATTGAATTTCCTAATAATAATTTTCATTATTATAGCAAGTGATTATAATTATAGACTTTAAAAGAAAAATTTTAGGGCATAAAAGCCCTAAAAAAGGAGGAAGAATAAAATGAGTTATCAATTCATTTTGTTTTGGCACCAAAGGCGCCAAGAGTTACAAAGAGGGGAAGTAGTGTAACTCTTGAAAATTATCTTAGGAACGTTTGACTAGAGAGCAGCTTTTCTAAAGAAGCTGCGCTTATAAAGCTTGCTTTCTAAAGAAAGCTTATAGAGCAGCTTTTGCAGCTGCTATAGCTTCTTCATAGTTAGGCTCAGTTGTAATCTCTGGAACAACTTGCTTATAAGTTACCTTTCCATCTTTACCTATTACAAAAATAACTCTTGCTGTAATTCCTGCAAGTGGTCCATCAGCTAAAAGTACACCATAGTTGTTCGCGAAATCTTTGTTTCTAAAGTCAGAACAAACTTTTAAGTTTTCAATTCCAGCCGCTCCACACCATCTTGCAGCTGCAAACGGTAGATCCATAGAGACTGTAATAACCTCAACACCTTCTAGTGCTGCTGCTTCTGTGTTAAATCTTCTAGTCTCAGCGTCACAAACACCAGTGTCTAGTGATGGTACTGCAACAACAAGTTGAACTTTGCCAGTTCCACCGATTTGCTCATCTTGAAGCATTGGATCACAGTTTACTACTGTAGTAACTGGTGCTGTATCGCCTACGTTGATCTCATTACCCGCTAAATTACATACGATGTCATTTTTGAATGTTACTGTTGCCATTTTGGCTCCTTGATTTATTGTATCTTATTTTTTACTTCAAAATTGAGTAAAAAAGAATCACTTTTTTGTGATTTATTAATTGGACAGGAGAAGTATAAGTAAAATCGGATAAAAAAACTCTTATTTAGAAAAATTGTGTTTTTTAATAAGTTTTACTTAAGTTTCTAATATTTTAGTCAGCCTTTTCTAAATAGAAACATTCTACTTAGTGTTAGGTATATTATATACTACTTTTTGCAGATATAGAGAGTTCATCTAGGTGAGTAAACATTTTTTTCTCATACATCTCAATAGCCACTCGTCCTATCATAGCTGCATTGTCTGAACAATACTTTAACTCGCTAAGAAGTAATTTTGCATTGTGTGGTTTTAGTAATTTTTCTATCTCGCTTCTTAAGTATAGATTTGCACTAGCTCCACCAACTATTGCAAAGGTTTTTGGTTGAACTTTTTTAAAGTACTTTTTTAGTTTTTGCACTAGATGCATAGTAGCAATATGTTCAAAAGAAGCTGCTATATCTTTGTAGTCACTCTTGCTGGCATCTTGTAGTGCAACTCTAACAGCATTTTTTAGCCCTGAGTATGAAAATGCGATAAGTGGTGATTGTGAGAGCGGAATAGTAAAGTTATACCTTGTTCTATCTCCATCTTTTGCTAACTCTTGTATCACAGGTCCACCTGGATAGCCTAGATCCATCATCTTAGCAACCTTGTCAAAACTCTCTCCAAAGCTATCATCCATGCTCTTTGCAATAGTTGTTATGCTCTCTATAGACTCAACTTGCATCACTTGAGTGTGTCCTCCTGAAACTAACAAAACAGTTAAAGGAAACTGCGTCTCTTTATCTATAAACAGAGAGTAGATATGACCGATGAGATGGTTAACTGAGATGAGGGGAATCTCTAGTGCAATTGAGATCGCTTTTGCCATTGTCACACCCTCAACAAGCGTTACTGCTAAGCCAGGGGTAGAAGTTACAGCTACAGCTTTTAACTCACTAAAATAGGGTTTGACTTGCTCTAAGATCTTTGGAAGTGCCTCTGCATGAAGGCGCGCTGCGAGCTCAGGAACCACTCCACCATACACACTATGCTCTAACTCTTGAGATATTTTTTTATGAAAAAGAAGTTTTTTTGTTTTTATATCTGTGATAGCTATCGCACTATCATCACACGAGCTCTCTATACTTAGTATCATAAACTTTCCATCTTTTAATATTTATAAGTTACTTCTAACTTCTCTATCAATTGCAAACACATCTTCTACACTTCTTGGTATCTCACTAAACTTATCAAAGGCTTCTATAATTGTTTTAGAAATATCCATAAATCCTATCTCTTTGTTTATGAACTTAGCTATTGCAACCTCATTTGCAGCGTTTACTACAACACCACGAGCAGGGTTTTTAAGTAATTCTTCTTTTATCTCCCAAATGGGGTATCTACTTGTCTGGATCTCACGAAACTCTAATGAGCCAATTTCTAATAAATTAACATGATCTAAGATGTTTTCATTCATCTTCTTATCTAATGCATAGGCTATAGGAAGTTGCATAGATGCACGAGCAAAGTGTGCAGTCGTTGAGCCATCTTTAAAATCTATTAGAGCGTGAATGAGCGACTTTGTCTCTATAATAGCATCATACTCGCCCTCGCCAAAGAGCCATCTAGCTTCAAGTAGTTCAAACATCTTGTTTGTCATTGTTGCACTATCTATTGTTATCTTTTGCCCCATTGACCAATTTGGATGTTTTTGAGTATCTGCTAAGCTAGCATTTTGGAGTTTTTTAATATCCCAATCACGAAAAGCTCCACCAGATGCAGTGATTATCATTTTTTTAACTTCTCTATCTTGCATAAGATACCAAAGACCAAAATGTTCACTATCTATGGGTTGGATCTTGCTCACATCTATAAAAGCACCACAAGCTACAAGTGACTCTTTGTTAGCTAATGCAACTCTTTTTCCGCACTCTAGTGCTTTTAGTGTTGGACGAAGACCTAAAAATCCGACTAGTGCATTTACAACTAGATCAGACTTAGTATCTTCTATAACTTCTAAAATAGCATCTGTTCCCGAGAATACATTTGGGTGATTTACCTTCTCTATATCAGAAGCATCTGCGATAACTACAAGCTTAGGAGAGTGCTCCAATATCTGCTTATTTAAAAGCGCAATATTTCTCCCACAAACCAAAACCTCTACATTTATATTAAATTTTTTAGCAACAAGAAGTGTATTTACTCCTATGGAACCAGTTGAGCCTAGAAGTATCACTTCTATACAAGTCCACGAAGAAGTACTAGCATAACGATTGCTCCAAAGAGATAGCCATCTATACGATCTAAGATACCACCATGTCCTGGGAGTATATTTCCGCTATCTTTTACACCTGCACTTCTTTTTAGTGAACTCTCAAATAAGTCTCCAAAGATAGAACTAATCGCGACCATACAAGAGATTACAAAAGAGTCTGCTAGATCTACCACACTAAGCCCTACAAACATACCAGCAACTGTAGCGACCAACACACCACCAACTACACCTTCCATAGTCTTGTTTGGGCTTGTCTGGCTAAAAGGAGTTTTACCAATACTCTTGCCCACAGCATAAGCCCCAACATCTGTCATTGCTACAATAACCAATAGCCATAACATCATTAGCATTCCATACTCTTGGTACATTGTAAAGATAAAAAGCATTCCTGCAGTTGGGTATATAAAGGGAAGGAAATTATTCCATTTTAGCTCTTTATCAAAAGCTACTGCACTTGCATAAGCAACTCCTGCTAAAATAAAAAGATCGTCTCCATAAGGATAAAATGCAGCAACTATCCAAATACCAAGAGCGTAAATAATAAGCGAATCATTTTTAAGTTCAAAAAGGGCAAGAGCTTCTTTAAAAGCTAGAAGATAGACAACTCCAAGAACTGCCCACATTAGAAAAAAATTATCTATAAAACCTATGATAAGAACCGCGACAATAAGTGATAAACCCGTTATGATTCTCT
The DNA here is from genome assembly GCF_023228785.1 of Sulfurimonas sp. Classification (GTDB taxonomy): domain Bacteria; phylum Campylobacterota; class Campylobacteria; order Campylobacterales; family Sulfurimonadaceae; genus Sulfurimonas. The sequence goes on from NZ_JALOAN010000034.1 coordinate 6,389, forward strand.
CTTTATTTGAGCCAAAAGCTTTTAAAAATTCCATAAATCTCCTTTTTCAAGGATTATACCAAATCAGACTTTAATATCTAGTTTATGAAGAGATGGGGCTTTCTCTTCTTCTTCATCCTCTTTTTCATCATGTTCACTTCTAGCAGTATCTTGATCGGCTGAGTTTTTTTCATGTTCACGATCAGGATCTATCTCATGAGTCTCTTCAGCTGGACGAACTTCAAGAACTTTTTCATCTTTTTCTTGCATCGCAGCTTGTGCTACCATATTTTGAAAGTCTACACGATTATTATGAGCATTTTGTAAAGAAGATGCATTTGCAGTCATCTGGTTTACAAAAATAGCATTTCCGATTGCACCTACTGCCATAACATACTCCTTTAATTTATTTTATAAATTCAAGGGACTACTATTTAATTAGTCCCACAAAGGAACAAGTCCCTTTTACCTTACATCTACTTCTATGGTTTTGTATTTGTTGTAAAGTACATTTGCACCACTTTGTATTGTAACTTCTCGCCTAGGGGTATAATCGACCAAAAACTTATCTTTTTGAGCTGTGCTGAATTCTACGCATAGTTTTGCCGCTTCTCTTATGATATGTTCTGCAACATTTTGTTTATCTGTTGTTATGATTAGGTGTGCTGATGGTCTGTCTTTCATGTGAATCCAAATATCTTTTGCTTTTGCACTCTTTAGTAGTTCTATATTTCCTTTTTCATTTTTACCAAGTTGAACTTTATATCCTTCTATCCAAAATGACTCTATAGAATCACTAACTTTTAGTTTTTTTGCCTGTACTTGCTTTGGAAATAAAAGCTCTAGTTTTGCCATATCTTTAGCATCTTCAACTATAGCAATAAAGAGTTTTGCGTGTTCTATCTTAGAAAGAATTGATGCTCTTTCAATATGTAAATGCAAAGCTTTTTGTTTTGCTTTTTTACTCTTTTTAAAAAGTGCTTGTGCCATAGATGAAGGACTTGAAAACTCTTTTGCAAGCTCAATCTCAACAAGCTTTCCATCATAATCTTGTAGCTCAATCTTTTTTTGATATGCTTTAATATTATGTAAATTTGACAAGACTAAATTACCATGAAGTTGTGCTGTTTGTGCCTCTTGAGCTAGTCCTGTTTCATCTTCAAGCATAGATTGAAGTTTTTGAAGTTTTTGAAGTCTCTTATTTAGCACTAGAAGCTTTTGTTTTTTTAAGTTCTTTAGTTTTGCATCTAACTCTCTTTGATACTCATCATACAAAAACTTCTCAACATCGTCTATGGGGTACTCTTTTGGAGTGTATGGAGCAGATGGAACACTTAGAAGTTTTTGCCCAACTTTTACTTCACGAAAAGAAGAAAAAATATCAACATGTCGCAAAGCTTCTAAAACTATTTCATCCTCATCAAAAATGATAACATTTGTATACTTCCCAGTAAACTCAAACTGCAGATAAGTTATCTCTTCCTTATAAGCCGATGCTACAGAGGTTTTAAACCTTAAAATCTTATCATCATCTACAAGATCTACCTCTAAAATATTTGCACGATTAAAGCGCTTTGAGAGCACTACATCAAAAGGTGCATTATAGACTTTTGAACGAGTGTAAGAGTCACATCTAAATATTTTAGAATTTGAGCGTTGCATCTCAAAGTAAACTTCATCATCTCTATCAAATGCTACTTTTACAATAGTATCACTTACTCTATGAATAGCCGAAATTTTTTGGAAATTTGAAAAATAATCTTTTATCTGTTTTAAGTGTGAGTATTTCATAAAAGCTATTCTAGCAAATATAAAACAACTTTAAGTCCATCGCCTATATAATGCCTTATAACCCTAGGATAAATTAATGAAAAATAAAATTAGCCCTAAACTAAAAAACATAAGATCTAGTATCTTAACACCCATAGCCTTTTTGCTGATGGCTATTTTTGCGATTTTATTTTTTTACACTCCTTATATGGCAGATAAAAACATTATAGACATCGCCAAAGAGGGTTCTATCATAGTTTTAGCTCTAGTTACATATACAAGTTACACTCTTGTAAAAAGAGAAAAAAGGCTCCTTAAAACAAATGACAAACTAGAAAAAAAATTAAAAAACATACTCTTAGATTTTGACAAAAATGTTATCGCTTCGACTACAGATATGGATGGAAAAATTACCTATGCGAGTGAACTCTTTTGCAAACTCTCTGGTTATAAAAAAGAAGAACTCATAGGAAGAAATCACAACCTTATAAAACACGGCGATATGCCAAAAGCTATGTATGAAGAAATGTTAAAAACCTTACAAGCTGGAAAAACATGGAGAGGAGAGATAAAAAACTCTACTAAAGATGGTGGCTTTTACTGGGTAGATGCTATAGTTTCTCCTGTTTTAGATGGATCTGGAAAAGTTATAGAGTATAACTCTATAAGACAAGATATTACAAGCAAAAAAGAGCTAGAGAACCTAAACGAGTCATTAAAAGCGAGAATCTCAAAAGCCATTGCAGAGGCTCAAGAAAAAGAACAACACATGCTAAAACAGAGTAAGATGGCCCAAATGGGGGAGATGTTAAGCATGATAGCTCATCAATGGAGACAGCCCTTAGCTGCCATCTCTTCAACTGCATCTTCACTTGAAGTAAAGATGATTTTAAAAGATATTGATATAGCAACACTAAAGAGTGGCATCAAAGATATTCAAGCTTACTCTCAACATCTAAGCTCAACCATAAATGACTTTAGAAACTTTTTTATAGACTCTAAAGTTTTGACAAAAACAAGCTTTGAATCAATCCTAAACAAAACTATTCAGATAGTAAAGACTTCTCTTGACAAACGAGATATCATCATAAGCTTTCAAAACCATTTTGAGGATGAGTTTTGTATCTATGAAAATGAATTTGAGCAAGTTGTATTAAATCTTATAAAAAATGCCGAAGATGCTATAGTAGAAAATAGTATCAAAAACGGCATCATAGAGATAAAAACATACAAGCTAAATGGCAAGGCTGTTTTTGAAGTTTTTGATAACGCGAGAGGTATTGATAACGCGTTGATGGAGAAGATTTTTGATCCATATTTCTCAACAAAAAGCAAAAAGAATGGAACTGGGCTTGGTCTATATATGAGCAAAATCATTATAGAAAATCACTGCTTTGGAACTCTTGAAGCTTTTAACACCTTTGAGGGAGCTATGTTTAGGATAACCCTAAATCCTAATGAATTTTCACTGCCACCTGATGCTACACAATAAAACAAAGATTCTTTATTTTTGAGAGTTACTACTTTACTAAGGTAGATTCTGGCTTTGCTATAAAATAACCTTGTACAAAATCAACCTCGCACTCTTGTATAATCTTATATGTTTCTTCATCTTCTACAAATTTAGCAATAGTTTGGATATCCAAAGTTTTAGCAAAGTTTACTATGGCTTTTAAGTTTTTTTGACTCTTTTTATCTTGTTTTAATTTTTTTATAAAGGCTTGATCTATTTTTATAAAGTCTATATCTATGCTTATAAGTTTACTAAAGTTAGATTCATTTACACCAAAATCATCTATGGCTATTTTAAAGCCCATCTCTCTTAGGGCATCTATCTCTTTCATGATTTTTGTATAGTCTTTTGCAAGAGTTATACTCTCTTTTATTTCAAAAGTAACCCTTTTTGCATCTACTTTGTAAAACTCTAGTTTTTCTTTTAAAAATCTGCAAAGATAACCATCTAGCAGATCTCTCTCTGTTATATTTATAGAAAAATCATACTCTTTATCTCTAAAAAAAACGAAACTTTTATTTATCATAACTTTAGTTATAGAAGTCATTAGTCCTAGTTTTTCAGCTGGTTTTATAAAACGCTCAGGAAGTACAATAGCATCTTTGGTGACTCCACGAGCTAAAACTTCATACTTTTTTATCTCTTTAGTTTTGATATCAACTATAGCTTGAAAATAAGGTTCTATCATATCTTCTAAAACAAGTTCTCTTGTAATTTTAAGACACTCTATAGCTTTTTTCTCGTCTCTAAAAAAACTGTTATTTTCATTAAAAATCTCATAATGTCTGCTTCCTAGATCTTTGGATGTATCTAGTGCATATTCGCTATTTATTAGTGTTTGTGCTGCATTTTCTTTTCTAGTAGATATACCTATATTAAAGGTTACATGAAGTTCTACCTCATCTATCTTTACATTTTTATTATCAAAAAAGGCAACTATTTGTTTGCAGTAATCATGTAATTCTTCAAGTGAAGTTTCACGAAGCAGTATAACAAATCTATCGGATTCTACTTTATAAAGTCTTGCTTTTTTATGTATGTGATGCTCTAAACTTCGTGCTGTTTTTGATAAAACTTGGTTAGAAAAAACTTTCCCGTACTCTTTGTTAATGGTTGAAAAGTTAGACATATCCAAAAGAAGAAGGTAATCATACTCTCCTTCAAGCATATCAACTTGGAGTTTTTGGGCATTTGGTAGATCTGTGTAATATTCTTGGTAACACATTCGTCTTAATTCTAGTGTTTTTTCTTCTACTTTTTGCTCTAAGTTATTTTTATACTCTGCTAAAGATTTCTCTAAAATGATCTTGTTTGTTACCTTGGATATCATGGTATAAAACTGTTCAAGTTCCACAGGCTTTAGTATATATCCATCTACTCCATACTTTATACTTTGCACAAAGTAGTCTTTATCGTCATAAGCAGAGAGAATTAAGATGGGAATGTATAGATCAATGGCTCTAATTTTTTGGATAAGTTCTAAGCCGTTCATTTTTGGCATGTTTATATCTGTGATTATTAAGTCATACTCTTTTAGCTCTATTTTGGCGTAAGCTTGTTCACCATCTACTGCTGTATCGATTTTTAGAAAAAAAGTCTCTAAGAAGTTTAGAGTAGCTTCTCTCGCTTTTTTATCATCTTCAACATAAAGTAAATTTAATTTTTTAGTACTTTTTATCAACTGGGCAAACTGCTCTTTATCCATCAAAGTATCCATTTGTTAATTTTAGTGTTAGTGCATTTTAACTCATAAAAACAAAATTGTTATTTAAACAAAAGTTGAAACTCTTTTTAGATAAACTTAGTTTGAATTTTAACACTTTGTAACTTCAACAAAAACCAATGAATATGAGAGTCTATTATGCAATTTTATCTTGAGAGAAAAAATATTTTTACAGCCTTATTTTTCTCATTTACATATGTATTTCTTGGTTATTTGAGCATAAACTATGTAACAATGCCATCAGGAATTGCTATTGCATGGCTTCCAAACTCCATGCTTTTGGCATTTTTTCTTATAAAAGATAAAAAAGAGTGGAAATATTTCATACCATTTTTTTTACTTGCTGAAGTTGTAGCAGATTATGGTGTCTTTACTACAATTGAAGCTTTGCAGTTTGGAGTTGTAAATGTCTTAGAGACTTCTATCGCCGCATTTATAATCAAAAAGTTTTCTAAAAATAATGAGCAAAACTTTACCAATACAAAATATTTTTTAGCCTTTTTTCTAGTAGGACTTAACATTATGCCAATGATAGGCGCTATCTTTGGAGCCTTAATTTACTATACTCAAATAGGCTCAGATGCTAGTTTTATTGAGTTTTGGAGGATTTGGTACTTTGGAGATGCGGTAGGTATCTTACTTCTAACCCCCATCATGGTTATCTTCAAAGAGAATTACAAATCACTAAAATCCTACGAGTTTGACTTCCAAAACATAAGTATCGTAGGCTTTAGCATCTATCTTGCCATTATGCTCTTCTCTTTTAGCGATAGTAACCTTCTTCCACCAACGACTCCACTTATATTTATATTACTTCTTTTGTGGGTAGTTTATAAGCAAGGTATTCTTCCAGCACTTATACTGGCTTTTTTCATCTCTCTTATTTCCATCTACTACACCTCAGATCTCATAGGCCCTTTTTCTATATTTGGGGCAAAAGAAACTACAATCTATCTTCAAGAGTTTATAGCTCTGCTTTTTATCATCACACTATTTTTTGGTGTTCTTCACAAAGAGCTTGTTTACTCAAAACAAGAGCTAGAAGAGTTAAACAATACCCTAGAGATGAAGATCCAGCAAAAAACACAATCTTTAGTCCAAGCAAACAAAAAACTAAACCACTTAGCATCTAAAGACTCTTTGACAAATATCTTTAACAGACGAATGATCAATGAGTACCTATTTCAAGAAATATCAAAGTCTAAAAGACATAAAAATGACACCTCTTTAATTATGATAGACATAGATCACTTCAAAGAAGTCAACGACCATTATGGTCATCAAGTAGGAGATAAGGTCATCGTAAAGAGTGTTGAGCTCATCTCTAGTAGCATTAGGGCATCAGATATTTTTGGAAGATGGGGAGGGGAAGAGTTTATTATTTTACTACCTCAGACAGATCTAAAAAGTGCCTTTGTGCTTGCTCAAAACCTTAGACAAAAAGTACAAGATCATGACTTCGAACAAGTTGGTAAAAAAACCATAAGCGTAGGAGTTACACAACTTAACGCAGACGACGATGTTCTCTCTTTTGTTAGAAGATCTGACGATGCACTCTATAAGGCTAAAAAAAGTGGAAGAAACAAAGTCGTCTCTATATAAATTTTTACTCAAACTTAAAGCTATTTGACTACAATTAGGCAAAATTTTACAAAAAGATATTGACAGCTCATGCAACCAAAAGGTTTTGGAAGTTCTTACTTCTCACTAGCAGCCATACAAGCACACTCCTCAGAGCAAAAACTCGTAGCGATGTTTGCATCTGCATCTACACTAGATCAAAAACCACTAACTATAAAAATAACCTCTCCTCCCGTTTCTTAATTTTAAAACTAATATAAACAAAACTTTTACAACTACTTAAAATTAAGGACACAGATCCACATGAAAAAAGAAATAAAATTATCACTAATCCTAGTCGCTCTTATGAGTTCACTTCAAGCCGAGACTTCAAATACTATAGTTTTAAAACCACTTAGCGTTACCTCAACTGCCATAAAAACCGATGAGTTAAGATCAACAGATGCGGTAGAGATCTACACACAAGAAGACATAGAAAAAACTCATGTTCAAAATATGTATGAGTTTTTAAACTCTCACACTTCCATTGTTGCAACACCTAGCTATGGAAATCCTTTTAGCCAAAAACTAGATATGAGAGGTTTTGGTAATGATGGCTACCAAAATATAGTTGTAACTATAAATGGTAGAAAAATGAACAATATAGATGGTGTTCCTCAAATGCTCTCTTCTATCTCACCATCTTCTGTTAGTCGTATAGAGATTATAAAATCTAGTGGAATTGTTGTAGGTGGAGATGGTGCAAATGCTGGTGTTATAAACATAGTTACTAAGAAAAACAATGATAAAGAATTCTCTTTTTATCTTGGATCTTATGGACTAGCTGATGGCTCTTTTTATATAGGTCATAAAGATGAAAAGTTATCTGTCTCAGCAAGTGCTGAGGCACAAAAAAGTAATGGAACTAGAGAAATAGATAGCGAAGCAAACAAAGATGAAAATAAATTCTCAACTGGTTCACTAGATCTAGCTTACTTTGTAACTGATAAACTAGAATTAAGTCTTGGAGCTAGTTTTGCAAGAACTGATGTTTTTTACGCTGGGGCTATGACAAAAGATCAATACAACAACAATCCAAATCAAAAAGGTTTTGGAGGTGTAAATCATCAAAAATACGATAGTAATGCTCTAAATGCTGGCATAAAGTACTACATCAATGATAAACTCTCACTAAATGCAAATGTGTCTCAGGAGAAAAAGAAGTCTATTTTTCTACCTCCTTCTTGGCCTTATGAAGCAAATTACGACTATAAATCACTCTTGGCATCTATTGATTATGCTAGCGATACACTATCTATTAAACTTGGTGTTGACGGTTTTGATGGTGATAGAAAAGGTTCAGATAACACAACTAGCAAAAACAATAAAGCTGTTTACATTATGACTAACTATAGGCTAGGTAATTCTAGTTTTAAAGCAGGTTACAGGTTGGAAAATGTAGCTTACATTTATGATGCTTATACAACTCATTTAAAACAAGATGACAATCTTTATGGCGCTGAATTAGGATATAACTATCTCATAAACAAAGAAAGTTCTGTCTTTGCAAACTTCACTCACTCCTTCTTATCTCCAGATATAGATAGATTTTTTGCAACAACTTATCCCCCACCAACTTTTACACCTACTGTAAGTTTCAATGGCTTTATAAAGCCCTCAAAAGTTGATACATACTCTCTTGGTTATAACAATATAAATAAGGATAATAAATTTAAAATCTCTTTTTACTATGCTGATTTAAAAGATGAGATCTATATGCAACCAATCACTTTTAAAAATACAAACATAGATAAATCTTATAAGTATGGAGTTGATTTGTATGACAAGTATATTATTAGCCCTGAGTTTAGTCTAGCACTAAATTACAACTATGTTCAAGCGATAATTGACAAGGAGAAAGAGGGATCTAGTGACTATTCTGGAAACAAACTCCCAGGTGTTTCAAACCATAATGTAAAAGCGACGCTTGGATATACTCCAAACAGAGCTACAACTATCAACTTAACTCAGAGCTACCGTTCAAAAGCTTACGCTGCAGATGACTTTAACAACAACTTCTCTCAAAAGCAAGATGCTTATATGACAACAGATATCTCTATAGCTTATGCAAAAGAGTCTTGGGAAGTTTTTGCTAAAATAAACAACCTATTTAACCAAAAAAATGGTTTATGGATATATGATAATGCTATCTATCCTATAAACTTCACAACAACAGCTCTAGCTGGGTTTAAGTTAAAGTACTAACTGATGTTAAACACTAAAACGAACGCGTCCGTTTTAGTGGCAGGGACATATGTCCCTTGCAACCCCCTAAAGCTACGAAAAAGATTTTTTCGAGAATTTTTAAAAGGAGAAGCTCATCAAAGCTATTGTCTTAACCCTACTTTTTATCATTAGCCTTGATGCAAAAGAGAGACTTGTCTCTCTTAGTCCTTCCATCACGGAGATAGTATATGCACTAAAGATGGGAGATAAACTTGTAGGAACTTCTGCTTACTCCTTGCATCCAAAAGAAGCACAAGATCTCCCCATTGTGGGAAACTACATAGATCCAAATATAGAGAAGATCTTAAGCTTAAAACCTAGCCTTGTAGTTGGAGAAGACTTCAACCAAAAGGCACAAGACAAACTAAAACACTTTAATATAAAAACACTAACACTCAAACTAAAAACCATAACAGATATAAAAAATTCCATAGATAAACTAGCCAAAAATATAGACTCAAAAGAAGCAAAAAGACTTATAAAGGATATAGATGATGCTATAGAAAAGATCCCTAAAAACAAAAGTCCACACAGCGTTATGATAGTCTATGGACTAAAAGAAGATCTAAGCTCAGCCACCTATATAGCAGGAAGAGATATCTTCTTTAATGACATCATAAAGCTATGTGCTAACACTAACGCTTACACCGCTAACTCAAACAAACAACCGGTTCTTAGTTATGAAAACATCATAGCACTAAACCCAGATCAGATCATAATCCTACACTCTCTCGCAACAGAGTCAGGCGTAGATGTAGAAAAAGCTCTAAAAGCATGGCATAAACTCCCAACAAATGCTTCAAAAAACAAAAACATTAGCGTTGTAGACGACGACTACCTCCACATCCCATCACACCGCATAGCTCTAACTATAAAAAGACTCTCAGATGAGATGCAAAACTACAAAGAAGAGCAATAGATGATAAAACTAGACTCGCTCAACATCAACTATAACGATAAAAATATACTAAAAGAGATCTCTTTAGAGATCGGTGGACATTTAAATATTTTAGGGGCAAATGGTAGTGGGAAAAGTACACTTGCAAAGACTATTTGTGGGCTTGTTGAGTATAATGGAGAGGTCTATATAAATGAGAAAAACATTAGAGATCTCTCTTTAAAACAAAGAGCGAAACTGCTTACTTATGTGCCAACTAAACTTGAAGTTTATGATGAGTTTATAAACGTAGAAGAGTTTGTGCTTTTGGGTAGATTTGCCTATAAAGATAGTTTTTTTGACTACTCTGATAAAGATAAAAAGATAGCAAAAAATACTCTAGAGTTTTTAAATATCTCTCACCTTGGATCTCACACTTTAAGCTCACTAAGTTCTGGCGAAGCTCAACTTGTCTCTTTAGCTTCTGCACTTGTCTCACAAAGCGAGGTTATCATACTAGATGAGCCAACTGCAAACCTAGATCCACACAACGCAAAAACTATAGCCAAACATATAAAAGGATTAAAAAAATATCATCAAATCATTCTCATAACGCATGATCTAGATCTTGCATCTTACATTGACTCGCCAACTATCTTTTTAAAGTCTAAGAGTGCTACTTACTTTGAAAAATATGAAGAGTTTTATAATGAGGCTAAACTAAAAGAGCTTTATGAAGTTGAGTTTGATGGCTTGGTGGTGCGATATGATTAGGATTTTCATCTGGTCATCTCTACTCTTTATCCTTTTAGCGTCAGGTTTTGTTGGTGCTATATGGCTAGATCTAGGTGAGGTTTTCACACAAGAGACACTTGCAAACTCTATCTTTTTTGAGTTAAGACTTCCTCGTGTTATTTATGCTTTTTCAGCTGGATCTATTCTCGCTCTATGTGGACTTTTGTACCAATCACTTTTTAGAAATGCACTTATGACACCCTACACTTTAGGAGTCTCAAGCGGTGCAATTTTGGGAGCTGGAATTGCCATAAAACTCGGACTTGGAAGTTTAGCTTTTGGCATAGCTTCTATTAGCCTTTTTGGTTTTTTTGGGGCGATGCTTAGTGTGCTTTTGCTTCTTTATTTAGCAAGATTTTTAAAGCATTCTCACTTTGAATCACTTCTACTTCTTGGGATCGCTCTTTCACTCTTTTACACCTCAGCACTAATGATAATCTTCTACCTTGGAAATGCCATACAAAACGATATGCTCCTTCGTTTTAGCATGGGTTCACTCTCTATTATAGGTTGGAATCATCCCATAACTATTAGCGTTATAGCCTTGGTTTTATTTATAGTCATCTATATTTATAGGTTTGAATTACAACTTCTTAGCATCTCTGATGAAGGTGCAAAACTTAGAGGAGTTGATACTAAAAGAGTTACACTTATACTTCTTTTAGTATCATCTTTTGCTATTGGAGTTCTTGTGAGTGTTAGCGGACCTATTGGTTTTATAGGGCTTATAGTTCCTCATATAGTTGCAAAATTACACAAAAAACCCACAAACAAACGCATTGCAAAAACAGCCCTATTTGGTGGATTTTTCTTAGTTTTTTGCGACACTATAACTAGAGCCATTCCAACTCAAAGTGAACTCCCCATAGGCATCATAACAGCCCTAATAGGTGGACCATTTTTTATATACATTATTATAAGTAGAAGCAAGAACTAAGGCTTTAAAACTTCCAAGTTTAAAGTTGTTGAGTGGATAATTTCATCACTTTTAATACCATCACCCTTTTGAGAGTAAGATGCTCTAATCTTTTGAAATCCCTCTTGTTTCATCTCTACACTAACAAATCCATCTTTGTCACTCTTGGTCACAATTTTTTTGTTATAAGTGATACTAACACCAGCTTTAGGTATGCCAAAAGAAGTAACTATCAACCTAATTCTATCACCCACTTTAATTTTTGCTAGTGGTGTTCTTAGTGATAATTCAAAGGGAGCCTTAAATAGTTTTGTTGCATCATTTTTATAGATCATCTTAATAGATGCAACGCTAAGAAAACTACTAAGAGGCATCTTCGTTCTGTCTTTAGATACTTTTTTAGTTCCAAATGGTGTTTTTGTATAGTAAACTCTCTTTAGCTCTACAAACACAGCATCACAATCATCTCTAAGGTTTTTATCTACTAACTCAAAAATTTCATCACCCTTTAAGCAGGAGATCTTGGATATTTCATCTTGTTTTATTTTTTTAGCTTTTATAGAAGTTTCTTGCATTATTTTTTGTCCATAATGCAAAGCCGCTATATCATCTATCCAAATTTCACTAGCTATAAGGGTGTTGCAAAGAGCTAAAATTATTAATATATTTTTATTCATAGTGCCATTATCTCCTCTTTGTTATAAAATGAGCATAAAAGAGTTGTTTGAAAATTTTAAATCTTATTTTCATTAAAAACATTTACTTGACTATTGTAATATTTTATAACGACTCATAAAGAATCTTTAAGCACTTATTCTGCTATAATTGAAAATATAAACAAATTTTAGGAAATCATTATGCTAAAAACAGTTAAATCCAAAGTTATCGCCTCTATTGTAGCCCTTAGTATCCTTGGGCTATTTGGTATAACTTACTATCTATCTTCAACTCTTCAACAACTCTCAGAAAAGACAGCAAAAGAGTCTCTTGCAATGTTAAGCGAATCAATACTTCAAACAATGACTTCTAGTATGATGATGGGTGATCCTCAGATTGTTAAAGATGCAATTGATAGTGCAAGAAACATAGAAGGTATAGAAAGCCTAATCGTATCAAAATCACAAGCAGTTATTGATGTTTATTCTCCAGGAGAAGAGTTTACTAAAGATGCCATTATTAGAGAAGTCATCAATAGTAAAAATAGTAAAGTTATAGAAAAAGATGAAAATGGACATCACACTATCCGTCTCATAAAACCTGTAATTGCAGAGCAAAAATGTCTCTCTTGTCACTACAACATAGAAGAAGGTTATGTGCTTGGTGCAGTTGATTTGATTGTCTCACTAGATAAAAACGATGAACAAAATGCAGCTACTGAAGCTACTCTTCTTATAGCACTTATCATTGGGGCTATCTTATTTACAATCGCTGCAAGTATCTTTTTTACAAGGGAGATCTTTGGACCTCTTTCAAATTTAAAAGAACGCATCTCAGAACTTGTTGGCGGAGATAAAGACTTAACTAAAAGACTAACTCATAGAAATGAAGATGAGTTTGGAGAGACTGCAAACGAAGTTAATAAGTTTATAGAGATGGTTCAAAGCACTATCAATGAGATTAAATCTATTGGTGAGAAAAACACTTCTATTGCATCTGAGATTGAACAATCAAGCCATGTTATTCGTGAAAGTACAGCTCAAGAGCGTGCAATTGTTGCTAACACAAACACAAAAAGTTTATCTATAAAAGATCTCCTTATTGAAAATATGAGAGCATCAGAAGAGACACAAAAAAATGTTAAAGAAGCACATAATGAGCTTGGAACAGCTAGAGAATCTTTAGCTATTTTAGGTAAAGAAGTAAGCGCTTTTGTTGAGACAGAGAATGAACTCTCTAGTGAACTTGTAGGTCTTAGAAGTGATGCTGACCAAGTAAAAGATGTGTTAAATGTTATAAAAGATATAGCTGAGCAAACAAACTTACTAGCTCTTAACGCTGCTATTGAAGCTGCTCGTGCGGGTGAGCATGGACGAGGATTTGCAGTTGTTGCTGACGAAGTTAGAAAGCTCGCAGAGAGAACTCAAAAATCACTAACAGAGATAGATATTAGCGTTGGGACTATTGTTCAGTCCATCAATGATGTAAGTGATAAGATGAATGTAAATGCAAAAAGCATAGAGAGCTTACTTAACATCTCTAATGAAGTTGAACAAAAGATCTCTTCAACATCTGAAGCGATTGGAACATCAACTAAAGTTGCAGACAAATCTGCTCGTGATACTATAGTAATTTCAAAAAGTGTTGAAGAAATTATCGAAGAGATTCAAAAGATAGATGTTATCTCAACAGCGAACAATACTAGTATCTTAAGTATAGAAAACGACTTAGAAAAACTAGTAAAAATCGCGCACTCTTTACAATCTACAATAGACCAATTCAAGAGTTAAGAAAGAGGCATTAGCCTCTTCTCTTTGCTCTATATGACTTTCCTGTATAGTTCTTCTTAAAACACGCCTGACAAATATTGTACTTTGAATTTTTAGGTAGAGATGCTGAACATATTCTACAATTTTGCACAAAGTGTGTTTGCCCAAGAGACTCCTCTATATATCTGTTTAAGACGCCTCTAGTTCTACGGGCTAACTCGGCATCTATAAAATAATCCTCAAAACGATAACTAAGCCACAAATAAAGTGATATCTCTTTTACCATATCTTCTGCTATTAAAAGTTCTTGCGCAGTTATCGCACAAGAATTATTTAGTTGTGGGGGTGCATAAGGAATTGGCAGTTTTTTCTCTAGGGCTAAGATATAACTCTCAAAAGCAGCAATTATGTAAGGTGATTTTAGAGTAAGCGGTGCACATGAGAGATGATACTTTGTAGCGATGTCTAAATCGTAAGCATCTACTATAAAAGCAGCTTCGAGCATATCATCTAAGTTGTAAGCCCTAAAGGGACCATTAAACTCCATGTTTTTTACAAAAAACTTCAGGATCTCACTAAGTGAGTTCTCTTCTAAGATGCTAGAAACCAGTTTTATATGCTCTAAATTTGCCATCACATTAAAAGGTATGGTTATCTCTTTTGCTTTTTTGTGAAAGTTTTTACTTACAATATTTAAAGCTTCAACATTTAGAGCTCCCACAAAACCCTCTTCATTTAAACCATAGCGCCCTGCTCTTCCTGAGATCTGCTGTACTTCTGAGGCAACAAGATTTCTATCATTTACTCCATCAAACTTTGTCGCTTTTGAAAAAAGTATAGTCTTTATGGGAAGGTTCATTCCCATAGCTATAGCGTCAGTTGCTATAAGAAGTTGTGTCTCTTTAGCTCTAAATCTACGAGCTTCTTCTCGTCTTACTTCTGGCGAGAGATTACCATAAACTACACTCACACTAAAAGAGTTTGAAAACTCTTGCTTTAGTCTAAGCACATCTTTTCTACTAAAGGCGATGATTGCAGTTGAGGCTTCTACATCTTTTGGATGAGTTGGACTCTCTAAGAGTGTAAGAGGATTTTTTCTCTCAAATTCAACTATTTCAAGATCTTCGCCCAAGTACTCAGCTAGTGCAATGATTGCAGCTTTTGCATTTGAAGAGCCTGTCATAATAACTTCTTTTGCGGGTGCTCCGATGATAGCATTTGCCCACGCCCAACCACGATCTCGATCACCTATCATCTGTACCTCATCTATTACGCAAACATCCACATCCACATCAAAGTTTAACATCTCGATAGTTGAACTTATATGAGTAGCATCTGCATCTAAGATCTGCTCTTCGCCTGTTATAAGAGATGCACTAACACCATCAGATCTTAAGCCCTCATAGCCTTCTAGTGCTAAAAGTCTAAGAGGTGCAAGATAATATCCAGTATCTGCAACTTCGAGCTTTTTCATTGCAGTATAGGTTTTTCCGCTGTTAGTTGGTCCTATGTGAAGAATCAGTTTTCTTCTCATACTCCTTGCCATTGGAAATAAGTTTTTAAAGTCACGGATAGTCCTAGCAAGTAGCGCTTGTCTTTGCATCTTAACTATCTCGTCGTGAGTACTACTTATAAAAGCTTTAAGAGTCTTTCGAACTACCTTTGGATTAAGGTTTAGTGAGCCATCAAGTCTCTCTAGTAGATCTTCATAGACTCTTTTATGTAACTCTTCTTCTGATAGATGTAGCAGTGAAGCATATTCATCACACTCTTTAACTAAGGACTTTAGAGAGTCTAGAAAATCTTCTTCTTGATGGATTGAGGCATCTTTTATAACTTGCTTAAAATCAAGTTTTTTACTCTGCCAAATATCACTTAAAAGTGAGTCTAGTTCTATGTGAAGCTCAAGATTATAGTCATGTTTTATATCTGAGTATGGAAGTAAAAAACTATGTTCTATTCTAACTAAAAGCTCCTCATTGTGCAATTCTAAGTTTGCAAGATATAACTCTTTTTCTATGATGCTCTCAAGCAATTTTTCTTTTAGTGGTGGATATGAAGTTTTGTACTTTGGAGGTGATGCTCTAAGTGCTGTTGTTATGTCTTTTTGGCTTAGATATAGATGTTCTTTAGGTAAGTTTTTTATAAAAAGGTTTACCTCTTTTTGCTTTGCATCTATGACATTTTCTTTATCTTCTTGGATCTTGTTTATAATCTCTTCATCATCACTACTTTGTATATACTCGTCACTGTAAGCTTTTGTATTTAGTGTCATGATCTTGTGAAAACTTTGGGCGTAAAGAACATAATGAAGTGAAGCGTTAAACTCTAATGAGTTGTTCGTATCAAAGATACCATCAAGTGCTTTTTGAAGTCTCGCTCTTTTTATCTCAAAACGAATATGCTTTAGTTTTGACTCCATCTTCTCGATGGTTATTTTTTTACTTCTTACCTCTTTAAAGGCATCTCTTAAGTAGGCGGCTTCTTCCGTAGAGGCATCTACCTCATCTATAAGTGAGTCGATTTTATCTTCTCTCTCTAGGTATTGCTCTTTTGGTTTAAATGACTTATAGATCTTGTTATCTCTTGCAAAAAAGTTTAGTATATCTGAGCGAAAGCCAGAATCAGCTTCACTCCAGATCATGCGAATAGCTTTTAGTAGTGTCTCTTTTGAGTGATCTATATCGTAGATCCCAAGAGTGTTAAAAAGATCGCTCAAAGTCTCGCCACTAACTCTCTCAATCCCTACATCAAAGGGATCTCCATCAAAGTAATCTTTAATTCTTTGGTTTATTTTACTGTTTTTTTTATTTTTCTTTGCCATATAGGATTGTAGCTTTAAATGAGTAAAAACAAAAGAGTTACATCATCTTGAAGTTTCATCTCCTTGAGTATCTCATTTGTGCTATCTATAAGCTCTGGTTTTGCTATTAGTTCAAATGGCGAAAAGCTATCAAGAGTGGCATCTTCATCTTCTACAAAACCATCACTATAAATCAAAAGAGACTCATGCTCTTTAATGTCGAGTTCACTTACAGTAACATCCTCAAAAAAGTTCATAAAGGGAAGATTGTTTGCTTTTACTTTTACTATCTTAGAGTTTTTATCTTTTAATAAAAAAGGATACATTCCACCAGAGGCAAAACTTAGTTTTTCTGACTCTTTATCTATAAAAATCATAGTGTATGACAACTGCTCTTCATCTGCTAAAAAGGTTTTAACTGCAGGGAAAAGTTCATCACTTAACTCTTGTAAACTTCTAGCGCTCTTTACAAGTTGGTTTATAGTAGAAGATACTGCAAAAACACTCAAAGCTGGGGAGATTCCATGTCCTTGTCCATCTATAATATACAAAAATCTTGATCCATCTGCTAATTTATAGAGTGAGTAAAAATCACCACTAAGTATATCTGATGGCTTATAAATAATCTTATTTGTCTTTGGATCTAGCTTATTTACTATGCCCATCTCTAGTTTTTTCCTAGCAATATTTTGCTGAGCTAGATCATAAGCATAAAGAGCATTTATCTTGTCATTAAGTTCTTGAAGTCTTGTTATATCATATCTTATTGCGATGTACTCAACTATCTCACCATCTGCATCTAAGATTGGGAAAATATGAACATCTACTGTATAACGACTTTTATTTTTATGTATGTTTGTTATAACACCGTGCCACACTTTTTTAGACTTTATCGTCTGCCAAAGTTCTTTAAAAAATGATCTTGGAGTATCTGGGTTTCTTAGGATATTGTGGTGTTGTCCTAGTAGTTCTGCTTCTGTATAACCAGATATTTCAATAAATTTTTTGTTAGCATAAGTTATAACACCGTTAGGGGAAGTTTTAGATACTATGTTAGTAGCATCAACAATATGACGATACTGTTCTAAGAGTGAATGCTCAGAGATGTCCTCGCTAAGAAATGCTTTATTACTGTTGTTTTTTATCAAGGCGTTATCCTAAAATCACTTCTTTGTTATTATGACATAAAGAGTATAAGAAAAGTTACTTTTTATAACTTTAGCAGAGATAGTTAGTTAGACAAAGTATTATCTAGCAAAAAGCCGATATAATACGATTATAAAAAATAATTAAGGTCACAATTTATGGAGATAACACCCCTTCTACAGTCAATTCTTGGCTTAGTCGCCGTCTTAGCAATCTTAATATTTCTACTTTTCCTACCATCTGGCAAGAAGAAAAAAGAAGCAAATATTAAAAACTCAGCTACACCACAAAAACAAGCTCAAAAAACTGATTTGCCTTATTTAAGATCCATAGTAAAAAATAAGAAGTCAACAACTAGAGAGCTCGAACTTGCTTTAGGAGCAGTCATTAAGCATCATGGAAATATTCACCCGAAATTAGGAGCTAGACCGCATCCAGATTTTGATGTTTATATGGATTTTTTGTTTACAATATGCAGACATCCAAACGCAAGCAAGGAAATAATTATAGACTTTGATAAGGATCTATGTAGATTAAATCCTGAGTATAAAAAAGAGATAAACGAAGCTATCACAAAGGGACTAAACTCACGAAGAGTTTGATAAAGCCCTTAAATAGGCTATTTAAGGCTAATTTGTAACAGCTTTACTATGATATAGAGTGTTTACAGTTACAAAACGGTTACAATTTTATTAGTAATAGTGCGAGGGCTGATTAGACCCTCTTTTTATTAATAAATACGAACTGTACAACAGAACATCAAAATTAATAGCACTATTACTATTTTGGAAAGCAAAACATTGT
>NZ_JALOAN010000002.1 GCF_023228785.1 Sulfurimonas sp.
TTCAACAACATAAGTTTGGTGAAGATTTTCAAACGCTAAATAAGTTTTTTCATCTAGTAAAGACTTTACAAAAAGAGTATCTCTTTGGTTAAGTGCTTTAAACATTGCATTTGCATCTTTAGTTTTTCCAGATGCTATTTCAATGCTATCCATGATGAATAGACTACCATTATTTGCATGCTCAGCAAGAGCGAAGTTAAGAGCAAGTTTCTTTTGCTTTTTATTAACTTTAAGATCATAGTTACGATTGTTACTAGAACCAAATGCTTTACCACCGCCCACAAATAAAGGAGAACGACGAGAACCCGCACGAGCGCGTCCGCCACCCTTTTGAGCCCATGGTTTCTTACCACCACCTCTAACTTCACTTCTACCTTTTGTAGTAGCGTTGTTTGAACGCATTGCAGCTTGCGCTGACTTAACATAGAGGTATAAGTTGTGAGGATTAATACCAGAGAAACTCTCTGGAAGTGCTAACTCAGATGCTTTTTGCATTTTATCATTTAAAACGATTGCGCTCATTATTTAGCTACCTTTACACGACCTAAAGAACCATTAGCTCCTGAAACTGAACCAACTACCGCAATGATATTGTTCTCAGCGTCATAAGAAATGATCTCATTTTTAACACTATTTTGTGTGTTTCCGTATTGTCCAGGCATTTTCTTGCCCTTCATAACGCGACCTGGCCACTCTGCATTACCGATTGAACCTGTTCTACGACCAAATCTATGACCGTGAGATGCAGGACCACCAGAAAAATTCCAACGCTTCATTGCTCCAGAGAAACCGCGACCCTTAGTAGTAAAAGTAGATTTTAAAACTTTAGCTTCTGCTAAAGGTGCTAAATCTAAATCACCAGCTTCAGTATTTGCTACTTCTAAAGTAACAAAACGATTAAACTCAGATGAAATGCTGTATTTCTTTTGCTGACCTTCAATTGCTTTATTCATTTTTTTACCGCTGTTGTAAGCTACAATAGCTGTACCATCATTTACTTCACAAACCTTAGCATCTAGAACTCTTAACAGAGTAACTGGCTTACTTGGTACTGTGATTGTTCGGCTCATACCGATTTTTTCAACAATATATTCCATGCCTACTCCTTACTTGTCCATAGAGCGTACTTCTACGTCTACCTCTGGTGCAAGATCAAGCTTCATAAGAGAATCAACTGTCTCAGGCGTAGCTGATACTATGTCAATAACTCTAGCGTGCATACGAATCTCAAATTGCTCACGAGCTTTTTTGTTAACGTGAACTGATTTAAGAACAGTATATTTGCGAATCTTTGTTGGCAAAGGTATTGGACCACGAATTGCAGCACCTGTACGCTTTACAGCCTCAACTATTGACGCTACTGATCTATCAAGTACACGATGATCGTAAGCTTTCAATTTTAAACGAATTTTTTCCATGTTTTTCCTTCTAAAGAACTCGTCAGGTCCTGCCTGACTATATTAAGGGAGCGGAATTGTACCCAAATGGATCTAGATATTCAAGACTTTTAGCATTAAATTTCAATATTTAGTAAAATTTGTTTCCTTTAAGTAAGGAAGTGATAAAATTGCTTTATGGAAATACTACTTCAAGAATTATACAAAACCGATATTAGTCCAGACAAGTTTCACTCAAGAAAAGTTCATCTAGATCACAGAAGTTATCAGATAAACGGCATCACACAAAGTGGAAAAACAAAGCTTGTAAAAAACTACCTGCTCTCACTTAAGAAAATTAGCTATCTATATATAGAGTGTTCAGATATTAGAATAGTCATAGATGAACTAAACAAGTCACTTGCAAAATTTTGTAACCTCAACAAGATAGACACTTTAGTTTTAGACAACTACACAAGTGCCATTAAGATACCAAATGTAACTCAGCTTATTATCTGCTCACAAGTTCATCATGATCTCCCATTTTTAGAGAGTGTTTGGCTGTACCCACTTGACTATGAAGAGTTTTTAGCTTATGAGTATAAGTACGATTCAACTGCACTTAACCACTTTTTTCAACTAGGTGGCTTTGCTTCTATGCACAAGATCTTAAGCGATGAGAGAAATATATACATACAAAAAACACTAAAGTTCGCACTAGATGATGTTGAGTTTGATATCTTAGTTTTGTGTGCAAAGTTGATGGCTCAAAAGCTCTCACCATTTTCTATATATGAAAGACTAAAACAAAATAGAAAAATCTCTAAGGATAAACTATATGTATCTTTTGACTCACTAGTTGATAAAAGATATATTCATCTCCTAGCAAAAAATGAACATCCAAAGGCCACTAAGAAGATCTACCTTTGTGATATCTCTTTAAAATCAGCACTTTGTTTAGATAAAAACTTCTCAAGACTCTTTGAAAATATGATCTACTTAGAACTTTTAAAGTCAGGTGTAGATTGCTATTATGATGATGGAGTAGATTTTTATATCCCTTCAAAAGATGAGATCATTTTATGCAAACCCTTTGGAGATGAGAGAAGTTTATTTAAGAAGATGCAACTCTTAGAGGCTTTTATATTTAGTTACAAGATTAAAAAAGTAACAACTATAACTATGAACACAGAGGGAAGTATCAGTCATCCTCTATCAAAGGTTGAGATGTTACCATTTGATATTTGGGTATTAGGAGATTAATGTATGTTATGTGGAATTGATGAAGCTGGGCGTGGACCTCTTGCTGGAGATCTCGTTATTGCAGGGTGTGTTTTAAACTCTAGTGTAGAAGGTTTAAATGACTCTAAAAAACTCAGTGCTAAAAAAAGAGAGCTTTTGTTTGAAGAGATTATAAAAAACTCACACTTTCATGTAGTAAAAATTTCACCTAAAAGCATAGATGCTGATGGCTTATCCCTTTGCATCAAACGAGGGCTTCAAGAGATTATAAAAAATATGCCTGGTTGTGAGTATCTTTTTGATGGAAATTCTAATTTTGGTGTGAGTGGGATTGAGACTATGATAAAGGCTGATGGAAAAGTAGCAGAAGTTAGTGCTGCTTCGATTTTAGCAAAAGTAACTCACGATAGAGATATTCTGAGTGAGGCTAAAAAATATCCAGAGTATCAGTTTGAAAAACACAAAGGTTATGGAACGGCTCTACATGTTGAGATGATCAAAAAATATGGATATTGTGAGATCCATAGACGAAGCTACAAATTAAAAGCGCTCCAAGCGACACTATTTTAAACGCTACTGCTTTTAATTTGTAGCAGTTGCGTTTAGTGCAAGTATCGCCATATTTTGCATATGTGTAGTAATATCTTTTTTTGCTTCTTTTGCTTTTTTTAGTTCTTGTAAAAAGTATTCTTTAGTTTGCTCATCTGCTAGGTTAAAGACATATAAAACCCATTCAGTATTTAGTTGTATATCTTCTTGTTCTTTTGTTACTTCAAAGACTCTATAAAGATTTATATCTGTATCTTTTAAAAGCTCTAAAACTTCTATATAAAAAGATGTTACATCATAGTTTATAAGTGAATCTAACTCTTTTTTTAATATATTAGCATCAGTACCATAAGCACCATTTTTTCCAACTATAAGAGCATCTCCAACAACGAGCTGTTCACCTATAAAGTAAGCTTTTTTAGACTTCTTAATGGCATCTGCATCAGTATAAATTGTATGACTCTCAAGAGTTGATAGTTCATCTGTTTGAGTTGAGTCAAAAAAACTATAAACTGCATCTGCTTGCATTTCTATATTTATAGATTTTGTCTTTTTTGTGTTTGAATCAATTGCGTAAGCTTTCATTTAAAAATTCTCCAATAAGATAACATTTACAAAAGTACCCTCTTCTAAGTCACCATCTTCTTCGCCAGTTACCATCAAAGCACTACTGCGAAGAAGGTTAGTGAGTATTGCTGAGCTTCCTACTTTTTTACCCTCAAAGTCAACTAAAAACTCCCCATTTTCCACACTTACATTACAAGCACTAAACTCACTAAAACGACTTCTTTTTGTAAAGCCCTCTTTTAGTCTTGCTTCTACTTTTTTGTAAGGCTCATTTTTGCCTAACATCTTGGCAACCAAAGGAAGACCATAAAGAACTGCTGTTACAGTTGAGGAGTAGGCAAATCCTGGCAAGGCTAAGATAAACTTACCATCTTTTTGAGCTACCATAACATGGCGACCTGGTTTTATAGCCACACCTTTAAAAACAACTTCTGCTCCAAGGCGAGGAACTATATCTTTTACAAAGTCATAATCTCCAACACTCACACCACCAGTACTTATAACAATGTCTGCAGATGCAAGAGCGTTTTGAAACATTTTCATGATAGAGTCTTTATCATCTGGCGTGGTTCCAAGTTGCAAGGCCTCTGCTCCCGCTTGTTTAAACATAGCACAAAGAGTGTAGTTGTTTGAACTCCTTATCTGAGCTGGTCCATCACTTTGTTCTCCAAGATCTAAGATCTCACTACCAGTTGAGATGACGGCAACTCTAGGTTTTATGGCAACTTTAACCATAACACAGTTTAGTCCAGCCATAACGCCAATCTCAGCAAATCCTATCTTAGTACCTTTTTTTATAAGTACATCACCAGACCTATAACTCTCACCAATTGGACGAACTGATGAACCAAAAGCCACTCTCTCATCTATAAAGATCTCATCACTATTTTGACTCACACTTACATTTTCTATCTGTATAAGAGTGTCGGTTCCCTCTGGCATCATTGAACCTGTAAAAGTTTTGATGCACTCACCATCGCCGACAACTCTTCTCTCATCGCTTCCTGCTGGATTGTCTCCGAGGATCTTGATGCTGTCTTTGTCTAGATCTGCATGTTTTATTGCGTATCCATCCATTGCTGCTGTTGGAAACTCTGGATCATTAAACTCGGCTACTATATCCTGAGCTAAAACTCTTCCTAAGGACTCACTTAAGCTTACTTTTTCTTTTCTTACATTTCCAATATCAAGTAGATCCAGCATATTTAAACTTGTTTCAAAAGATAGTAGTTTCATCTTTCATCTTCCTTGTTTTTCTTATCGCTAAGTAGTCCACTTCCCTTTATAGCAGTAGATCTCTCTTTTGCATATATTCTTTTGTTATCCCTTAGATCATACTTCCAAATAGGAGCAGATGCTTTAAAGTCTTCTACATACTCATCTATAAACTCTAAGGCAACTCGTCTCTTTGGTGAAAAAACTGCTGCGATATATGAAGATTCATGAAGCAAAACATCGCCTCTTGAGTGTGCCATTTTTATGATAGCTCCTTTTGCTTTTGCTCTTGCCTGCCACTCATCAAACCACTTATTTAGTATAGGTTCATATATGTCAAAACTAAGTCCATCTATCTCATCTTCGCTTCTTACAGTTCCAACAAAAGAGATAAAAGCACCATAATTACTACTAGTTTCTTCTTCATACCAATCTTTTAAAATAGACGCAACGCTAAGCGAGCCATCATAGAGCTCTAACATAGATCAGCCTCCACAAACTGGAGGTAAAAGTGAGACTTTATCTCCACTTACAAGTGTAAAATTTCTATTGTTTACAAGAGTGTCATTAACTGCAACTGCCGAGTTTTCAAGCCACTCTTGCATCTCTTTATCATCTTTTAAAATAGTCGCTAGCTCGTTTAGATTTGTTATATTTAACTCCATAGTCTCTCTTTGTATAGGACCTAAAAATTCTACTCTTACCATTTTGTGCGCTCCAAAACTTTAATTTACTTAAGCGATTATATCCAAAATATACAAACCCTACATTTGTATAAGTTAAGTGCTGTATAATTTCGCTAAAACTTTAGATAAAGAGCGAAAAGGGGTCTATTTTGGTTTTTGGAAAGATTGAATACTTAAACCTTCTTCCATTTCATATCTTTATGAAACGCTACACAAAAAGCTCTCAACAAAGTATGAGTATGCACTACAAAAGAGGTGTTCCTGCAAAAATAAATGAAGAGTTTTTGGCTCGTAGAGTTGATGCTGCTTTTATCTCTAGCATCAAAGCAAAAAAACACAGACATGTAGATCTAGGCATCATTGCAAGAAAAGAAGTGTTGAGTGTTTTAGTCGTTCCAAATGTAGAGAGCCAAAGTGATGCTGAGTCTGCAACTTCAAATGTTTTAGCAAATGTATTAGACATAAAAGGCAAAGTTCTTATTGGCGATAAAGCCCTAAAATATTATTTGCAAGGCAAAAGTCACATAGATCTAGCAAAAGAGTGGAACAGGAGACATAATCTTCCATTTGTCTTCGCTCTTTTATGCTATCACAAAGATAAAAAACTTTATAAAAATATAGAAAAAAACTTCTCAAAAAGAAACTTTAAAATCCCTCAATACCTATTAAATGAGGCGTCACAACGGACTCAAATCCCAAAAGAAGATATACTTATGTATCTTAAATACATCTCTTACAAACTAGACTACAAGGCAAAAAAAGGATTAAAACTTTTTTATAAAAAAAGTTCACTCTAAAGCTATTAATGTTATAATTTAGTCATGAAAAAGACATTTTTATTACATTTGATTATACTTAGTCTCTATGCGGCAGAGCCCATTTCTCCGATACCTTTAGATGTTGAAGTAGATCTACCAAAAGCAAACTTAGGCAAAAAACTATTTTTTGACACAATTCTATCAAGAGATAATTCTACTTCATGTTTTAGCTGTCACAATATTTATGATGGTGGAGCAGACTCAAATATTGTTTCAGTTGGTGTCAAAGACAAAAAAGGCAATATTCAATCTCCTACAGTTTTAAACTCTAGATACAACTTTAAACAATTTTGGAATGGTAGAGCAAGAGATCTAGGCGAGCAGATACACGGTCCTATACAAAATCCTGTTGAGCATGATATGGACGCAGAGACTATAGAGATGCGTATCAATAAGATAGATGAATATAAGAAGATGTTTAAAGAAGTTTATGGTGGCAGACATATAACTTACGCACAGGTTATCGACGCGATAGTAGAGTTTGAAAACGCATTAGTGACTCCAAATGCAAAGTTTGATAAATTTTTAAGAGGCGAAATAGAGTTAAGTAAGAATGAAAAAGAGGGCTATGTACTTTTTAAAAAAAATGGCTGTATTACTTGTCATAATGGTATAAATATTGGAGGAAACTCTTTTCAAAAAATGGGCACATTTCAAGAGTATAATGAAGATAGTGACTTCCCAGATAGAAGCAAAATAACTGCAAATCCAGATCATAAAAATGTGTTTAAAGTACCAACTCTAAGAAACATAAATAAAACTGCTCCATACTTTCATGACGCTAGTGCAAAAACGCTAAAAGATGCACTTGGAGTGATGTCAAAACATAACCTTGGCATCATTTTAAAGGATCATGAGGTAGAAGATATGATTGCATTTTTAAAAACATTAGATGGCGAGTTACCTAAGATACTGGACATAAAATGAGATTAAAAAGACTAATCTCCTTAGTTATAGGATTGGGGATTATTTCCTCTATCGCTATTATATATTTTTATATCATACAAAAAGACTTTACAAAGCAACATAGAGAGTTTCTTCTTAGTCTAAACACATTTAAAAGTGCTCATATAGACTTAGAACACCAAATACTTCAAAGTTCCATATATTCGTACCACAACCAAGATGAGATGGCAAAAAATATTAGCTCACTTGAGAACGAGTATAATATTCTCTTAGAGTCCAAAATCTTAAAAGACAAAACATATACAAAAGTTAAAAAAGATCTTCAAGGGCTTCAAAAAGGCTTAAAACAACATATAAGAAACACTCAAAACTATCTCATGTTAAACGCTAGTATAAAAAACTCGCTTGTTTTTTTGAGTAACTTTATAGAAGAAGCAAACTTTTTACAAGAAGAAAATAGAGATTTATTTAAAGATTCGTGGCGTATCTTAAAGAACTTCAATGATGCAAAATTAATGCAAGATATAGACTATATAAATCACAACAGTTTTTTGCTAAGTTCAAATTTAAAAGATGAAAAAGCACAAAACTTTATCAGTAGTTTTAATCTCCATTCAAACTTTCTTATAAAAAACTATCCACCATATATACAAACAACTAAAAATATCCTTGGCGATAATATAAAAGAGAAACTAGAAGAGATAAAAAAGGAGTTTTCTAAGCTTGCTTTAGGCGATTTTAAGGCGCTAGATATATTTGCATCTATCCTCTTTAGCGTCTTTATCTTCTCCTTGCTTTTTATCATTATACTTTTTTTAAAATACCTAAGAGAGAACAAAAAACTTCAAAAAACTACCGCTTCACTAGAGTATTCTCTAACTCACGATCACTTAACAGGACTAAGAAGTAGAGCTGCGTTTGAAGAAAAACTACAAGGAACTGCTAAACCTCATCTACTATTAGCAAATGTTGATTCCTTTAAATGTATCAACGATATTTATGGAAACGATGTAGGAAATATCGTTCTTCAAGAGTTAGCAAGTATTATAAAAACTGAGTTTAGTGATATAAAAAATGCTTCTGTTTATCGTTTAGGAGGAGATGAATTTGGAGTACTCTTTGATGATATAAAAAGCCAAGATGCTTTTGATCTTGCTATAGAATTAGAAAAAAAGATATCTGAGTATAATTTTTTAATATATGAACTCTCTTTGCATCTAAGAGTAAGCATCGCTAGTAACTTCATAGCACCTATACTAGAAAACACAGATCTAGCCTTAAAACATCTCAAACAAGACTATACAACTAGAGTTTTAGAATACAAAGAAGACCTAAATCTAAAAACTAATGTAGAAGAAAATATGACTATAATAGAACATATAAAACTAGCTATAAAAAACAACAATATCATCCCATATTTTCAACCTATAGTAAATCTTAAAACAAACAAAATAGAAAAATATGAAGCGCTTGTTAGACTAAGACTTACAGATGGAATGATTTTGGAACCCTTTAAGTTTTTAGAGATCTCTAAAAAAAGTTCTTACTACCACTACATAACAAAGGCGATGATAGAAAAAACATTAGAGATGGCAAAAGAGTTTCCTCAGTACAGATTTTCTATAAATATCTCGATGATTGATATCCTAGATGCAAAGTTACTAAAAATGCTTTGCGATACTTTAAAAGCAAATCCTGAGGTAGCAAATAGACTTGATATTGAGCTACTAGAATCAGAAAATTTGCAAAATATAGAAGCGGTTCAAGACTTTATTAGCAGTGTTCAAAAGTATGGATCTAAAGTGCTTTTAGATGATTTTGGAACAGGTTATTCCAACTTCTCATATTTCTCTAACTTAGATATAGATCTCATAAAGATAGATGGTTCTATTGTTCGTGAGATAGAAAAAGATAAAAGAAAATTGCATATGCTAAAGAGTATTCATAGCTTCTCAAACGGAATGAATATGAAAAATGTGGCTGAATTTGTTGAAAATAAAGAAGTAGCAGATCTGCTCCATGAAGTAGGTGTCGAGTACGCTCAAGGGTATTACTTTGGCAAACCTCTTGAGCGTCCTCTTGATAGTGACGAAGTTTTAAAATTGAACCCTCTGATTAATCTATAAACTAGATTCCGTGTCAAGCACGGAATGACGGGACACGCATCATCCCGAACAAACAAAACCATCATCCCGAACAAACAAAACCATCATCCCGAACAAACAAAACCATCATCCTCAACAAACAAAACTGTCTTCTTGAACAAGCAAACCGTCATCCTGAACAAACAAAACTGTCATCCCGAACAAACGAACCGTCATCCTGAACTTGATTCAGGATCCAACTCAATTATCTTTCTTCTAAAGAAATGTATAGATTATTTTCTTCAAACTCTATTCTTTGAGCTAAAACACCAACTATCTTATTAAAAGTATCAAAAAAATTCTTATCTAATTTTGCATTTTCTTGTGTGTATTCTCTTAAAAAAGTCAATAGTGCAGATTTTGTATCTCTAAATGTTTTTGTAAATTCGTTGATCAAACTTCTCATTTCATCCTCTTGGTTTTTCTCTTCTCGAAGCAGCTTATTTAACTCTATATCCTCTTTCATCAAATGTTCTAGAGCTATTTTCCGTAAAACTATAAGCTCTCTTCTTACACTATTTTTATCATCTAAAGAGTAAGCATTAATAACTTTTTGTGCAGCATTAACAATCTCTTTATGCTCACGCTTCCACAGTTTAACAAGTTTTTGATTTTTTGAACAAAAGAGTGAAAAAAACATAAATAACCCTAGTATTGACATAAATTTATAACATTATATCATATTTTATTATTTAGGAAATTATAGTTGTTAGAGGGTTTACTGCTTCAATCAAACTCCATAGAATAACGAAGCAGTAATCTGATTATTGTAATATTTTAGCAAGCTCTTTTTTGTAAGCTTCTATATCAAAGTTTTGCATTTGTGATGAACCGCTATCTATGGCAGCAAGGGCTACTGCACTAGAGATCTCAACTATAAGTCTCTTATCAAATGGTTTAGGGATTATGTAATCTCTACCAAATTTAATCTCTTTGCCGTAAAGTTCACAAACATCTTTTGGAACTTTTTGACGAGCTAGCTTTGCTAGTGCATATGCTGCTGCTAGTTTCATCTCATTATTTATCTTTTTTGCTCTTACATCCATAGCTCCTCTAAAGATAAATGGAAAACCTAAAACATTGTTGATCTGGTTATCAAAATCGCTTCGCCCAGTTGCGACTATGGCATCTTCCCTAGCATCTAGTATGTCCTGAGGAAAGATTTCAGGAGTAGGGTTTGCAAGTGTAAAAATTATAGGTTGTGGAGCCATTGACATAACATCTTCGATGGTAAATGTTCCAGGTCTTGATAAGCCCACAACAACATCAGCACAAGCGAAGATTTCCGCGTGAGTCATATATCCAGCAGCACAAAACTCTCTTTTATAGTCATTTAAATCACTTCTACCATTATGAATAACACCTTTAGAGTCAAGCATATAGATCTCTCTTGCACCCAAAAGTCTATATAGTCTTGCACATGATATTGCAGCGGCTCCAGCACCAACTACAACTATCTTTAAGTCTTCTATTTTTCTACGAGTTACTTCACAAGCGTTTATGATACCCGCGGCAGATATTACAGCAGTTCCGTGCTGATCATCATGCATAACTGGAATATCTAACTCTTCAACTAAACGTCTCTCTATCTCAAAACACTCTGGAGCTTTTATATCTTCTAAGTTTATTCCACCAAAAGTTGGAGCTATGGCAGTTACAACTGAACAAAATCTATCTATGCTCTGTGTATCAACTTCTATATCAAAACAATCAAGTCCTGAAAAGCTCTTAAATAAAACACTCTTTCCTTCCATAACAGGTTTAGATGCTAAAGCTCCGATATTGCCAAGTCCTAAAACAGCAGTTCCATTTGTGATAACTCCAACAAGATTCTTTTTTGAAGTATATCTATAAGCATCATCTGGATTTTCTTCTATCTTAAGACAAGGGATAGCGACACCTGGTGTGTATGCAAGTGATAAGTCTTTTTGAGTAAGAAGTGGTTTTGTAGTCTCTACTGATAACTTTCCAGGCTTTGGAAATTCATGATAATCAAGTGCTTCTTGATCTTTAGCGGATATTTTAGGCATAAGAAATATTCCTTTATTTTATTTTGCGAAATTATAACTTTATATAAATTTACTTATACTTATTTTTGTTTAGTTCTTTATCTTTGTATTAGCTACTTATATTTTTTAAAGTTTATTTTTGAAAAATTTGTGGAATATCTAGTCATCCTCTTTAGAAAAAAGAGTGTGACTTTAAACTTCGCATTTTTTGAAGTATTTATGTTTTAGTAAGAGCGGATTCGGATATGACAAGAGGTGCATTGTCTAATTATCTGAGTGTAGTTATCTAAAGCATCATCTAAGTTGTCTGCATCTATAGATAGAACTAAATCATCAGCATACATCTCTATCATTCTTGCTCTTTTGTTAGCAAACTTATCTGCTTCTTGCTTGCCATCTGGTAGATACTTTGATGCATCTGCGGATTCTAAAATAGCTAGTTTAGTTTTTAACTTTTTTACGCCCTCTTTCATCATGATAGGCTTTGCATAAAAACCACCTTTTTGTATCAACTCTACAGCCAAAAGCATTTCACGCATATCTGAAGCTAGTTGCGCTTTTTCTTCAGCATTAGCGAACAAAGACGTACTAAGAAGTAAAATTGCAATTGTTGTTATGATTTTTTTCACATTATGTCCTTAATATTGAATTATCTCTTTAGTGTACTGAGTCAGCTCAACCATAGTAGCACTCTCTTTTACTTTTTTCTTAGCCTCTCTTCTACCCTCATAATATTTTTTAAATTCAGGTTTAAAAGCTTTAAAGTACTCATGAAATTTATCTGGACCAAGTACACCAACTGCATAGATAGTGTCATCATCTGCAATCTCTAAAACTACAGATGCAAGAGGTGCAGATGCTGGTCCTGATATATTTTTACAGCCTTCTTTAGCTTCAAAACTAGATAGATGAGATGAACAAACCATCACACCACCATGATCACATGCCATAGTTTTTTTATCTTTTTGTACATATTGCAAAAAACTATCATCAGGAGTAGGATGAGCTAACTGATGAGAACAAATAGCACTATAAGCAACAACTGTACGCTCTTTACCAACTCCACCCTTCCAAATATACTCTTCACCATCGTCAGATTTTAATTTTACATCTTTTGCTGTACTATCTTCTAAGTCTAAAAGAATAGTTGGTGTACTTACATAAGGATAATTAAAAACATAGTTTGTCTCTTTTTTTAAATCAGCAAGCTTTATAGGTGTGCCTTGAGCATTTAAGAGTTGCACTTTTTCATATGACTCATAAAGACCAGTACTAGCATATAATCTACCAGTTATAGTTGATGGAGAGATTGCCACTAAAGCACCTGTAGCTCCCACTACGCGTAAAAAATTTCTTCTATCCATTTTATCTATTTTCCTTTGATTTAAGTTATTTATCAAGACCCTCTCTTAAAAAAGAGAAGGGGCTTTAAAATGACTTATGCGAATAAATCTCTCATAATTCCGCCGTACCAGTCACGAGTTGCTTTGGCAGTCGCACTTGAACGGTATATACCACTTGGAGCTTTAGGTACATGACCTGCACCTTTGATAAGAGACCCATCCCAGCTAAAGTCGTGAGTAACCATAATAGCCTCTTCTGGATTATCACTAACCATAGAGTAACAAACATTTCCAGCTTTAACAGGAGTTTTCTTAACTTCTAGTTCAAAAGCTTTTCCATGTAGTCTGTGGGCAATTTCATCAGCACACTGCTTACCTGTCCAGTTAGCAGTTTGTCCACTTGGTGGGATACCATGAGCTACAACATCACCAATAGCGTAAACATCTTTATCTGTTTTAGTTTGGAATGAACAACCATTCATAACAACTTTTTTAAAGCCATCAGTCGTAGTTTCAACTCCACTCATCTCAACAACAGGACTAGAAATATTATTAGGGATAAGGTTTAAAACAGAGTATTTAACTGTCTTAACTTTGTATCCTTTATCTTCCATTTCATCTGCAAGATGATATGTTACTGTCTTTGAAACTGGATCAACATCTTGAATCGTAGCAAAGTCAATATGCTCAACTATATCTGCGTATAAGTCTTTCCATGTTTCTTTAAATGCAGCACCTTTAGATACTTTATTTGTAGCATTTAGGATTATAACTTTACCCTCAATACCCTCTTTTTTCATATAAGCTGCTATCATACTTGCACGCTCAAATGGAGCTGGTGGACAACGGTATTTTACATCCGATGGAACAGTGATAACAACATTTCCATCTTCCATATCAACAAGTTGACGTTCTAAAATAACATGTTCTTTTCCTGGAATAAGTGCACCTGGAGCTATACGCTGTATATGCTTGATTTTCTCATCACTCCAATTTGGAAATTGACCTTTATAGTTGTATCCGATACCTGGAGACATAACTAAAATCTCATACTCAACTATACCTTTAGTTGTGTGAATCTGCTTAGCAGATCTATCGATACTCGTTACTTCTGCATGAAGCATCTCATAACCATTCGCCTCAACTGGTTGAGCATAGTCATGTACCAATGTTCCAAGATTAACTCCAGCTATCTTACCTAGGTAAGTATTGGAAAATGGACAAGACATAAAAGTTTCATTTTTTTCAATTACTAAAACATCAAAACTTGAATCTCTTTTCTTTAACTCTTTAGCGACAGTTAAGCCACCAAAACCAGCACCGATAACCACTATCTTGTGTTTACATACTTTTTTACCTGCTTTTGAAGCTGATGCTGGTTTAGCACCCTCATTACATCCTGTAACTGTAGCCATTGTTGCTGCTGCTGCAACGCTTAGTGCACCTAGTTTAAGTGCTTCTCGACGATTCATTTTCATTCATTCTCCTTGGTTGATATAAGAAATCCAAATCTTTAGGATATAGACAATACTATACGCTTTAAGATTATTAGAAACTTAAATTAGAAAAAAGAATATAAGTAAAACTAATCTTAATTCAATATTAAGTATAAGTTTTGATTATTAAATATACTTTAAAATTAACATGTTGTTAAATGTTAAAATATTAAAGTGCCTATTTAACGAACTTTAAATAAAATATGAAACAAATCAACAATAAACTTATCACAATTTACTAGCTTTTTTAGAGAATGTCGTAATTTGTCAGATATTGACATTATGTGTATATTCGTAACATGATAAGTCTCTAAATCATTATTTTTATTTTCTTTATTCATTGTATCTGGGCTTTTATGAAAATAAATATTAGTTGTCATACTCTTTTTGTTGTTTAAATCAGCAGTTTTTACATATAGAACTATACTTAGTCTCTCAGCCACTTTTATTATTACAGTTGGAATAACAACAGCCCCGAAGCATCTTGGAGAATGCCATTGGTTAGCATTCTTATAGTTCGCGGTTGTGTTTACTTATAAAACACATATTCTATTGTTTTAGTAAAGATATGTGACAATGTCAGAACAAATTTTATTATCAGATTAAGGTCATTTATGAAATCAACTATAAAAAACTCAAGTTCTACTTATACAAAAAAAAGAAAGTCTCCTCCTAAAAAAAACGTTATAGATAAAGTTCCGATAAATGAAGTCAAAGAGATGTTTATGGCTTGGTTTAAAAAGCGCAACAGTGTTGGTCAAATTATGACAAAACAAGATGTTGTTCAAAATATTTTAGTAAAACTAAATGCCAAACAAAATGATGCATTAGAAGATGCTATGAATGAGTTAAAAAAAGAGCGGTTTATTGAGGTTAAAGAAGATGGCGTAACATTGGTTTTGACTCAACAGGGATCTGAGTGTTTTTAGTCCTATGCGTTTGATTGCAAAAGTAAAAAAATACTCCACTACAAACACTCTTGTTCTTCTAGGAATTGTCCTTGGAGTTTTGTTTGGTATTTTTTTTCCAGAGATTGCCCTAAAACAGCAGGTTGTTGGTACTATCTTTATCTCTTTTTTAAAGATGTTAGTTGTACCTCTTGTTTTTGCTAGTATTTTCGTAGCCATTTTGGGGCTTGGCTCGCTAGATCATCTCAAAAATATTGGGCTTAAGACCATTGGACTCTATCTCTTAACAACAGCACTAGCTACACTTGTAGCCATTATCGCTATGAATATATTTAATATCGGTGAGCAAGTTAGCAAAGAGGGACTTGAGTTTGCAAAGGCAGCTACGATTGCACCTTTTTCTCTTGAGACTATGATTTTAAGCTTTATCCCAACCAATATATTTAGCTCTATGAGCAATGGATCTATGATGCAAGTTATAATCTTTGCCATACTCTTTGGTGTCGCTTCGCTCTATCTAAAGCCTGAAGAAAAAGGGACTATGCTTAGATTTTTCACAGCCGTCTCAGAGGCAATGCTTAAGATGGCTGAGTGGGTCATTCTTATGACACCCATAGGTGTTTTTAGCCTTATCTCCTATGTTATCGCTGATCAAGGAGTTGATGTTGTTATGGGTCTTTGGAAGTATATACTTGTGGTTGTTGGAGTACTTCTTTTTCATGGAGTTGCTACCTTACCTGCTGTTTTAGCATACTTTGGAAAAATCAACCCTTATCGTTATCTAGCAGATGTTAGAGAAGCCTCGATAATGGCATTTTCTACTGCATCATCAGCCGCAACACTTCCTATCTCAATGCGAGTATCAGAAGAGCTCGGCGGCGTGAGTAAAAAAACAGCCTCATTTGTTCTTCCACTAGGAGCTACTGTCTCCATGGATGGAACAGCAGCCTATCTTAGCGTAGCAGTTTTATATATTGCAAACCTAGCAGGAGTGGAACTCTCTTTAGCAGATCAGATCCTTCTAGGCATCACAGTTGTCTCTTTGAGTGTTGGTGTTGCCGCACTTCCAAGTGCCTCCATCGTAATGATGGTTGTGATACTAAACAACTTAAATCTTCCAGTAGAGTATATTGCTCTCATCGTAGCAGTTGATCGCATTTTAGATATGTGTAGAACATCCCTAAATGTAACCTCAGATCTTGTTGTAACAAAAATCATTGACCGACTTGAGAAAAAACCTTCTTAAAATCAGCACTTTTTACATATAATAAGAGAGATTTTTTATATAGGAATTTTTATGTCTTACCTACAACCTTATGAGTTTGTGACAAAGATGGTGGACTCTGGAGAGTCTAAAGTCTATATGTCAACCAAAGATACCATCATTAGAGCTTTTATGGCAGGAGCTATACTTGGTCTCTCAGCCGCTTTTGCTATTACAGTTGGCATAACAACAGGTTCAGCTCTTGTTGGAGCGATGCTCTTTCCTGTTGGTTTTATAATGCTCTACCTTATGGGTTTTGATCTTCTTACTGGAGTCTTTGTTTTAGTTCCTCTAGCTCTTTTAGACAAAAGAGCAGGAGTAACTCTAAACCAAGTTTTAAGAAACTGGGGACTTGTTTTTTTAGGTAATTTTGCAGGCGCACTTTTAGTGGCTTTTATGCTCTCTTTTGTTCTTACTTATGGTTACTCTATAGAGCCAGATCTAGTTGGAGATAAAATAGCCTCTATCGGCGAAGCAAGAACTCTTGGCTATAAAGAACATGGGATCTCTGGTTGGTTTACTATTTTTATGCGTGGAATGCTTTGTAACTGGATGGTCTCTATGGGCGTAGTTGGAGCTATGATATCCACAACTGTTAGCGGTAAAGCCATCGCTATGTGGATGCCAATAATGCTCTTCTTTTTTATGGGCTTTGAGCACTCTATAGTAAATATGTTTTTATTTCCATTTTCTATGATCTTAGGCGGAGATTTTACAATCATGGACTACCTCATCTGGAATGAGATCCCAACCGTTCTTGGAAACCTAGTAGGTGGTTTAGCATTTACTGGTCTTACTCTATATTCCACTCACATAAGAACTGGAGCAAAAAGAGATCTAACTTAACTCTTCTACCTAAAAAATAAAATATTGATGTACAATAGTGTTATCTGCGATGCTAAAACATTTCAGCTCTTTAAAATAAAGGAGTCTAACATGGAAAAAGGTTTAGGAATCCCCATAAGAATTATTGGACTTGTCTTGATAGTCGTAGGGATTGGTTTTGCGGTGTGGGGATATCAGTTATCCGGCTCTGTTGGTTCACAAGTAACACAAGCTGTTACTGGTGCAGATACAGATAGAGTAATGACTTATTATATCATTGGTGCTGTGGGTTTTATTGTCGGCATCTTTCTTTTACGAAGAAGTTAAGATAAGTCTTTACAAAATTTAAGTTTTGGGAGCATTGCTTCTAAAAACTCACACATATATTGGAGAAATAAAATGCTCGAAACAATTGCAATTATTTTAGTCATTCTTTGGCTTTTAGGGCTCGTCAGTTCGTACACTTTGGGAGGATTTATTCATATCCTTTTAGTTATCGCACTTGTAGTAATCTTACTTCGTGTTATCAGAGGTAGACGAATATAACCCTACTCATGCCTTAGGGCATCTATAGGGTTTAGTCTTGCCGCTTTTCTCGCTGGAAAATACCCAAAAACAACTCCTACTATTGTTGAGAAGAAAAAGGCTATTAAAATAATAGGAATGTTAAAGATAAGTGGCAACTCAAAAAAGAGTGCAACTCCAATTCCTGCACCTACTCCGACAATAATACCTAAGATCCCACCAATGGAAGCAAGAACTATAGACTCAACCAAGAACTGTAAAAGCACCTCTCTCTCTAACGCTCCAACTGCTAGTCGTATGCCTATCTCACGCGTTCTCTCTGTAACAGAGACTAGCATGATGTTCATGATACCAATGCCTCCGACAAGAAGACTTATAGCAGCAACAGCCCCAAGCAAGATGGTAAGTAACTTCGTGGTCGAAGAGAGCGTTTGCACCATCTCACGCATATCGTGGACATTAAAATCATCCTCTTGACCAATCTGGATCTTTCGCCTCTCTTGCAAAATCGAGACAAGTGAGGCTTTTACGCCCTCTATGGCTGAAGCGGTATTTGCTGAGATCATAATCCTAGATATCTCTTGATTTCCACTTATCCGTCTTTGAAACATTCTTATTGGTGTAATTATGATGGCATCTTGATCCATTCCAAACATAGCAGCACCCTTAGATTTTAGCAGTCCGATAACCTCGCATGAGAAACTCTCAAGTCTTATGAGTTCTCCTACAGGATCAAGTGTTCCAAAGAGCTCTTTTCTAACTGTCTCGCCAATTACACAAACGGTTTTTCCACCTTGAAGTTCTGATGGTAAAAAATCCCTCCCTGATGCAAAAACCCAATCTTTGACTATAAAGTAGTCGTTGTTGGTTCCCTCAACAGTTGTTGCATAGTTTTTGTTTGCATATACCGCTTGCATCTGCCTTGAGCCAACAGGAGCTACACCGCGGACATTAATGATCTCTTTTTTAAGTGTATCAATATCGCCATGAGTAAATCTCCTAGATGTAGAGTTCATGCTTGGAGGACCTTGTTTTTGTTGACCTGGTAAAACCATAAGCATATTTGTCCCAAGCTTAGAGATGCTTTGTGTAACATATGCTGTTGTAGCATCTCCTAGCATTATCATCGCAATAACAGAAGCGATCCCTATGACAATTCCAAGTATTGTTAATGCTGAGCGCATAACGCTTCTGCGGATCTCACGAAGAGCTAGTAAAAAGGCATTCCAGATCATAAAACTACTTCCGCATCTTCAATATACTCAATAGCACCATCTCTAAAATGAACTTTTCTTGAAGCGTACTCAGCCATCTCTAGCTCATGCGTCACCATAAGGATGGTGATTTTCTTCTCTCGGTTAAAAGATTGTAAAAGCTCCATAATCTCTATACTTTTTGCGGTGTCAAGATTTCCTGTCGGCTCATCTGCTAGGAGTATAAGCGGATTTGTAGCAATAGCACGAGCGATGGCAACTCGCTGCTGTTGTCCGCCTGATAACTCACCAGGAGTGTGATGTGCTACTTTTTCTAATCCAACACTTTTTAAAGCATCCATAGCCATCTCTCGTCTCTCTTGCGCATTGTAACCACGATAGAGAAGTGGAAGCTCCACATTCTCTATAGCTGTTGTTTTTCCAAGCAGGTTAAATCCTTGAAATATAAATCCGATGTAGTTCCTTCTTAGCAGTGCGCGCTGATCTCGTGATAGAGTCTCTGTGTCAACTCCCTCAAAAAAATACTTTCCACTACTTAATGTATCAAGGCTACCTATCATATTCATAGCAGTTGATTTGCCAGATCCACTAGGTCCCATGATGGCTAAAAACTCCCCTCGTTTGACTTTTAAATCAACACCTCGCATCGCATATGTTTTTGCCTCATTTTCGCCATATGTTTTTGTAGCTCCACGCAACTCTATGATGTACTCTTTCATGGCGTTTTTATTCCGATTAAGACAAGATCTTTTTCACTAAGTTCTGACTTTTTTATAACAGTTAAGCTTCCATTGGTTTTTCCAATCTCAACTTCAACTTTAGTAGGCTTGTTGTCTTGCAATACCCACACATGATGTTTTGAAGCATCTCTTTTGATTTTAGCATGTTTACTTTTTTCCTCTAGCGGTGGAGTAAAACGAAGTGCGGCATTTGGCAAAACTAAAACATCTTCTAAAACATCTGTAATAATCTGCGCAGTTACTGTCATTCCTGGTCTTAGAAAAAGTTCCGAGTTATCTACATTTACAACAGCATCATAAGTTACAACGCCATTTACTATTTGAGAGTTGAGACGCAACTGTGTAAGAGTTCCTTCAAAAAGCTTCTCTGGGTAAGCATCTACATTAAAGTTTACTCTTTGTTGCTCTCTTACATCTGCTATGTCTGCTTCATCTACACTTACAACTACTTTCATCTTAGTCAAATCTTCTGCCATCTTAAAGAGCACTGGTATAGTCATAGTAGCGGCCACACTCTGCCCTGGTTCGATCTTTCTATCTAAGACTACACCATTTATAGGAGATACTATAGCTGCTTTTTTAAGATCATCTTGAGCTGCTTTTAACTCGGCACTTGCCTGATCTCGCCCAGCTTTTGTGGCTTGCAAGGAAGCCTTAGCTAACTCATAAGAAGTAAATGCGACATCAACTTCTTGCTTTGATGGATAGTTTCCATTAGTTACCTCAACCATTTTCTCTACCCGTTTCCACTCATTTTGAGCTTTGTTTAGCGAAGCTGTTGCTTCTGCGATATTTGCTTGAAGTTTTGCAAGTGCGGCTTGGTAACTTGTTACTTTTGAGGAGAGTTTTACCGTGTCAAGCCGTGCCATAAGCTGTCCTTTTTTAACCTGCTCATTATAATCTACTAATACCTCACTTATGGTTCCAGAGACTTCTATACCTACATCAACCGTATTTGTAGGTTCCATATTTCCAGTTGCTGATACAGTTGTTGTGATGGTTTTTTTCTCCAAAGTAGTTGTTTGATAGTTTAACTCTTTTTCTTTTGCACCATATGTTAGATACCAAAAAATAGCTCCTGCAATAAGAAGTAAAAAAACAAAAATCCATATATATTTTTTATAGCCACTCTTTTTATTTTTACCTATATTTAGAGTCTCTTCTATCGTTTTGTGATTGCTCATCTTCTATCCTTGAAATTGAGTGCAAAATGCAGTTTTGCTAACTCTATTTGTATATTTATCTCACTTAGTTTTATATTTAGTTTCTCGATCGCTTTTGTGTTTTTTATAATCTGCAGATCATATCCTGTCTTCTCTCCCGTATTTACTCCTGCTTCTATAGCTTCGATAAGTTCATCATACAAAGAGAGATTTTTTGAAGTGATCTCGTTATAACTGCGATAACTCTCTATAAGCTCTATCGACTGAGTGTAAGAGGCTTTTGTGATCCTATATGTATCTGCCACTTGAGCAGCTTGTTTTAAATAACTAGCTTTTGCTTCTTGCGTAGTAGCATCTGCATTGTAAGTAAGAGGAATATTTAGAGTAACCCCCGCACCATAGTAATTGCCATCATACTTGTTTTCATATTTTTTTGAATCGTACTCTCTGTAGCCAACATTTGCATTTAGTGTAACGCTAGGTAGATAGTTGCTCTTTGTTACACCATAAAGCGACTCATAACTTTTTGCTTGAAAGCGGAGATAGTTTAGATTTAGATTATTTTCAAGATAGGCGTCTCTCTCTATAAGAGTAAATGTTGGAAGCAA
The DNA here is from genome assembly GCF_023228785.1 of Sulfurimonas sp. Lineage (GTDB taxonomy): Bacteria > Campylobacterota > Campylobacteria > Campylobacterales > Sulfurimonadaceae > Sulfurimonas. The sequence goes on from NZ_JALOAN010000002.1 coordinate 21,599, forward strand.
AAATTTAGCTGGATCTACATCACTTAACTTTAAAACTTCTCCTCTTAACTTCGCGAGCATATACTGATGTGTTACTAGATTTTTCAATTCACTACTTTGTGCAACCAAGGCATTGTTTAACTCTGTAATATCAGCCTTGCCCACATCATAAAGTTGTCGTTTTATAAAGATCTCTATCTCTTTGTTTTTTAGTATCAACTCACTCTGCTCTTTTTGATAGAGTGTTTTTTTGTAATCTAAAAGTGTAGTAAAAAGTTGTTCATTTATAGAGGCCATCTCTTTTGATAGCGAGATCTCATCTGTTCTTTTTTTCGCATCAGCATACTCTATCTGGTATGTAATACCACCGGAGCGGAAAATATCTTGAGAGATAGAAGCTGAGACATTTGTATTTGTGCCATAATCTCCAGTATATGCTTTGTCATATCCGTAAGAAGCTCCTAAATTAAGAGGTGTTATCCAGTTGTATCTTAGTTTTTCATACTCTGACTCATATCTGTTTTGCTCTTGAAGCAAAAGATTTTGCTTCTCTTGTGAAAGAAGCTCTTTATCATCAGCACTTAGTGATATGAAAGCTAAAAGATGAAATATTATAAAGTAAACAACACTATTTTTCATTTTTGTCCTTAACTTTTTAAAATTATATATTTAATTGAACCCTATGATTAATCTATGAACTAGATTCCGTGTCAAGCACGGAATTACGGGACGCGCGTCATCCTGAACAAACAAACTGTCATTCCAAACGAACAGTCATCCTCAACGAACAGACTGTCATTCCAAACAAACTGTCATCCTGAACGAACAAACTGTCATTCTGAACGAACAAACTGTCATCCCAAACGAACAAACTGTCATCCTGAACTTGATTCAGGATCTAACCTAATAATTGTTTAGAGCCTTTAATTATCTTGATCTACTAAAACCCTATAAGATGCTGGTTGTCTATCTCTTAAAAGTCCCCAGTACTCTCTTTGTTTTGCTATTGTCTCTAAGTCAAACTCTGCGTAAATTATCTCCTCTTTATCTCTTGATGCTTCGGCGATTTTTGCACCAGTATAGTCTGTTATAAAAGATGAGCCGTAGAATGTAAGAGTGCAACTCTCTCCTACTTCTTCACCTATGCGGTTTGCAGCTACAACGGGAACTGTGTTTGTAGCGGCGTGACCCATCTGAACCCTTTGCCAATGATCTTTAGAATCAACCCCAATCTCAGGTTCACTTCCAATAGCAGTAGGATAAAAAATGATCTCAGCACCCATCAGAGCCAAAGCCCTAGCAGTCTCACAAAACCACTGATCCCAGCAGATCCCAACTCCTAGCTTACCATATCTTGTATTATAGACTTTAAAGCCACTATCTCCTGGCTTGAAGTAAAACTTCTCTTCATATCCAGGTCCACAAGGTATATGAGTTTTTCTGTAGTTATCCATAATCGTGCCATCTGCATCCACTACAACCAAAGAGTTAAAATACTCCACGCCGCTCTTTTCAAAATAACTAACAAGCAAAACAACGCCTAACTCTTGTGCTAGAGTGGCAAACTTCTCTATAAGAGTGTTGTCTTTAAGTTCTGATGCTAAAGAGAAATACTTCTCATCCATATCTTTACAAAAGTATAAAGATGCAAACAACTCTGGTAAAAGTATGATTTTTGCACCATTTTTGCTTGACTCTCTTACAAGTGTCTCAGCATTTTTTATATTTGCTTCTATATCTTTACTCATCTGCATCTGAATAGCTGAGACTTTTATCATAGTTCTTCCCTTCTTAAATAGTAGTGTCATTTTACTATAAGTTTTGACTCTTTTGTTCTTTGTACTCAACAATTAAGTATTTAAATAGAACTAAATTTTTATATTTATTATAACTTAACTAAATATTGATTATAATCCCATAAAATTTACAAACAAAGGAATCTGATGCAAACTTCTATCTGTACGGATGTAAGATCACTCGAATACTTTCCTGTTCAGTTGTTTGCTATTATCATGGGGTTATCAGGATTTGCTATAGTTTTTGCTAAAGCGTATCATATTTTAGATTTTTCCTACTGGTTTTATGCATTCATACTTTTTATTGACACGCTCTTGTTTTTAGTCATCTTTACCTCTTATATGTTAAAAATTGCTATTCATCCAAAAGCTGTAAAACAAGAGATAAATCACCCCATAAAAAGCTCTTTTATGGCTAGCATCTCTGTTAGTTTTTTACTTATCTCTATAGCTTACTATGACTTTGCACCAACTCTATCCATCATACTTTGGTTTATAGCTGCACCTTTGCAACTTTTCTTTACACTTTTAGTTATAAAGTACTGGATCCACAACGACCTAGAAGTAGTTCATAGCAACCCTGCATGGTTTATCCCCATAGTTGGAAATGTTTTAGTTCCTGTTGTCGGAGTTGAAGCTGCACCCATCTATGTTTCACTCTTTTTCTTCTCACTAGGGATGTTTTTTTGGATAGTACTTTTTACTATTATGATGAACAGAATCATCTTTCATAATCCACTAGCTAAAAAGCTTATACCAACTTTTTTTATCTTTATAGCTCCACCTGCGGTTGGGTTTATAAGCTATCTTAAAATCACTGATGGCTCTATAGATATGTTCTCGATTTTTCTCTACTCTATAGCGCTCTTTACACTCTTGCTACTTTTATTTATGTTGCGTATGTATGATGTAAAGATGTTTTTTATCTCTTGGTGGGCTTACACTTTCCCACTAGCGGCCATAACAATAGCTACGCTTTTGATGCACAATATATATCACTCTACTTTTACATATCTTGCATCTCTATCACTCATCGCTTTTTTAACCATAGTTGTGGGTTATGTCGCCCTAAGAACCATTCAAGCTTTTAAAGCTCAAAAAATATGTATATCAGAGGAGTAATTAATGAATAAAATATCACTATTTGTAGGTATCGCTTTAGGTTTAGTCTTTAGCATCTTTGTAGTTGGCATCTCTTTAAAAATAGCAGCACCTTCTGTGCTTTTAAAAGAGATAGCATCCCCTTATGAGTTTGAAAAAACTTTAAAAATCTTAGAAGATAGACTAAACGCAAAAGAGGGTTGGCATGTGACTGAAATCATCGACCAACAGCAAGAGATCATAACTCATGGCGGAGCAGATGCTGGCAAAGTAAAAATCATAAAATTTTGTAATGCTAAGTATGCCTCAGAGATGTTGAGTGCAGATGAGAGCAAAGTTATGTCTACAAATATGCCTCTTAGTATCTCTGTTTATGAGAAGAGCGATGGACGCGTTATGATAGGACTAAGCAATGGCTATATGATGGCAAGACTCTTCTCAGGACGAGATGAAGGCCTTATCATGCAAAAAGTTGTAAGTGAGATGGAAGAGATTTTAAGCTTCACTCATTTTAGATTTACTATATTTTAATCCTCTAAGGGGAGTTGGATCTATCTTCTAGCTCCCTTGCCTAAAGTTCATAAAGTATTTTTCAATTGATCTCTTTGATTGATCTATAAACTAGATTCCGTGTCAAGCACGGAATGACGGGATGCGCGCCACCCCGAACAAACGAACCGTCATCCTGAACGAACAAACTGTCATACTGAACAAGCGAACCGCATCCCGAACAAACGAACTGTCATCCTGAACAAACAAACCGTCATCCTGAACAAGCGAGCCGGCATCCTGAACAAACGAACCGGCATCCCGAACAAACGAACTGTCATCCTGAACAAACAAACCGTCATCCTGAACTTGATTCAGGATCCAACTTAATAATTGTTTGGAGCACTCAATTATTGACTTCTTTTTTTTAAAATGATAATATCTCGTTATATCTTTAAATACATAATGCTTCAAGGAATATCATGAAAAAACTACTTTTAATTTTTACACTCTGGACTACCTTTCTTAGCGCAGGCACCATAAACATAGCAGTAGCAGCAAATGTTAGTTATGCTATCGATGAGCTTATAGCTGAGTTTAACAAAACACATAAAGACACCAAAGTTAGGGTTACGTTAGGAAGTAGCGGAAAATTAACTGCTCAGATAAAGCATGGCGCGCCTTATCATCTTTTTATGGCTGCAAATATGATGTTTCCACAATCTCTTTATAATGACAAGATCGCTAAGAATGCTCCTGTAATCTACGCTTTAGGATCTTTAGCGATCTTAAGTAAAGATCCAAAAGATATGTCTAAAGGCATAGATCTATTAAAGAGCGATGAGATCTACAAAATCGCCATTGCAAACCCAAAGACTGCGCCTTATGGAACTGCTGCAATGCAAGCTTTTGAAAGTGCTGGGATCTACAAAGATATAAAGAGCAAACTTATCTTCGCTGAGTCTATCTCTCAAACTGTCTCATTTGCTATTACAGCAGCAGATATAGGGCTTATTGCAAAATCATCTCTTTACTCAAAAACCATGCTAAAATACAAACAAAATATAAACTGGATAGAGGTAGATCCAAGCCTCTACACTCCTATAAAACAAGGCATAGTTATGATAGAAGAGGATGAAGAGACAAAAGCTTTTTATGAGTTTATCCTAAGTGATAATGCAAAAGAGATCTTTAAAAAGTACGGCTATCTTCTGCCATGAACAGATTCCAAGCCAGAGTTACAAAGATCCAAACAAAAGAGAACTTAAACATTGTAAACTTCGAATTTGCATCACATAAACTGACTATGATGAGCTTAGATCTAGACGAGTCTCTAAAAGTCTCAAGCCTTGTTAAACTAAGCGTAAAGCCAACTCACATAGCTCTAGCAAAAGAGTTTAGTGGAGTTGTAAGCTATTCAAATCAGCTAGATGCTAAGATAGTTGAAGTTGAAAATGGCGAGCTTCTTAGTAGTATAAAACTAAGTGTAGGAGATGCAAATTTTGAGAGTATTATCACTAAAAACTCTTCATCTCGCATGAGCCTAAAAATAGGCGATGCGGTAAAGATCTTCATAAAAGCAAGTGAACTCTCTATAAGTGAGATCTTAAAATGCTAGAAGCATTAAGCACTTTAGAGCTAACTCCTTTTGTTTTGTCTTTTAAACTAGCCGGACTTACAACTTTTATACTCTTTATTCTATGTTTACCCTTTGCTTGGTGGCTCTCTCAAACTACCTCAAAAACCAAGCCTATTTTTGAAGCTATTACTGCACTTCCTTTAGTTTTACCACCATCAGTCTTAGGTTTTTACATCCTTATCATTCTCTCTCACAACTCACCAGTTGGTGCTTTTTTTGATGAGTATTTTGGTATAAAACTAGTCTTTAACTTTAGCGGTCTTGTAATTGCAAGCTGTTTTTACTCACTCCCCTTTATGGTTCAGCCCCTCCAAAGCGGATTTGCTTCCATAAACAAAAATATGCTTGAAGCTTCATATATAGCTGGAAAAAGTAAGACACAGACAGTTCTTAGAGTCGCACTTCCAAACATGAAGCCAGCTGTTATGACTGCTATCATAGTCTCTTTTGCTCATACAGTTGGAGAATTTGGAGTTGTTTTGATGCTAGGTGGAAGTATCCCTGGCGAGACAAAGGTGGCATCAGTTGCAATTTACGAGATGGTTGAGATTATGGACTATACAAATGCTCACATCTATAGTGCTATCATGCTCATAATCAGCTTTTTGGTACTCCTAAGTGTCTATATATTTAACCAAAAAAACAGAGCCATTGGACAATTTAGATGATAAAAATAGATATAAAAAAAGAACTCTTTGGCTCACAAAAAGAGATGACTCTTAATATAGATCTTAGCATTGAGCAAGGCGAGTTTTTAGCTCTTAGCGGAGTTAGTGGAAGTGGAAAAACTACGCTACTTAGGATACTTGCAGGCTTTGAAGATGCACAAGGGGTGATCAGCGTTGATGATGAGATCTGGCTAGATCAAAAAACCACACTTCCTCCTCAAAAAAGAGCTATCGGATTTGTCTTTCAAGACTACGCACTCTTTAACAACATGAGCGTTTTACAAAATCTTCTCTATGTAAAAAAAGATGAAGCTCTAGCCTCTCATCTTCTTAACATTACAGAATTAAGTGAGCTAAAAAACAGACATCCAAACACGCTAAGCGGTGGACAAAAACAGAGAGTTGCACTTTGCCGTGCAATGATGGGTGAGCCAAAACTTCTACTTATGGATGAGCCTCTATCGGCACTTGATTCTAAAATGAGGACAAAACTACAAAGTGAGATCTTAGCCTTACACAAAGAGTTCAAAACTACTATCATCATGGTGAGTCACGATCCAAGCGAGATCTACAGACTAGCTTCAAGAGTTGTCGTGCTAGAGCAAGGAGTCATCGTAAATGAGGGTAAGCCAAAAGATATACTCCTAAAGACTTCAGGGAGCCAGAAGTTCTCATTTAGCGGAGAGCTTTTAGATATAAAAAAAGTAGATGTGATATATGTAGCCATTGTTGCCATCGGACAACAACTTGTAGAAGTTGTTATCACTCAAGATGAAGCAAAAAACCTTACTATCGGCGATACAGTAGAGCTAAGCACAAAAGCATTTACTCCGATGATTGGGAGTGCAGTGCCAACCAGATAGTCTCTACATCTGGCTTTGTCCATGAGACTCTATGTCTTTTGTGAGCTCTTATATTTATGTAATCCCCAGCTTTTAGATGCACATCTTCATCATCAAAAAATGACAAAACAGCCTCGCCACTCACAAGCATAACCCACTCATCTTCATCTTGATCATACCACTCATCTTTTGGTGTCGTATGTCCTTGTGAGATAATTCTTTGAAGTTTAAAAGACTCTTTTTTTACGAGATCTTCAAAGATCTCATCTTGTAGATCTGATGATATATTTAAGAATATATTTGATTTTTTCATCATAACTTAACTTATGATCTCTCTTAGTGCATCTTCAAAGTAAGGATACTTAAATTCAAATCCACTCTCTAAGAGTTTTTTAGGATAAACATCTTTTGAATCAAGCATCACAGTTGCACCATCTGCAAAGATGAGTCTTAGAACAAACTCTGGGACTGTGAAAAAAGTTGGTCTGCCTAAAACATCTCCCATAATCTTAGTCTGTTCGTTATTTGAGAGTGAGTGCTTGGTTGTGAAGTTTATAGCACCGCTTAACTCTGGAGTTTTTATAATAAACTCATAGGCGCGAACCAGATCATCTATGTGGATCCAAGAGACTATCTGCTTACCACTCCCAACTTTTCCGCCAACGCCCATTTTAAAAGGTGGAAGCATCTTAGCCATTGCACCACCTTCTTTTGCATAGATAACTCCAAATCTAGTTTGAACATTTCTCACGCCTATTTCTGATGCCCTTCTTGCCTCGGCTTCCCAATCTTTACAGATATTGGCTAGAAAATCATTTGCTAGATCTTGCGAATCTTCATCATGTTTTAGCTCACTATCATAGATCCCAATAGCAGATGCAGAGATAAAAAGTTTTGGTTTTTGCTTACACAAACCCATGGCATCTACGAGTTTTTTAGTAGTATTTATCCTACTATTATAAAGCCCCTTCTTGTACTCTTTGCTCCAGCGAGCAAGGATAGTAGTTCCACTTAGATTTATCAAAACATCACAAGCTTCGATCTGTTTTGCTACATCTTCTACTTTTGTATTTTCTCTTACTTTTATGCCAATAACATCATGATATTTAGATTCAAACATCTCTGTGAGCTTAGATCCAACAAGTCCACTTATACCACAAATCGCTATCTTGATTTTAAATGACATTTCACTCTCCTAACTAGGAATTTTGAATGATTATATGTCAAATATCATAAGACTTCGCTTTGTTTATATGTCTAGTAATGAACTATTTTCCCTTGTTGCTTCAAACCTTTTAAAACTAAGGGTTAAGTCGTGGCTTAATCTCTTTATCTCAGCTATTGCTACTTCTAAATCTTCTAAATTGTTGTGCTTATATTGTTTGACAAGAATATTTGTTTTCTCATGTAGCTCTTTATGATACTTTTCAACTTCTATAAAAGAAGAACTATCTTTGTAGTGCTCCATGCCAATGCCATAAAGCCACTCTCCAAAGCGACACTCATGATAGTTTCTTTCTGGAAGAGATGTAGTTATCCCCTTAATATAAGCTAACACACCACTTAACCACGCTCTATGTTCGACTAAAGCATAGAGTAGAGGCAGATCTTCTCGGCTGATAGAGCTAGTGTTTTTCCACTTCTCATTTGAATCATAGTGTTTTATCCACTCTTCTATATTTTCTGGTGGCATTGGATGAGCTATAATATATCCTTGCGCTATTTTACATCCAAGTTTAAGTAACATCTCTCCATGTTCAACACTCTCAACTCCCTCAGCAATAACATCACGTCTAAAAGCACTAGAGAGGCTCATAACACCATCTAAAATAGCTAGATCATCACTATCTTCAAGCATTCCACAAACAAAGCTCTTATCTATCTTTAACTCTTTTGCTGGAAGTCTCTTTAGGTATGTAAGAGATGAGTAACCGGTTCCAAAGTCATCTAATGAAAATGTTATACCTATGTCTAAACAAGCGTGCATAACTTGTGAGATATGAACTATATCTTCTAAGGCACTTGTCTCTAAAACTTCAAGAATTAAGTCTTTTGGCTCTACTTTTGGATACTTTTTTAAAAGATTTTTTAACTGCTCTACAAAGTCACTTTGCTGAAGTTGCATAGCATCTACATTTACACTAGTTGGAACATCTATCCCTTTGTCCTTCCACTCACTCATCTGTCTCATTGCACTATCTAGTACCCACTCTCCAATTCTTACAGATAAGATATGTCCATCAACTATTGGCAAAAACAAAGAAGGAGAGAGAATCCCATGTTCAGGATGATTCCATCTTATCAAAGCCTCAGTTCCAACGACTTCTCCACTTTGCATATTTACCTTTGGTTGATAGTAAAGCACAAACTCATCATTTAGAAGTGCCTTTTGTACCTCATCCAAACTCTCATGATGTGTTCTTATTTTTTTATCTTTTAGTGCATCAAAGATATGAAAGCGATTTTTGCCAAGTATCTTTGCTTGATACATCGCTTGATCTGCTTGACGAAGAAGTTGATCTGCATCTATCTCATCTCCTGCATCAAAGAAAGTCACACCTAGGCTTGCAGTAACTTGCATTTCAATCTTATCAACTATTATTTTTTGTGAACTCGCTTCTAGTAGTCTCTTTATCATAATCAAACTATCTTCATGAGTTTTAAGATCTAGCAAAACTACTACAAATTCATCTCCACCCAAACGAGCTATAGTGTCACCTTGACGGAGAGATTTTTGCATATATTTGGCTAAGAGTTCTAAAAACTTATCTCCATAGTCATGTCCAAAAGTATCATTTATAGTTTTAAATCCATCAAGATCTAGATAAACAACAGCAAATGAAAACCTATGTCTATTGGACTGCTTAAGTGCTTGATTTATACGATCTGAGAGTAAAATACGATTTGGAAGCCCTGTGAGTGCATCATAGTGTGCTATGTATTCTAAGTGTTTCTCATGATGTTGGCGCTCTGTTATATCTCTTGAGATCCCAAGCACTCCCATGACACTTCCATCGCTATTGTGCATTGGAATTTTTGTAGCTTGTACTAGTTCTACATGTCCATCACTTGCAAAGGTTATGGTCTCTTCATTGATGCAAGTTTTATTTGTTTTCATCACTTTATTATCATTAATTCTAAAAAAATCTGCAAGTTCTTTATTTACAAAATCATGATCACTCTTGCCAACTATATCTTTTTCTTTTGCACCAAAAAAATCCTCAAATCGTTTGTTACATGCCATATAGATACCATCTCTATCTTTTAGCCAAACCAAGTCTGGGATGTTTTGAACTAGTGTTTTAAGTAGTGTTTTTTCTTTTGAGAGCTCTTCTTCTGCTTGTTTTCTACCTCTAATATTTACAAGTGTATTACTAAAGAGGTCCAAAATATCTATCTCATCTTGGGTAAATTCATGCTTACTTTTTACAGCATCAAACCCTACAAAACCTATACATTCAGCTTTTTGCATCAGAGGAATAGTTACTAGGCTTTTTATATCTTGAGATATTAAAAGATCCTTAAACTTGCTTTGTGGCATAGCTAAAGTATCTTCAATTAATTTTATATTTCCACTCATATGTGCTTGTGTAAGTTCCCAAGCCATATCATTGGAAAAGTTTTGAAGATTGTCTATTTGAGGTAAAATTTTATCTCCACACCACTCATAAATATTTGATGATGTATGCTTTTGCGCATTATATTCAAAGATATAAGCTCTATCAGCCCCTACGAAAGTGGCCATTTTCTCAAGCAGGTTTTGTATAGTAGAATCTACTTGTTCTATTGGTAGATTTATAAATAGTGTTGAGATATTTATAAGAAGTTGTCTATATTCTTCTTGATATGCTACTTTTTTCTCATAGGCTTGATGTGACTTTAACTCACGCATCAACTTTAGTGTATTTGAGGATAAAGTGCTATATATAGAGAGAATTATATCTATAAAAAGTCTACTTGAACCACTCATCTTATCTTCTGCTTGAACTTTTGCTTCTTCTATGCTAAGCCCATCTTGCACAGCGAAAACGATATAAGCCATGCGTCTATCTGTATCTAAGATATGAGATGCTAGCCATTTTGCTAAAAATCCAAGTGCTTCATCTGCTAAAACGCTAAGAGGCTTTACATCTTGTTCACTCTTAAGACGCATAACCGTCTCTACAAACCTTTGATGTACCTCTTTGTGTTCTTTGTTTAGAACAGCGTTTGGCAAGTATTTATCCCAAATAGCTTCTTCTGTTTTAAAGTGGTAAAGTGTATAGTCTTTAAGCTCATCAAATATTGCATCTAGATTTTTTTCATTTGATTCATAGGCTACATTAGTTGCTAATTTATTAAGTATAGTTACTAGTTTTTTATGTTGAGTGTCTATTGTTTCAACACCCGTTTCAAAGTGATCATTCCAAGGAAAAATATCAATTGATTTCATAAAGTTTCCTTTTTTAAACTTGTCATTAAGTATCTTAACAAATGTATCTAAAAAGTGCTCTTAGAAGTTGAATTATTATCACAATTCTAGTAAAACTGTGTCTCTTGCAGTCTGTTCAAACTTCTTACAACCACTCTCAAAAGCAGCACCTTCTCCTATGATAATACATTTATGTTTTGCTCTTGTTATGGCTGTATATATTAGTTTTGTATTGTGCATGATAAAGTGTGAAAAAGTCATTGGAATAACAACTATATCATACTCCATACCTTGAACTTTATGAATAGTTAGAGCGTATGAGAGCATCAGATATGGTTTTGCTTCTTCATACTCATAAACCACAACGATATCTTCATTTGGATAAAAAACAAACAACTGCTCATCAGCTTCTTCTATCTTAAAAAGCAGTCCACTCATACCATTAAAGATACGTCTTTGACTTGAGTCCTCACCATTTTTAAAACCATCCCCACTCCATGAAGTCATATTCTCATTTTTAGTGTGAACCACCTTATCCATAAGCCTAAACTCAACTCCACCTCTTTTAAAACACTTCTTAGGATTTGGGTTGAAGTACTCTTGTAAAACCTTGTTAAGATTGTTAGATCCAAGTGTTCCACCTTTCATAGGAGTGATAACTTGAAAGTAGTTTAGATACTCTTTTATCTGCTTGTTATTTAACCTATATCTCGCTTTTTGCAAGGACTCTATAAGCTTATGAAGCATCTCAGTTATAATGTCTTCAGCGTTAGACTCTCTTAGTTCTTGAAGTTCTACTTGAGAGAGTTGTTCTCTTAGAGCATAGTAGTTTTCTATGCTTACTTCTAAAAATTCAAAATCCTCATACTTCTCTCTATATGCTGGAACTACACCTTTTCTAATATCATTGGCGATAAGCCGAATAGCTTGATCTTCACTCTGTCTATAGATCTTTGTAAGCTTTACTGTGGGAGCTAACTCTAGTGTTAAGACATCACTCAAAACATTTCCAGCACCTATTGGAGGGAGTTGTGCATCATCACCTACTACAACAACGATAGCATCTTTACGAACTTTGTGCATCAGTCTTGCAAAAAGTGAAGAGTTGATCATAGATGCTTCATCTATAAGCACGACTCCAAAAGGAAAATAGTCAGCCGCCTCGTACTTAACCAAAAGCGACTGAATAGTAGCACTCTCAAAACCAGTTGTGTCTGCAATTCTCTGAGATGCTATGCCACTTAAGGCACAAGTCATTATCTCTTTTGCGTCATATCTTGTATTTAAAAGCTCTAAGATTGTTTTTGAAGTTGTACTCTTTCCAGTTCCTGCATATCCAACCAAAAAAAGTATAGATACGCCCTCATTGATCTTTGCTACTGCTTCTTTTTGCTCATCCCCAAGTTTTAACTCTTTTGATTTTAAAAACTCATCTAGATCTTTTACAAAACCGCCACTATCTTTTTTTGCTCTAGTTGTGATGGTCTCATGCAGAAATTTCTCAGCATCATATAGTCTTGATGGGGAGACTCTGTTGTTCTTCATTATAACAATACTATTTTCTGCAACTCTCTCAACCAAAGCCGCTTCATAGAGATGATTTTTTTGGCTAAATCCTAAAAGCTCATCAAGACCACTAAAGAGTATATCTTTTGAGATACAACTATTTCCTTGCTGCTCACAATAGTTTAAAAGTGTATAGTCCATAGCCGAGCTTATGCGGTTTTCATCTTCGCTCGCCACGCCCATTTTTAGAGCTAATTCATCCGCTCTTTTAAAGCCTATGGAGTTTATGGAAGTCAATATGTAGGGATTATCTTTTATCTTAGAGCAAGGCTCATCAACATCTCTCATAGCAGTAGCTATGGTAGTTAAGAGTGCTTGAGAGACATCAAAAGGGCTTAGAAACTCTCCAAGACGACGCATAGATCTAAACTTTTTCCATGAGCTTTGGATCTTTTTAAGTCGCTTCTCTTTTATGCCCTTAAACTCTAAAAGTCTCTCGATATCGTTATCTAAAATCTCTACAAGACCATCATTACCAAAGTGTTCTATTAGTTCAGCGGAGAGCTTTTTTGTAAAACCTTTTACTATTTTGTTTAAAAAGAAAAAGAGATGATTTTGGTTAACTTTAATGGAGTCAAATTTAAAAGTTTTACCATGTTTTTTATGCTCAAACCACTCTCCACTAAGAGTAATAGCCGAGTCTTTTATATGTGAGACTTCACTCTCTAAGTAAGTCCCACTAATCTTCTCACCACTCTTAAGTTTAGCTATAAAAAAACCATCATCCTCAAAAAGTATACGATCAATCTGTCCTATAAGAGTTTGGCTCAACTACTCTATCTCCAAAGCTTTAGTAACACAAGCCTTTAGAGAAGTTTTATCTGCAATAATAGGTTTAATATGTTCTGGAAAGTACTTTGCAGTAGTGTGTCCAATAGATATGGCCGTATAAGAGTCATCCCATGAAAAAGCTTTGAAAAAGTACTTTATCGTTGATGGAGATGAGAAAACGATTTTAGAGTTTTTTGGTAGATCTTTTTTCTCTTTTGGCTCTTTAAATAAGTTTTCATAAACGACCACATCATCGCACTTGATACCATTTTCTTTTAAAATCTCTAACATATTTGAGACTACTTCTTTTGCTCTAATGTACAAAACTCTCTTGCCTTTTAAATCTTTTAATATCTCATATGCAAATTCATCGCCGTGTCTTTTTCTTCCAGCATATTTCAGGTGTCCACCAAAATCTCGAATAAGCTTTCCTGTTTGTTCTGAAATAGCATAAGAAGGAACTTTTCTCCACTCTTTATTCATACTCTCTATTGCTAAAACTCCATTTTTAGAGCTAAAGATAAGAGCATCATAATTATGAAAATTAACATTTTGTTTTATATATTTTATTTCAAAAAGAGGGATATTTTTCGCAAATTTCATCTTTGTATCGTTTAGTAAATAGATGTTTTGTTTTTTATGATCTATATATTTTAGAAGTTTTTCAAACTTTTCTTTTAGGGAAAATTTCTGCTTTGTAAACTCTATGGATTTGTCTTTAAGTACTTTAAACTTTATATTTTGTTTAGATAGATGGTAAGTGATCTTAAAAAATTCTAGTTCTATAAATCTATTTGAGTAGTTAGTATCATAAAAAAGTCTCTTAGTCCTCTTGTCATACTCGTAATATATCAAGTCTAGTGGGTTGATTATTTTTTCTATTTGCAAAACTTACTCCTAAATAAAATGTTATATTATAACAGTTTTAAAGGTAACCAACTAAAAATCAGATATTTTTTTACTCTACTTGATACTTTATTGCAAAACTAACTCTTTACTCTTTGCATTCTATCTTCTTCTTGAGCTTTATAAAGTTCAGCACAAGCTTTTGAAAGTTCTCTAATTTTGAGTATATAATTTTGTCTCTCTGTTTGTGAAATAGCTTTTCTTGCATCTAAAATATTAAAAGTGTTAGATGCCATCATACACAGATCATAAGCGGGAAGTGGAAGCCCTGCTTCTATAGCTCTTTGGCACTCTTTACTTTTTGCAGCAAAGTCAGCAAAGAGCATCTCAACATCCGCTACTTCAAAGTTGTACTTTGAAAACTCTATTTCGCTCTCTTTATGAACATCTCTATAGTATGTTTTTCCATGCTCATTCTCACCCCAAACGATGTCAAAAACATTATCAACGCCTTGAAGATACATAGCAAGTCTCTCAGTTCCATAGGTAAGCTCAACCGCAACAGGTTTGCACTCTATACCGCCGACTTGTTGAAAGTAAGTAAACTGTGTTACTTCCATGCCGTTAAGCCAAACTTCCCAACCAAGTCCCCACGCTCCAAGAGTTGGAGATTCCCAGTTGTCTTCTACAAAACGAATATCATGGTTTTTCACATCTAGACCAAGGTACTCTAATGATTTTAAATAAAGCTCTTGAATATTGTCTGGAGATGGTTTTATAAGTGCTTGAAACTGATAGTAAGATCCAAGTCTGTTAGGGTTTTGTCCATATCTTCCATCAGTTGGACGGCGAGATGGTGCCACATAAGCAACAGCCCATGGTTGTGAGTCAAGTGAGCGTAAAAAAGTAGCTGGATGAAATGTTCCCGCACCTGCTGGAATGTCGTAAGGTTGAACAATATTACACCCTTGTTTCATCCAAAATTCTTGAAGTTTTAGTAGCATTTCACTAAAAGTTATCATATCTATTTACCTTAATTTTATTTCATAAATTTTTGCAATTATATCATTTTACAGATTATATCGCCTACTTTTCTTTCTAAAGAAGAGGCTACTACCTCACACTTTACCTTTAACAAAAAGCACAAATCACTTCTGTGAGTCTCGCTTAGACACTCGTAGTTTCCCATACCTTTAGTTATAACTAGATCTACCCTATCAAAAAGCTCTTTTGAATAAACATTTGCACGATTATATGAAAATCCGGGAGTGTTAACTCCGCTATCTACTAAGGAGCAGATCTTATCAAACCCAGCTTCATTTGCCTCTTTCATGGTTACATCGTTTATGATTGGATTTCCCCTAACCATATATGAATAATTCGCACTTGGGTAGATCTCTCTTAGAGTTCTTACAAAGATATAGTCAAAAATATGTTCGCCGACATTGTCGCCTATAACTAAAACGCTCTTTGCATTTTTAAGTTTTTCTCGAAGTAGTTCAAAGTCATCATGAGCAAAGTCTGTCTCAAAAACCTTTGAGAGCTCTTCTTCTAAGTCAAACTCAACAACTGCAGCTAGATCTATTACATTTCCAGCTACTGCTATTTTTGTGGCAGTTAGAAGTTTGTCGGCAGATTTTAGAAGTTTTTCTTCTATTAGTGGAACAAATGAGAGAGCTTTTTGTGTTGAGAGTGCTTTTGCCTCTCTATAAAGATCTTCTTTTTCTGCCATAAGAGCCATTTTTTCATAAACATCAGAAGCGATCTCTGGAGGATTTTTAGCATATGAAAACTCCTTACTCATCTCTTTAATAGTTGAAGTTATTTGATCTCGTAACTCTTCTGAGGCGTCTATTGCGTCACAAACTCTATAACTTTGATTGACTATGCAATCAACACAAGCTTTATCTATTTTCATTAAGTAGTGTGTTCATCTATTGCTTTGTTCCACATAAGCTTGTACTTTCTTCTCATAAACTCAACTTCTTGTTGAGATAGTTTTAATTGTTCTTGAAGTGTGTGGATTGTTTTTCTATCTTCATCATAAAGCTCTTGAAGTGAACCTAAAGCTTCTCGTAAAAAGGTGTTTTCAGCCCTTACAGCTTCTAGGGTCTCATCTTTTGCATCTAATACTTTTTCATGAAGATTGATGATGGTACCAATAGTTTTTTCAACAAACTCAGGTTGAACTAACATCTCTTTAGTGTTTCTAGCGGAGAGCTCTTTTAGTTGTGCTGGAACCACGCTTTGTGAGCCTTTAGATGGATCTATCATTCTGATCCCATTTTTGACTTCTACTGTTAGTTTTCCACGAGCACATAAGTCATCAATAGCATCCATATCAAGGCCTGTGAGTTCCATATACTCTTCATCGCTCATCCACTTCATCACTTTTTTCCTTTAATTTATTGCATAAATTTAAGGGCGCTCCTACTATTATTCACGAGAGAGGAACAAGTCCCTCTCTCTGCGTTAACACTAGGTTTCCCTCGGCGAGAAGCCCTCGGCACTTGTGCCTCTACTCGTTTGTCACGGTATCGGAAGTAATTCCGCTACCTACGTTAACACTAGGTTTCCCTCGGCGGGAAGCTCTCGGCACTTGTGCCTCTTTACTCTCCCATCCTCTCCTGAGGTGGAATGTATCTGAGTTACCTACGCTTTTATTATTGTCTCTATCTCTAGTGAATCGATCTCAACTTTTTTAGCTTTAGAAATTCTATCTTCTTGTAGTTTAACTGCTAACTCTTCATTGTCAAGTGCTAAGATCTGCATTGCTAAGTATGCTGAGTTTATAGCTCCCGCTTTTCCTATTGCAACTGTAGCAACTGGCATTCCAGCTGGCATTTGAACAGTAGAGAGAAGTGCATCTATACCACTAAGCGCAGATGCTGACATTGGTACACCGATGATAGGTTTAACAGTTTTTGAAGATAAAACACCTGCTAAATGAGCAGCCATACCAGCTGCTGCAATAAAAACCTGAGCACCTTTTTTTTCTGCTTCAATTATATAGTTTGCAGTTCTCTCAGGTGAGCGATGAGCTGAAGATATAATCATCTCATAGTTTACGCCAAAAGCCTCAAATGTGTCTGAACACGATTTCATTACTTCATAGTCACTCTTGCTACCCATCACAATTGATACAAATTTCATTTACAGTCCTATTTATTTTGTTTAAAATTATACACTTTTTTTATCTCTTTGGATGTGTACTCATATCTTCATGAGCTTTGATCCTAAAAAAAGTGTATGGAGCAAACTTCGTTGGAAGTGCTATAGGATTTACATTTCCACTATGAACTTCTTGCCAGACTTTCCCATTTTTAGCTCTTAACTCTTTTAGTTTTAAATATATGACGCCATCTCTTTCGTAAGTTGTGCCTATTTCATTATTGATCAGCTCTACTTTTGAGTTTTTTGGAGCTACTACTTCTAACTCATCATTTGGCAAAGTTTTATATTTACACAAAAAGAACTCTCCACTCTCATCAGCTTGTCCACTTACTTGGTGTGAGCCTAATTGCATTGTAAAGTCTAAACTTTGAGTGTCATGTTTTTCAAATGGCCTTGAGATCAAGTAAGCATCTGTATATCCACGATTTTGCAAACTCTCTAGCTCATACTGATACTTTTTCGCTTCATACTTGCCATCATAATAATCATCTATAGCATTTCTATAAGCTTTTGCAGTTACTGCAGCATAGTATGATGTTTTTGTTCGTCCCTCGATTTTTACAGAGTCCACAACTCCACTATCAAGTATCTCATCTATATGAGATGCTAGATTTAGATCTTTTGAGTTCATAATGTAGGTTCCAACACCCTCATCTTCTTCTAACCTAAAGAGTGTTCCGGTATCGGGATTTGCAGCATAGATCTCATAAGGAAATCTACAATCATTCGCACAAGATCCACGATTTGGAACTCGCCCACTTTGAAGTGTAGATATAAGACATCTTCCACTATATGCAAAACACATAGATCCATGAACAAATACTTCAAGCTCTAGATCTGGAAGCTCTTTTTTTATCGCCACTAGATCTTTTAGCGAGATCTCGCGAGCTGTAATAATCCTAGTAGCACCCATATCGTAAAAGACTTTTGCATCTAAAACATTCATAACATTTGCTTGAGTTGAGAGATGTAGAGGAATTTGCGGAGCTAGTTCATGAGCTAATTTCAAAACACCTGGAGTTGCAACTATAAAAGCATCAGGACCCAACTCTGCCATCGTTAGTATGTGTTTTTTAAGAAGTGAGAGTTGAGAGTTAAAAGGAAAACCGTTAATGGTCGCATAGACTTTTTTGCCTCTTGCATGAGCGTAGTCAATTCCCTCTTTAAACTCCTCCATACTAAACTCTTTTCCAGAGCGTATGCGAAGCGAGAAGTGGCTAACTCCTCCATAAACAGCGTCAGCGCCAAAGTCAAGAGCTATTTTTAGTTTCTCTAAAGTTCCAGCAGGAGAGAGTAATTCAACCTTTCTCATTACTTCCCAAACTGCTCTAGTAGTGCTTCAATATCATCCGTAGATGCTAGTTCATTGTGAGTGTCACCAGCGATGTGTTGAGCAGATGATACTCTTTTTTCATCTTCTATTTTACCCTCAAAAAGTGTGTTCATATATTTAGAGAGTGCTCGCATTACATTAATAACTCGTTCTATTTTTTGACGATGAATATCTTGATATTGCATAATATCCATAACACTCATAATAGAGTCTCCACTATTTTGTAATGCTTCTAAAGTTTGATTTATATCCTCTTGTGCTGCTTCATTTTTTTCTAGCTGAGTTTTAAAAGCATCAACATCTGGAAACTTTGCGCTGAGTTTGTTAAAGAGTTCTATGTTTGAAGCTATAACTTCTAAAGCATTTTGAGTGTTTGATTCTTTTTCCATTAAGTCATTACTAATAGCTTCAATGATGTCAAAAATTTCACTAGCTTTTTCTTCACCCTCTTTTGTTACATCATCTAGCTGATGTACCATTTTGTTTTCATCTGTGGCAGGTAGCGGCCAGTGATGAGATGTTTTTTCACTGTATCCAGCGGGAATTGCATCATCTACAGCATCATCTTCGACATCTTCATTATCCAATTTGGAGGTTGATTCTTCTATATCACCATCTTCAAAACTATCAAAATCATCGATTTCCCCATTCATCATAGCATCTAATTCTTCTTGAGTCATTTTTCTGTTTCCTAGCCAAATTTATTTATTGTCACTATAATAGCATAAAATCCTAGTAAGTTTTATTTCAGAGGACCAAAATGATAGTCGATTTACACAACCACACTCCACTTTGCAATCATGCCGAGGGAGAACTGTTTAAATATGTTGAAAAAGCCATAAAATTTGGTACAAAACACTTTGGTTTTGCAGATCATGCGCCTATGAAATTTGATCCAAAGTATCGCATGAAGTTTGAAGAAATGCGAGCTTACGAGAGAGAAGTAAAAGATCTAAGAGAAAAATACAAAGACAAAATAGAGATACTTTTAGCTTATGAAGTTGACTTTCTTAATGGTTATATGGACAAGAGAGTTTTAGAAGCTGATGTTGATTATCTTATAGGTTCGGTTCATTTTATAGATGAGTGGGGCTTTGACAACCCTGAGTTTATCGGTCATTATGAGCATGAAGACATAGATGTGATCTGGCAAAAATATTTTGACGCTATAAGAGATATGGCAAAAAGTTCTCACTTTGATATAGTTGGACATCTAGATCTTATAAAAGTTTTTAAATACCTGCCAAAAAAAGATATTAGCCTAATTGCAAAAGAGGCTCTACAAGCTATAAAAGATGCAGATATGGTAATAGAGCTAAATATGGCGGGATATAGAAAACCCATAGCTGAACAGTACCCATCCATAGGTCTTTTAAGAGATGCCTACAAGCTAGACATCCCCATCACTTTTAGCTCAGATGCACACAAACCAGAACAAGTCTCTCTCTTTGCAAAAGAGCTTGTAAAACTAGCTCACGATGTAGGTTATAAAGAGTGTGCAACCTTTAAAAAAAGAAAAAGAGAGATGCTAAAGTTCTAGCTCTTAGTATTTACAAGCCACTGTGAAAAAATATCTAAATAATCCCAAAAACTCTCTATATATTCCTCACTTATTCCTTCATCCACAAGAGCTTCTAAGAGTGGAGCATAGAGAGCTAACCATGATTTACGACTCTCTTCATCGATACGAAATGGAGCGTGTCTTCCAACCATTCTAGGCTCGCCACGACTCAGCTGAAAATATCTAGGTCCTCCACAGATCTGAATAAGAAAATCAAAAGCGTGTTGCTTAGCATCATCAAAATCTTCTTCATCGTGCACAGGAAATAAAAAAGCGATATCACTTGTTTTTATTAGATCATAATGGTCATAAACCAACTTTTTAAATCTCTCTTCACCTACTTCATGTAAAAAACCAGGATGCGGTTTTGCCACCGGTGGCCTAACACCTATTTCTCCATCACTAATTGTCAATTTCATAAAAAACCCTTAAAAATTTGTTAGAATTATACAAAAAAAAAGAAACAACAATGAATGTATCACCAGATTTTTCTCCACCTATAAAACTTATGAAGCCATACTTTCTCCTCACCTCTTTTTTTTATCTCTTTAGTATGCTTTGGCTTTTTTTCATAAACCCTCAAAGTCCACTTGATGACTTCTCTATGATAGCGTGGGTACACCTGTATATGTTGGGCTTTGTGATGATGGCAATTTTCTCAGCAATGGCACAGCTTGGCCCTGTTGTAACTGAGACAAAACATCACAATGTATTTGTTTTTAAGTATATTTGGATCTTTTTAACTCTTGGTTTAACACTTATGTTTATTGGTTTTTACGTAGATCTTAATTTTTTACTCTATGGTGGTGGTTTAGTTCTTGTTGCTATGTGCATATATATAGTTGAGTTTTTTTTAACTCTAAAAAATGCTAGAAGAAAAACTACAATAACCACAGCTATGAAGATGAGCAATCTTTTTTTACTCCTTGGCATCATAAATGGTCTTATTATGGCACTAGGATTTAACTCCTATCTTGAGATAGATCCACACTCCCTTTTAAAAGCTCATACTTTTAGCTTGGTTATTGGTTTTGTAACTCTTTTGATTATGGGCATCTCTATCATCTTAGTTCCCATGTTTGGTTTTAGCAAACGCATAAGTGATAATGAATTTGCAAAGAGTTTTTATACTCTTTGTGCTGGTGTTATTTTAATGCTTGCATCTCCTCTATTTTCAACAAGCATTTTAGAATCTGCATCTTACACTTTAACCATAATCGCCATACTTCTCTATTTTTTCCAATTAGCAAAGATGATGAGATCTAGAAAAAAAGTAGTTCATGATATTTGGGCTAGATCTATCTATGTAGGCTTCATCTCTTTTATACTCTCTTTTTTACTCTTTGTTTTTTATCTTATAAGCCCAGATCCAGAGATTTTAAAACTTGCTTCTTGGATTTTACTTGTTGGTTTCTTTGGCTTTTTAATCATAGGCAACCTATATAAGATTATCCCTTTTTTACTATGGTTTGAGATCTACTCGCCACTCATAGAAGAGCAAAATGTTCCTATGCTCCATGAACTTCTACCATCAAGACTTACTAATTTACAATTTATCTCTTCTTCTCTTGGTTTAGCAATTTCCTCTTTTGGGTTACTTTTAAAAGAGAGTATTATCTTTTATATAGGTGCTTTCTTTTTGCTCTTAGGCGCCACCTTTTTGTTTTCTAGCATATACAAAATGTTTGCAAAAAATTTATAAAGTCCTTTTAAAGATTAGCTTTGTATAATACTTTCATATAAATTAATAAGGAAATTGTAATGAGTAAATATTTAGAATTAACTGGTGCAGATTTTGAAGCAACTTTAAGTGAAGGTGTATCTTTAGTAGACTTTTGGGCTCCATGGTGTGGACCTTGTCGTATGATCGCTCCTGTGATTGAAGAGTTAGCTGAAGACTTTGATGGTAAGGCTAAAATTTGTAAAGTAAACACTGATGAAGAGCAAGATATTGCTGTTAAGTTTGGTATCCGTTCTATCCCAACTATCATGTTCTTCAAAGATGGCGAAATGGTAGATCAAGTTGTTGGAGCACAATCAAAACAAGCTCTAGCTGAAAAAATCAACGCTCTTTTAGCGTAGAGTTTCAGTAGTGTCAAGAGTAAGAGGTCAAAGCCTCTTTTCTCTCTCTACTCTTCTAGCTTCATTTTTTGGTGCCGCTATGATAGCAGGTGCTTTTGCTTACTTCAATTATAAATTTTCAGAGTATAAGTTCATAGACTTTAAAGAGTTTACTTTTTATGAAAAAAGCGATGTTTTTCATCCACAAGAAGATAAATATATAGTTGTCTTTTACAGCTCTAAAGATCCAAACACTATGGAACTACTATCCCAAACAAAACTTAAGCTTCCTATACTTGCTATTGACTACTACAATGAAGTTAGACAAAACACCGAAGGTACGACTTTTTTAAGAAGTGGAACAAAGACTTCACTAAGCTTTATTCAACGCTTTAATATCTATGACTCCCCTTCTATTTTTTTTATAAAAAAATCACAAGAGCAGATTTATAAACAAGATAGTATGATACGAAAATTAGATAATTTGCAAGAACTCGCTTCTGTAGTGGAAGCTTTATAAACTCTGGTTCGTCAGAACCTAGCTTTTAGGAATGCTAACCAATGGCATTCTCCACATTGAGTGCCTCAGCGGTTAGCGTAGATATTTGGACTCTGTTCAAATATCCTTATAGATGAATAAATAAGGAAAAACAATGATTTTAGATTGTGCAATTATAGGTGGTGGACCGGCTGGTCTTACAGCAGGACTCTATACAACTCGTGGTGGTTTAGAAAATGTTGTAATGTTTGAAAAAGGCATGCCAGGTGGGCAGATTACTCAAAGTTCAGAGATAGAAAATTACCCAGGTGCAACTGGTGAGATTACTGGGATGGAGCTTATGGAGCCTTGGCCTGAGCAGTGTCAAAGATTTGGTCTAAAACATGAGATGGTAGAGGTTACTAGAGTTACTAAAGAGGGAGATCTCTTTAAGATCCATAAAGGTGATGGAACTGTAGCAGACGCACATAGTGTTATCATAGCAACTGGCTCATCTCCTAGACGAGCTGACTTTGCTGGAGAAGATGAATTTTTCGGTCGCGGTGTGAGTACTTGTGCTACTTGTGATGGATTTTTCTATAAGGGTAAAGAAGTAGCTGTAATTGGTGGTGGAGACACTGCTTTAGAAGAAGCACTTTACTTGGCAAAAATATGTACTAAGGTATATTTAATCCATAGAAGAGATACATTTAGAGCATCTCCAAATACAGTTGATAGAATTAAAAAATCTGATAAAATAGAATTAGTTTTAAACTCTACCCCTGATGAAGTCTATGGTGACAAAATGGGTGTAACTGGCATAAGAGTTAAAAACAAAGATGGCGAGCTTCGTGATATCGATGTCCCAGGTGTATTTACATTTGTTGGAAATGATGTTAACAACCAAACTCTAAAGCAAGAAGATGGTAGCTTTTTATGCGATATGAATGATAAAGGCGAAGTTATAGTTGATATTAGTATGAATACTTCTGTAAAAGGACTTTTTGCAGCAGGTGACATGAGAATAGCAGCTCCAAAACAAGTTGTAAGTGCAGCAGGTGATGGTGCAGTAGCAGCTCTTCAAGCTATCTCTTATGTAGATGAAAAACTAGGTTAAGGGGTACTATAATGATGGTTAAAGTTGGAGTTTTTGGTGCAAATGGTAGAGTTGGAAAGTTAGTTATTGATGATTTAAAAGAGACTGATGATATTAGTTTGAGTTCGGTGTTTGTTAGGGAGAAATTAAACTTCTCTATAGATCCATCTATCTTAGTAAGTACGAGCGTAAAATCATTTTTAAACGCTTGTGACATCGTTATAGACTTCTCTCTTCCTGAGGCTTGTGAAACACTACTTGAAGCTGCGATAGAGACTCCTACACCTCTTGTTATTGGTACTACAGGATTAAGCTTACATCAACTAAACCTACTAAAACAAGCAAGTGAAAATATGCCTGTTTTATACGCTACAAATATGTCTTTAGGTGTAGCACTTTTAAATAAGCTTGTCGCCCAAGCATCAGCTGCACTTGATGGCTTTGATATAGAAATAGTTGAGATGCATCATAAACATAAAAAAGATGCACCAAGTGGAACAGCTCTTACTCTAGGTGAGTCAGCGGCAACTGGTCGTGGACTTGACTTAGATAAGGTTCGAGTAAGTGGAAGAGATGGAAATATTGGTGAGCGCAGTAAAGATGAGATCTCTGTTATGGCCCTTAGAGGTGGGGATATTGTAGGTCGCCATACTGTTGGTTTTTACAATGATGGAGAGTTTATAGAGCTAAACCACACTGCAACTTCTAGAAACACTTTTAGCAAGGGAGCTATAAGAGCAGCATCATGGTTAGTAGGAAAAAAACCTGGTCTTTACTCTATAAGTGATTGTTTGGAGTTATAAGTATTATAAAAAATTTAAGACAAATCAAGTATACTTCCAAAATCGATAAAATGTGGGCTTAGTGTTTAGAGCTTTGCTCGAAAAAGCGTCATAATAATAGAACAAGGAAAAAATTTGCGAGAAGATGTTAATGAAAAGTGTGCAGTTGTAGGTATTTACGGTCATAAAGAAGCTTCAAGACTAGCTTACTTTGCGCTTCATGCACTTCAGCATCGCGGACAAGAAGCAGCAGGAATAAGTTCTGCTGATGGAGAAAAACTATACACTATCAAAAAACGCGGTTTAGTTATGCGTGTTTTTGATGAAGCAAAACTAAAAACACTTAGTGGGTCTAGTGCTATTGGGCACACTCGCTACTCTACTGCTGGAAATGATTCTATCTTAGATGCTCAACCAGTATTTGCCAGATATGACTTAGGTGAAATGGCAATAGTTCATAATGGAAATCTTACAAACGCTGAAGAAATTAGAAATAGACTTATAGAAAAAGGTGCGATTTTTCAAACATTTATGGATACAGAAAACCTTATTCACCTTATTGCAAAGAGTGAAAAGAAAAAACTTCTAGCTAGAATCATAGATGCAGTTCAAAGAATTGAAGGTGCATTTTCACTTGTCTTTCTAAGTAGAACAAAAATGTTTGCAATGCGTGACCGTCACGGTTTTCGCCCTCTTAGTCTTGGCCGTCTTCCAAATGGTGGCTACATTGTTGCATCTGAGACCTGTGCTTTTGATCTTGTAAGTGCTGAATTTATAAGAGATGTAGAACCAGGTGAACTTCTAATTTTTG
Organism: Sulfurimonas sp.; assembly: GCF_023228785.1. Taxonomy (GTDB): domain Bacteria; phylum Campylobacterota; class Campylobacteria; order Campylobacterales; family Sulfurimonadaceae; genus Sulfurimonas. The sequence goes on from NZ_JALOAN010000002.1 coordinate 47,003, forward strand.
AAGAAAATAGAGAGCCCATAAGCATAAAAGTTTTTGAACCAACTCCCAAGCACTGTATTTTTGAGTATGTATATTTTGCAAGACCAGATTCAAAGATCTTTGGTCAATCAGTTTACCAAACAAGAAAAGCCATGGGAAAAGAGCTAGCACACATAAAGCCTGTTGAGGCAGATCTAGTTATTCCTGTTCCTGATGGCGGAGTTCCAGCTGCAATTGGTTACGCTCAAGAGAGCGGCATTCCTTATGAGATGGGAATTATGAGAAATCACTACATTGGTCGAACTTTTATTGAGCCAACTCAAGAGATGCGAGATCTTAAAGTTAAAATGAAACTCTCACCTATGACAGATATCATTAAAGGCAAAAGCGTTATTGTTATAGATGACTCAATTGTTCGTGGAACAACTTCAAGAAGAATAGTAAGAATGTTAAAAGAAGCGGGAGCTAGCGAAGTTCATATGCGTGTCTCCTCTCCTCCAACTACAGATCCATGTTTTTATGGGGTAGATACTCCAAACAAAGACAAGCTAATAGCTGCAAATATGAGTGTTGATGAGATATGCAAATTTATAGGAGCTGACTCTTTAGCTTACTTAGATGAAGCATCACTACTAAGAAGTGTAAATACTAAAGAAGACAACTACTGTACAGCCTGCTTTACTGGCAAATATATCATTTAAACGCAAAATCTATACTTTTGATATATAAAAGTCTGTGATAAGAAGGGAAATCAAGTGCAACAAATCTATACTTTTGGCAACTACTTAAAGTCCAAATTCGGATGCAAAGTTTATAAAGTTGGCATCAATATTTCTGGTTTTACTTGTCCAAATATAGATGGTACGGTTGCAAAAGGCGGCTGTACCTTTTGTCAAAATGACTCTTTTAGTGCGAGCACTGGTGAGACTCAAGAGCTTAAAGGTTTTCATTTAAATCTCACATCTGCCAAAAACCCAAACCTAGATAAACAGCTTTTACAACTCCAAACACAATTTGATGCTATCTCAAAGAGGCAACGTAATGAATATGGTGCAGAGAAATTTATAGTCTATTTCCAATCTTTTACAAACACTTACGCACCATTTGAGACTCTAAAAGCTCTTTATGATAAAGCACTATCATTTGAAAATGTAGTTGGGCTTAGTATTGGTACACGTTCAGATAGCATAACTGATGAGACATTAGAATACTTAGCCAAGCTAAATGAAGATAAAGAGATTTGGGTGGAATTTGGCATCCAGTCCATATATGATGAAACACTCCAAAAAATCAACCGCGGTCACACAAGCGAGATGAACAAAGAGTGGATTAAAAAGTCTAAAAAATTAGGTTTAAATGTTTGTGGACATCTAATATTTGGACTTCCTGATGAGACAAAAGAGATGATGTTAGAAACTACTAAAGAGGCTTATGAGTGGGGAATTGACTCTGTTAAATATCATCCTTTGTATGTTGTTAAAAAAACATCTTTAGCAAATGATTTTCTAAGAGGAAATTTTACTCCAATTAGTGAAGATGAGTATCTTGAAGTCTTAGTAGAGGCAATACAGATGAAACCTAAAAATGTAACAGTTCAAAGAGTAACTGCTGGAATAAATGATTCATCCCTACTCTCACCAGATTGGTGTAGAGATAAAAACTCGCAGATTAGAAATATAAATCAAGCACTAAAACCACTAGGGCTTAAATATTAGTGACCCTCAACTGTAACAAAATCTGCAACATGTCTAAAATATGGCGGCCAATCAAAATAGACTCTAAAACTCTCGCTTTGTCCTGGCTTTAGATTTTTTGCAACTACAAACTCTTTTATTATAGTTTGTGGCTTATATGAAGGATTTCCTGAACCTGTAAAGAAGCCAAAAAATCCACTAGATTTGAAATAGTTTCCACCTTTTACATTTCCTGTAGCGTGTCCCTTATTTATAAGCTTGATCTCAACTACAACCTCGCCTATCTCATGATTACCTTCATTTCTAACTATCCCACTATATGCGATTTTTTCTATGCTTAGTAGTCTTTTGTTTTCTACTTTAGATATAGAAACTTTTTTAGTATACTTATCTACTAAAACTATTGAAAAAACTCCTAATAGTAGACTAATAAGAGTTGTAGATATTACTATTGGAAGAACAAGTTTTTGATCTTTTTGCTTATATGCTGAAAAAATTCCACCTGCAAAAATCAAAATTACGATCAATAATGCGATGTAGTGCCAGTAATTAAATAGAGTTGTTAGTTGCATTTCGCTCCAATAGCAATGTTGTAATCACCTTCATAGTTATAAGGCTCTACTATTATCTTAAACTCTCTACTCTCACCTACATCAATGTCTTGTTCCATAATCTTACTTGTAACTATTGGTTTGAATGAGAAGATATAATTTTTCAATTTGTTTGGAGTCACTTTTATAGCACTAGCTTTAATACTACATTTCTTAAAATATCTTTTTGATTCATTAGTAATAACTCCTTTAACAACAATGGCGTTGTTAAAATTAAGTTTTTTCTCACTCACTAGTTCTATCTTTTGTTTATACAGATATTCATGCATCTTAACATATCCAAGAGTTGGAGCTAAAAAAAGAATACTAAAGGACAAAAGGACAACTAAGACAGCAATTGCAGTCTTTCTTCGAAGCAATATTCCTAAAATGATTAAAAGAATAAAAAGTAAAAAAGAACTACCAAAGAGAATAAGGTCATAAACAATAAGCTCTTTTACAAAGGTAGTTATCTGTGTTTTCATATTTTAGTTACTTCTTGAGTTTTTTTCTACTATCCCACTCATGTTAAATCTTCGAGAGAGTTCTTGTTTTATTAACTCAGGAGAGATATTTTTCGCGCCAAGAGCTACAAGCATATGATATGTCAGATCTGCTGCTTCATATATCATCTCTATCTCATCATCATCTTTATAAGCTAAGCAAAATTCACCAGCTTCTTCTATGACTTTTTTTAGTATAGCGTTATCGCCTTTAGAAAGTAATGCAGCCGTCCACGAACTCTTAGGATCTGCATTTTTTCTCTCTTGGATTGTATGATAAAGAGTATCTATCACTCCATACATCTCTTTAGTATCAATCTCTACATCAGAGCTACTTTTTAGTGTTTCAAGCTCTGTAAAAAAGCAAGATCTTCTGCCAGTGTGACACGCCACACCCTCTTGAATCACTTTTATAAGAAGTGTGTCATTATCACAGTCTATATAAAAAGAGTCTATCTTTTGAATATGTCCACTTGATTCACCTTTTTTCCATATACGCTGTTTACTTCTTGAGAAGTAGTGAGCTATTTTAGTAGTAAGGGAGAGTTCCAATGCTTCTTTGTTCATATAAGCCATCATCAAAACTTCACTGTTTTTGACGTCTTGAACTATAACTGGCAAAAGCTCACACTTTTGCCAGTCAACTCTTTGTAAAGACTTAAGAATGTCCATTATTCTGCCGTTGTTCTTTTCTTGACATCTTTTGTATCAACCCAGATATTTGGAGTTGAACCACCAGGTGTTAAAAATATCTTTGCATCTGTGTTTACTTGTAATGCCTCGTTGAATTTACCTTGAACTTTTAACTGCTCAAGCTCTAAAAGTTGTTTTGTTAACGACTTTGCAATTAAAATATTTGCCTTAGCTTTTGCATCAGCTTCAATAGTTACAGCATCAGCTATACCTTGAGCTTCAATTCTAGCTTTTTGAGCTACACCTTCTGCTTCCGCTGCTCTTCTTAGAGCCTCTTGTTTAGCTCTTGCAACTTGTTGTTCTGCTCTTTGAACCTCTTGTTTTGCAACTTGAACACGTTCTATCTGCTCTTTTACTTTTTCAGGAAGACCAATTTGACGAAGTTGGACTGATTGCAAGTCTGCTGGAGTGTTCTCAAGACTTGAAACACTTAATCTTACATCTCTATCTATCTCTTGAGCTATTTGACTTCTAAGCTGTGGAAGCGACTCTGCATCATATTTACCTACAACACTACGAACAACATCTCTAACAACAGGAGTGATAATCTTCTCTTCCCAACTAAAGCCCCAGTTGGAAATAGTTTGAGCTGCAAACTGAGAGTTTAGTCTATATTGAACAGTTAGCTCTATAGTAACAGGAAGACCTCTCTTATCCAAAACTGTAATAGCAGGTTTAGAACCTATTCCAGAAGTGATTCCACTATTAGCTTCAACACGAGTAGCATAGTTGATGATACGAACTTTAGTATCAACCACATATACCTTTTGAATCACTGGAACTATAAAGTGAAGACCTGGCAAAAGTGCTTGATCTTGATACTTACCATTTGTACTTAAAATTCCTCTCTCACCCTCTTGGATAATAGTAAAAGGTCTTGCTAATACTAATAAAAGAACTACTGCTACAAGAAAGTAAACGATCCCTGCCTTACCACCACCTAAGTTAAAATCTAACTTTGGTAGTTGTGGACCTCCACCTCCGCCAGAACCACCACTTGATTTTTGATTAGATCCACTGCTTTGACTTTTTTTCTTGTTAAAGTAATCATTCATATCTGATGCCATTAATATATTGTCCTTCATATTTATATTCTTTCCTTAATTTTATTTATCTCTTTTAACACTCATCAACATAAGTCAAATAGTGCGCATATTTTTCATTGCGACCAAAAACTATATCGAAGTAAGCACTTTGTAATTTTTCTGTCATTACTCCACGAGAACCATTTCCTATCACTCTAGCATCAACTATTCTAACAGGTGTTATTTCAGCTGCTGTTCCTGTTAAAAATGCCTCATCTGCAACATAAACTTCTTCTCTTGAAATTTTACGACGCTCAACTTTTATACCCATATCTTCTGCCATCTCTATAACTGTTTTTTGAGTTATTGAAACAAGAGCATTGTCACTTGGAGGAGTTACTAAAACACCATTTGCTACCATAAAAAAGCTAGCTCCTGATGCTTCTGCTACATAGCCTTGATCATCTAAAAGCAAGGCTTCATCATATCCACAATCAATAGCTTCATATTTTGCCATTTGAGAGTTTAAGTAGTTTGCAGCTGCTTTTGCTTTACCCATATTTGAAGTATTTGATGGTCTGTTCATCGAAGCGATTTTTAGCTTGATGCCTTTTTGGAGTCCCTCTTCTCCTAGATAAGCGCCCCATTCCCAAGCACTCATAACAGTTTCAACTGGAGCATTTTTGTGATATACACCCATAACACCATAGCCTAAAAATGCAAAAGGACGAAGATAGACATTGTCACCATCAAACTCATTTCTTTTTATAAGTTCGATCTGAGCTCTGTTCATCTCCTCAACACTATAAGGGATATCTATCAAAGTCATTTTAGCTGACTCTTTTAGTCTTTTTGTATGGTCATTTAAGCGAAAAATCGCATAACCTTTTTTAGTTTTATAGGCTTTTGTGCCTTCAATTACACCGTTTCCATAATGAATTGTGTGTGAAAGCACATGCACCTTTGCATCATGCCAAGCTACAAACTCTCCATTCATCCAAATATATTTGGCTGCGTCCATTGATTCTCCAATAATTATCACTTTGTAAATTGCTGATATTTTATCTAAAATGCTGTTTATTATGTATTAAGAAGTAAAGAAAAATACTTGATTTTATTTTTAGGAGAAAGGGGCAAAGCCTGTATCAAACAGGCCTAATGTATTAAAATTTAAGAATAACATCCAATTGTGTACGATGATAATCTATTTCAGTATCACCTAATTTACTCCAGTTGAACCATGCACCAATATCTACATTTTTTGCAAATTTATATTTTGTTTTAAAATAGTAACCTTTAGAGTCTGTTCCACCGCCACTAAAGTCAGAGTCATTATGTGCTCCAAATACTGCATCTTTTTCAACATCTCTGTAAGTAACAGCCGCTTTCCATTTTTTAGTTATAGCAAGTTCTGCACTTATGTCATATCCAATATTATCGTCATTTGCTAGCGTATTGTACGCTACTATTATCGCTACTTTAGCTGGCATACCCATTACTAAATCTTTAACTTTTACCTCAGCAAAACCTTCCATAATTCCGTAATCTTCTGCATAAAGACCAGTAGCATCTGCTGTGTTGCCCATTGAACCACTATCGTATGGAGCTGTTGCACCTTTGATACCATCATATAAATAATACGCTGCACCTAAGTTTAAACTAGTATTGCCAAACTTTTGAGTATTCACATATTGTGCTATGAAAATGTTGATATCATCATCATTAACTCCGTTTTTATGCCCTTTTTCTCTATGTAGACGATTCACACCAACTCTAATCATAGTGCTATCATTCTTATAACCGTAGTTTATACCTTCTAAACGGATATCATTATCCCATACAAGCTGTGTTCCTATCGGTCTATAGATATCGTGTTTTTGCTTACCAACTCTAATCCATGAGTTGTCAAATGAGTACTTTATATCAGCTATATCAATATTCAACTCCTCAATAAAATAGTCTTGTATACTCTCATCATCTTTAAAGCTTACATTTCCTGATGTTGGGTTATATTTTCCACTTGAGATAGCAGTTTCTAGTAAAATATTGTCAGTAATATCAACATTTACGCTATATCTGAATCTATATCTCTCTCTATCTTTATCTTTATCACCAGAAACTTTTTTAAAGTTATCTGTATCTATTGACTCTTGTCTTAATCTAAGATCACCTTTTAGATGGAATCTATCCCAAAATCCATTTTTATTAACTTCATTAGCCATTGATGCTGTTGTCATTGTAGCTATTGTTACTATTGATAAAACTATTTTTTTCATTCTCGAAATTCCTTTTTTTTTGTTGAAGAAATTATAAAATTGTTTGGTTACACGAAGATTACATTTTTTGTTAATGAACAACAGGTAATATATAAGTAAAGGATATTTATGCGTTATGAAGATTTCGAAAAAGCCCTTGATAGTTTAAACATAGTCACAAGAATGACTCAGTCTGAGCTGAAAAATCAATACAGAAGGTTATCAAAAAAATACCATCCAGATATGCCAGATGGTAGTGATAAGAAGTTTAAAGAGATCTCAGAGGCGTATAAACTCATACAAAACTATATGAAAAGCTATAGATTCTCACTAGATAGAGATGAGTTTTACTCTCAAAACCCTCTTGCTGACAGACCAGATGACTGGTTTAAAAGTTTTAACTCTTAATCTACTTCTTAAGTGAAAACTGAAACATTTTCTCCATGGCAATCGCTTCATCTCTTCCATATACGATAATGTCATTATCAACTTTTAGTTCTTCGTTTGGTATCTGATCTTTATACTCAACAAAGTTTAGTATGTGTTTTATACAGTTTAGTCTTGCTTTTTTCTTATTGTCACTCTTAACAATAGTCCACGGTGCAAATTCTGTGTGAGTTTGACTTAGCATCATATACTTTGCAAGTGAGTACTCATTCCAAAGTTTTTGTGATTCTTTATCTACTTCTGAAAACTTGTACTGTTTTAGCGGATCTGTCTCTCTAGCTTTAAACCTTTTTGCTTGTTCATCTTTTGAAACTGAGAAGTAGAACTTAAAGATCTTTATCTCTTCATCTACTATCATATCTTCAAATTTTGGAGCATCTTTTAAAAACTGATGGTGCTGTCTCTCCGTACAAAAGCCCATTACAGGCTCTACCATAGCACGGTTATACCAACTTCTATCAAAGATCACTATCTCTCCAGCAGTAGGTAAATGTTGCACATATCTTTGAAAATACCACTGTTTTGTTTCTATATCACTAGGTTTTTCTAGTGCTACAACTCTAGCACCCCTAGGATTTAGATGTTCAGTGATTCTTTTTATAGTTCCACCTTTTCCAGCAGCATCACGTCCTTCAAAGATCATAATAACTTTAAGTCCATTTGCTTTTATGTGGTTTTGAAGTTTTAAAAGTTCTACTTGAAGTTTAGCTAACTCTTTTTCGTAGATAAGAGTCTCTTCTTTAACCCATACTTGAACTTTACCTGTTCTATCACTCTCTCTTTTATCGTCTTTGCTAGATCTACTCTCTTTTTTATTTTTACTTTTTTCTTGTATTTTTTCTTTCACTTTTAATTTCCTTTTAGCCTATAAATTTACCAGTACTTGTAACTTGTGCATCCATGATCTCTATCTCTCTAGCACCTGAAATAACAACATCCGGATTTGGAGAGTAGTTTAAATGCTCATCTCTACCTTCATAATCTACTTTATTTAGTATGACTTTTAATGATTCTAATCTCGCAAGCTGCTTATTATTTGAGCGGATTATAGTCCATGGAGCATTATGAGAATGTGTCTGTTTTATCATATTGTACTTTGTCTGGGTAAAATCATCCCATTTATCTTGAGCTTGAAGATCTATCTCGCTTAACTTCCACTGTCTTAGTGGATCATTTTGTCTTCTCTCAAATCTTCTAGCTTGCTCATCCTTTGTAACACTATAATAAAGTTTTACAAGTATGATTCCTTGGCGAACAAGATCATTCTCAAACCCCTTCACCCCATTCATAAAATCTCCATACTCTTTTTTAGTACAAAAATCAAAAACAGACTCAACCATAGCTCTGTTATACCAACTTCTGTCAAAAAGCACTATCTCTCCAGCTGTAGGAAAATGTTGTACATATTTTTGATAAAACCATTGAGATTTTTGTTCTTGTGTTGGTCTTCCAAGGGCAACTATCCTATAATGTTTCTCATCCATATATCTTGTAACTCTTCTTATTGTCCCGCCCTTTCCAGCCGCATCACGACCCTCAAAGAGGATTATCATCTTTTGATTTGTATCTTCAAGATATTTTTGAAGTTTTATAAGCTCAGATTGATATGGTTTTAACTTTTGCTCATTAATTCTCTTAATATCTGCTTTAGTATTTATTTTTTTTAAAGACTTAGACTGCTTATAGCCTCTGATGAGTTCGTCAAGTGTGACTTCTGTTCCATCAACTCTAAAAGTATCTTTGTGTTTCATATCTATAAAATCCTTTATGTCATTTTTATTTAGTATACATATATAATTCTTGATACTTACTTCAGTTTATAAATATTGAACCCTCTAATTAATCTATGAATCAGATTCCGTGTCAAGCATGGAATGACGGACACTCGTCATCCTGAACTTGATTCAGGATCCAACTCAATAATTGTTAAGAGCATTCTATTATATACGGGTGATAATTCTATATTTTTATAAACTATTTTGCAACACGAATTATAAAAATAAAAACTTAAATTGCTTAAATTTTAGCCATCGCCAGAGATAGAATTAAATAATTTTGAGATATACTTACACTCATATTATCCACAGGGAGACATGATGGGAAAGTTTGTTAGCACCACGGAGGAGTTTTTTACTTTTTGTGAAGAACATGACATTGGATTTGTAGATTTTAGATTTACAGATATTAAAGGCACATGGCACCATGTAAGCTACAGAATGAGTGCTGTTACAACAGAGCAACTAGAAAACGGTTTACCTTTTGATGGTTCATCCATAGAAGCATGGCAACCTATCAACAAGTCTGATATGCTTCTAAGACCAGATGTAAAAACCGCTTTTTTAGATCCTTTTACTGCTGATCCAACTATCATTGTTTTTTGTGATGTTTATGACATTTATAAGCATCAAGCTTACGAGAGATGTCCTCGCTCTATTGCAAAAGCAGCCCTAGAACATGCTGAATCTCTTGGAATTGCTGATACTGTATTCTTTGGTCCTGAAAATGAATTTTTTATGTTTGACAGCATAACTTTTGTTGACAATATCAACGAAGCAGGTTATAGAATCGATACCGAAGAAGGTGAATGGAACTCTAACAATCCATATCCAGATATGTACAACACAGGACACAGACCAGGAACAAAAGGTGGTTATTTCCCAGTAGCTCCAGTTGACTCTGCTGTAGATATTCGTGCTGAGATGATGCAAGTACTAGAGCAAGTCGGACTTGAAGTAATTCTCGGTCACCATGAAGTAGCTCAAGGTCAACACGAGATCGGTATAGTTTTCTCAGATATGATTACAGCTGCTGATAATGTTCAAAAATATAAATATGTTATAAAAATGGTAGCTCATCTAAATGGAAAAACTGCTACCTTTATGCCAAAACCGATGTTTGGTGACAATGGAAATGGTATGCATGTTCACCAATCACTTTGGAAGGATGGTAAAAACCTCTTTTACAAACAAGGAAACTATGCAAATGTTTCTGATATGGGGCTACACTACATAGGTGGTATCTTTAAACATGCTCGCTCAGTTGCCGCATTTACCAACCCTACAACAAACTCATACAAAAGACTTCTTCCTGGATTTGAAGCACCAAATGTTTTAACTTACTCTTCTCAAAACCGTTCTGCATCTTGCCGTATTCCTTATGGTGCTGGAGAAAAAGCTACTCGTGTTGAGATGCGTTTTCCAGATTCAAGTTCTTGTCCTTACCTTGCTTTTGCTGTAATGCTTATGGCTGGTCTTGATGGTATTAAAAACAAAGATATTCCTATTGGACCTATGGATGAAAACCTATACGAACTCTCTTTAGATGAGATCCGTGAAAAAGGTATCCCTCAACTTCCACACACCCTTCGTGGCTCACTAGAATCGCTATTTAGAGATTTTGAGTACTTAAAACCTATCTTTAGTGATGAACTTCTAGAAGCCTACAGACACTATAGATTTGAGCGAGATGTTTGGCCTGATGAGGGTCGTCCTACTGCTTATGAGTTTAAAACAACTTACCAATGCTAAAACATATTCTCTAGCTATAAAGCTAGAGAATAAAAATATATCTCTCTTTTTTTGCTCAAAATCATACTTTTTGCTATAATTTAGTTAAAAATTATTAGTTGGTAAAAGATGTCAAATAAAATTACTCAACTCATGTTAAATGAGCTTATCCTCCAATCAAAAAAAACAGATGCTCAATTAGCAAATAAAATCGAATCTGTCCTAAGCTTTTACACAACAGAACAAAAAGAAAATCAAAAAACTATAAAACAAAATGAATACTTTCTAAAGCAGTGGGATAGAAGAAATATAATAGCTAACCAAAGAGATATGCAAAAAGATGAACTTTTAAAACAACAATCCAGACTTGCTGCTATGGGTGAGATGATAGATGCTATCGCACACCAATGGAAACAGCCATTAAACTCTATAAGTATGATGAGTGATATGTTAAGAGAAGACTTTAAAGATGGTAATGTCGATGAACCTTACATCCAAGAACTTGATGAAAATATTCATATGCAGATAGATCATATGATTAGCACTCTAGGTGAGTTTCGTACATTTTTTAGACCTCATACTAAAAATGAAGATTTTACATTTTTAGATGCCCTTAAGAGTGTTCAAGTTCTTATGAAAGATGAGCTTATATCTCAAAATATTCTTTTATGTTTAGAGATAGATGAAAATCTTAGTATCTTTGGAAATAAAAATGAGTTTAAACATCTCTTTATAAACCTCATAAACAACTCCATTGACTCTTTTAATGAAAAAAACATACGTTATAGAAAAATCCATATTAGATGTTATGAAGAAAACAAAAACACTTATATAGAAGTTGAGGATAATGCAGGTGGAGTTCCTCTTAACGTTATAAATGATATCTTCAAAGCAAATGTAACTACAAAAAAAGAAGATAAAGGGACTGGAATAGGTCTATATATGAGTGAACAAATTCTCAAAAAAAATCATGGCTCTATCAATGTCCACAACACAAAAGACGGAGCTTTCTTTACAATAATATTGCGACAACCAACTAGATAAATTTCGACTCACAAAAGCCTAATACAAAATCTGATATAATTTCAATCTTGATTATCATATGTAAGAGTGTAATGATCAAAATTTCAAGTTTTAAGGATTCAAAATGAATCATATCAAAGTGGGCAAATATCGCCCTTACCCAAAAATAGATTTGCCACATAGAGAGTGGCCTAACAATACAATTACAAAAGCTCCTAAGTGGTGTAGTGTAGATTTACGTGATGGAAACCAAGCACTAGTCAACCCTATGGACATGAATAAAAAACTTGAACTTTTTGCACTCTTACTAAAACTCGGATTTAAAGAAATAGAAGTAGGTTTTCCTTCTGCTTCTAAGGTAGAGTTTGATTTTTTACGCCGTTTAGTTGATGACAAACTTATTCCAGATGATGTAACGATTCAGGTTTTAGTTCAAGCAAGAGAGCATCTTATTGCTAAGACTTTTGAAGCACTTAAGGGTGTAAAGAAAGCAACTATTCACCTTTATAATTCAACTTCTAGTGCTCAAAGAAAGATAGTTTTTGGAAAAAGCAAAGAAGAGATTATTGCTTTGGCTATAGAAGGTGTTGACCTAGTAAAAGAGTTTGAAGCAAAGCATGATGGAGAGATATTTTTAGAGTACTCTCCTGAGAGTTTTACAGGAACTGAGTTAGAGTTTGCTGCAGCTATTTCAAATGCTGTAACTGATAGATGGGGTATCTCTGATACAAGAAAGGTAATTATAAACCTTCCAGCAACAGTGGAGATGTCAACTCCAAATGTTTATGCAGATCAGATCGAGTGGATGTCAAAGCATTTAGATAACCGTAAAAATGTCATCATCTCAACTCATACTCATAATGATAGAGGAACTTCCATCGCTGCAACAGAGTTAGCGCTTTTAGCAGGTGCTGATAGAGTTGAGGGGACACTTTTAAGTAATGGTGAGAGAACAGGAAATGTTGACATCATAACTTTGGCGCTAAATATGTTAACTCAAGGCATAAACCCAGAGTTAAACTTCTCAAATGTAGATGAAGTCTTAGAAATTGTCGAAAAATGTACTGAGATGCCTACTCACCCTAGACATCCTTATGTCGGAGAATTAGTCTACACTGCATTTTCAGGCTCACACCAAGATGCGATAAATAAAGGTTTAGCGTATCAAAAAAGTAGCCAAGATGGGTTTTGGGAAGTTCCATATCTACCAATTGATCCAAAAGATGTAGGTCGCTCTTATGAGTCTATCATTCGCATCAACTCACAATCTGGAAAAGGTGGAGTAGCTTATATATTAGAGAAAAACTTTGGTTATCAGCTTCCAAAAGCTATGCATCCAGAGATTGGTAAGATCGTTCAAGCTATAACTGATGAAGAGGGAAGAGAGCTAGATCCAAGTGAGATCTTAGATATTTTCAATAAAACATATTTTGAGCCAAATGAGCATATTATTTTTGTAGATGTTACAGTTGAGTCACTAAAAAAAGTCTCTACTTGCACTCTAATCTACAACTACAAAGGTAAAGAGATAGTAGCATCTGCACAAGGAAATGGTCCTATAGACGCTTGTAAAAATGCTTTAATGAAAGACTATGAAAATGAGTTTTCAATAAACTCATACTCAGAACACTCTTGTGGAGATAAGAGCAGTGCAAAAGCTATCGCCTACATAGAAGTAGAGTCCAAGGAGACTCTATCTTGTTTTGGTGTAGGTATCGATGATGACATAGCAACAGCATCTATAAAAGCTATGTTTAGTGCCTTAAATAGGACTTTTAGCAACTAATCTTAAAGACTCACTCACCATAAGTGTGAAGTGAGTTTTTATCTTCTAATCTATATATTGATTTTTATATGGAAACTTCTCTACTGCAAAGTAATCATCATCAAAATCATCATACTCTTCATAGTTAACACTAAAGATTTTAGGATATCCTTTTTTTACAAGTTCCTCATCTAAAAGTTCACTATTAAACCCCTTATCACGACAGAGTTCAACGATGCTTTCAATATCACGAGCATCAACACCACTAAGTTCCATCTCAAATACTACATCAGAAATGTTCATTGTGTCCTCAAAAAAATTGTTATGTTTAACATAAGAAAAATTTGTTTGATACTAGATCAAACACAGCCAAAAAACCCCAAAATATCTAGTGATATCTTTTCTGACTCAAAGGTCTCTTTTTAGTATAAAAGGATCTTTATCTTGAGCTAGAAATTATACTATTTTTTACAAAAAAAAAGTATATATAAAAACCTGCTTCAGCCTATTTTTATCGTTTTTTCTTTTTGAGTATAATCTTTAAAAAAGGAGTCCTTTATGAAGTTTGTTGCTCTTGTTGTTATAGTTCCTTCTGAATATGAAGATATATTTAAAAAAGTTGCAAAAGATACAGGAGCAAGTGGTGCTACTGTGATCCAAGCAAAAGGAAGTGGAATTGAAGAGAAAAAAAGTTTTTTCTCTCTTACCTTTGAGGGAAATCACACCGTTTTACTCTATGTTTTAGAGGAGAATATGTCTCGCTCAGTTTTAAAAGCTATTAAAGTTTTCATAGAAAAAGAGGAAAAGGATGCCCTTGCATTTACAATGCCTATTTCAAGTATAGTTGGACTTGATAAATCTCTAATAAGTAAGTTTGAAAAAAATATTGAAGATGAGGAAATACTCTAATGAAGAAAGTTCTAGTTGAAGATCTGATGAAAAAAAATGTAACAACCATTAAAGCACATGCAACACTTAAAGAAGCACTGCAAGTTATGAAGGTACAAGGAGTCAAGTCACTTGTAGTTGATAAAAACTGCCCAAGTGATGCTTATGGAATTATTACCAACTCTCAAATACTCCATAGTGTTCTTGCAGAAGATGGAGATATAGAACTTTTAAATGTGTTTGATATTTATCAAAAACCTGCCTTTTTTGTCTCTTCTAAAATTGATGTTAAATATGCAGCTAAAATAATGCTAGAACATAATATCAAAAGAGTAGTAGTAACCGATAGCAATGAATTACAAGGAGTTCTAAGTATAACTGATTTGAGTGATTATCTTATTGCAATGGTCGAATAAGGCTTTGTATGAATGAAATTTTCAAGCAATTAAGAGCTACTCTTTTAGAGTCTGTTTATAATATTTTACCTATACTTATTATCATAACAGGCTTTCAATTTTTAGTATTTCAAACTATGCCTGATGAGATCTTCTCTATTGCTTTTGGCTTTTTAATCGTTATTGTAGGAGTCGCTTTCTTTTTAGTCGGCTTAGAACTTGGGGTATTTCCTCTTGGAAACTCACTCTCAAATGAATTTTTAGAAAAAAAATCAGTTTTACTATTTACTCTTTTTGGCTTTTTCATAGGTTTTTCTGCTTCTATTGCTGAACCTGCAATTATTGCTGTAGCGATGCAAGCACAAGGGATTACAAGAGGTGCTATAGATGCATTTACTCTGCGTCTCATTATTGCTACATCTGTAGGTGCTATTACAGCTTTTGGTGTAATTCGTGCACTCTATGGTTGGTCAGTATCAAAGATTATTATCGGTGGATATATCTTAGTCCTTGCAATTACAGCGATGACTCCTCCTCAGATCATAGGGCTTGCTTATGACTCAGGTGGAGTAGCTACAAATGTTGCAACGGTTCCTTTAATTGTTGCAATTGGTATAGGAATAGCATCTTCACTCAGTGGACGAAGTGTGCTTAAAGATGGTTTTGGTTTTGTTGCCTTAGCTGCCATAACTCCTATGGTAAGTATTCAACTATATGGTATTTTTGCACTAGGTGACAACTTTAATATCGCAGATATTGCCATAGATGCAAATATAGAAAAAGTAAAAACTATCGCTGATTACACTTTTATGACTATACTAGGTGGAATTGTTGATACATTTACAAATATAGTACCAATTTTACTTAGTATTTTTGTGTTTCAATATCTTGTACTTCGTAAACGCATTCCAAATTTAGGGCGTGTTATCATCGGCTTTATCTTCTTAGTATTTGGTCTTTACGGTTTTATCGTAGGTATAAAACTTGGTCTTTTTCCTATTGGTGAGTCAATCGCAAGTAGTCTTGTGGAGATGAACAGTCATTTTTATATATATCTTTTTGCTTTTTTAATAGGCTTTGGAACAACTATGGCTGAACCTGCTTTAGTGGCAGTTATCAAACAAGCTGATAGATATTCAGAGTTAAGTTTAAATGTTACACTAATTCGTATTCTTGTTGCACTTGGTGTGGGATGTGGGATCTTGCTTGGAACCTACAAAATAGTTGAGGGACTAAATATTTGGATACTTATCACTTCTTTATATGGGTTTGTAGTGTTTTTGACCTTCTTTGCACCAAAAGAGATGCATGCCTTTGCTTTTGATCTAGGAGGTGTTACAACTTCAGAGATAACTGTCCCTTTAGTCACAGCTTTTGGCATCTATCTTGCTACAAATATACCAGGTCGCGATATTTTAATGGATGGCTTTGGTCTTATCGCTTTTGCATCTGTATTTCCTATGATTACTGTTTTATCCTACAGCATCGCGGCAAAGAGATTTGCGCCATAAACCCTTAAACCTTGAGAATTAAAACATTCTCTATTGAACTCTCAAGGATATCAAAAGCATAAAAACTAATCTTGCCTGTAGTATGCAGGGCAAGTATATCATGAGGTATATCTTCAACTTCTTTGTCAAATAATTTTGGATTTAGGGAGCTTTTGCGTACTTTAGAAGAGATAGCAAATCCATGAGGAATATCTATTGTTTGGATAAATTTTTCTAGATTTTTCTCGCTTTGTTCTTTCATCACAGACATATATTCTATAGTATCTTCGTCACTAAAGCCATAACTATTAAGACGTGCTTCAAACGGGATCGTGAAAAAATGTACAAGAGTTAAGTAAGCATTTGGAAATAGCTTAGCTATCTTTAAAATTACTTGGGCTGAGGCTGAAGATAGATCTGTAGGAAGTAAAATAGTGTTTGTAATAATCTCACTATCTTTTTTAAGAACCAAAACAGGAACATCTGCACTTCTTACAATATGTTTTGTATGTGATCCCAAATAGACCTCGCTAAAGCTATAAGTCTCTCCACTTTTACCAATTATAATAAGTTTTGATTTAAGAATATTTGCAATTTTTGCAATCTCTTTTTTTGTGTTGCCCTCTACACAATGAAAATGCTTCTCATCAAAGTTAGCAAATGTATGTTTTAGTTTTTCTAAACTATGTTCTTTTATATATTTTATATCTTTTTTGGGTGAAAAAAAGGAGTTCTCTACAATATGAACAACATCTACAGTGCCACCTATTTTTTGTGTAAATTCCATCACTCTTTTTAAAACTGTAAAACTATCTTCTGAGAAGTCTATTG
This sequence comes from Sulfurimonas sp., assembly GCF_023228785.1. Classification (GTDB taxonomy): domain Bacteria; phylum Campylobacterota; class Campylobacteria; order Campylobacterales; family Sulfurimonadaceae; genus Sulfurimonas. The sequence continues at coordinate 64,087 of NZ_JALOAN010000002.1, forward strand.
CTACAAGTGATTTAAATTGATCCATTATTTTATACCTTATTTGAATTTTTTTACTTTAACATAGTGTAGATTAACAAATAATAAGTGAAATTTATTTAATAAATTTGAAAAATAAAACTTCTCTACTCTATAATATCTTCATCATTTAACTCATTAAACTCGCTATGTTCTATCGCATCTTCATTAAAATACTCTATCTTATCATCTGCAACATTTAAGTTTCTAAACTTTGCTATGTGAAAGATAGCATCTCCCTCTTGAACAAGTGGAATCTCTGATTTGCCGATAATAACTCCTGCAAAGGGTGATTTTACTTCCATAGTAGCATCACTTAAAGGCTCATCTATATATGCTACAACTTCATCTTTAAGAACTGTATCACCTAGTGCTTTTATAGTTCTTAGCATTCCGCTTTTGTTAGCCCTAGTCCATTGGCTATTTTTTGTAACGATGGGGAGTTTTTTTACTCTTTTAGATACTCTAGGAAGCATATCATTTGCTCTTAAAACATTTACAATTCCATGAACACCTATGCGTATAGAAGTCTCATCAAACCTCAAAGCTCCACCTGCTTCATACAAAAGTATAGGTACACCTTTTTCTTGTGCTACAGCTCTTAGTGAGCCATCTCTTACTTCTGAGTGAAGGATTACAGGAGCTTGAAAAACTTTTGCTAGATTAAATGTGTACTCATTGTAGATGTTTGTTCTGATCTGAGGAAGATTTGATTTGTGGATGGAAGCGGTGTGTAGATCTATGCCCAAATCACACTTTGAGACAATCTCATCAAAAAATATCTTAGCTACACGACTAGCTAGTGAGCCTTTAACACTTCCTGGAAAACTTCTGTTTAGATCTCTTCTATCTGGTAGATATCTAGAGAGTGTCATAATGCCATAAACATTTACGATGGGCACTAAGATAAGTGTACCTTTTAATTTTTTAAGAATCTCTAGCTTTCTTAGTCTCCTAATAATCTCTACACCATTTAACTCATCTCCATGAATGGCAGCACTGACAAAGACGATCGGACCATCTCTCTTGCCCCTCATAACTCTCACAGGCAGTTGTGTTGGAGTGTTGTATAGTTTAGGTAGATCAAGATATATGGTGGTATTTGTCCCTCGAGCTACTTCAACATTTCCCAAAATAAACTTATCTTTTTGCATCTAAACCTACGCTCCTATGCTATCTTTTTTAATCTTTCTTTTTTTACTTAATAGATCAGATTTTGGAGTTACATTTGAAGCAATATAATCCATAATTTTTCCAGCAATATCTATATTTGTAGATTTTTCAATCCCCTCAAGTCCAGGTGATGAGTTTACTTCCATAACAAGCGGACCACGAGCTGACTCAATCATATCTACTCCACAGATCCCAAGTCCCATAGCTTTTGCAGCAGCTAATGCAGTTGACTTCTCCTTACGAGTTAATTTATGTGCGGTTGCACTTCCACCTTGATGTAGGTTGGATCTAAAATCTCCCTCTGCTCCTTGACGCTTCATAGCTCCCACTACTTCGCCGCCAACTATTAAAACGCGTATATCAGCACCACCTGCTTCTTCTATGTACTCTTGAACAAGAAGATTTACATCCATACCATAAAAAGCATCAAGAACTGACTTTGCAGCTTTTTCACTATCTACTAAAACTACTCCAACACCTTGAGTTCCCTCTAAGATCTTAAGTATCAAAGGTGCTCCGCCACTAAGAGCTATAACATCTTTTGCACTTGACTTGTTAGATGCAAAGATAGTTTTTGGCATATCTACATCTTGTTTTGAGAGAATTTGCAAGCTCCTTAGCTTATCTCTACTTCTTGCAACTGCTAAACTCCCAGAAGTTGAAAAAACATCCATCATCTCAAAGTGTCTTATCATCGCAGTTCCATAAAAAGTTCTACTTGCCCCTATTCGTGGGATAATAGCATCTGGAATTGGCAGTTGAGATCCAAGATAGTTTATATGAAGTTGTCCTTTCATAATCTCTATACTACATTTTAAATAGTCTATAACTTTTACTTCCCAACCTTTTTGCTGGGCTGCTTCTACAAGCCTTTTTGTAGAGTAGAGATTTTTATTTCTTGATAATATATAGACTCTCATATTTTTACCTTTTCATATTTTTTTGCTAAATTTTCTTTTGATACATCTACTAAAAATTTTCCACTTAAAAACTTTCTACCTATGAGCATCGGATACTTCATATCTGCTCTATCTGCTAAAGAGATAATTGTTTTATACTTCTTACCAAAAAATTCTACACTCACTTTTATAGATGCTCTCTCTTGGAGTTTTCCATTTGAACTTCTGACTCTCTTTATGGAGTGAAGTGGCATAACTATCTTTTTATCATGATATGCTTCATGGACTGCGTCTTGGAGTGTAAAGTGGACAAATCCCTCATCATCTATATGTATATCATCGCAGTGCAAAGCGTTAGAGTCTGCCCCTGTATCTATTTTTGCATCTAAGTTATAAAGCTCTAAATCCAAAATAGATATAACTTCTCTCCTACCAATAATCTTCATCTTAAGCCACCCATTAACCTCAAAATTGTCGCTATTATATCCTTATTGTTATAAATCTTAAACCTAATGCTTCTATATTATTTTTGTTTTTTTAAGAGTATAATACTTTAATTTATATAACTATTTTGGAGAGGTTTTGAAACATTTACTTACCTTGGTTTTAGCTCTTTTTCTACTTTCTAGCTTCGTTCATTCCGAAGATTTTGACTATCTTGATAAAAAAAATAACACTTGGCTTCAAGTATATAGTAACTCGCTAAAAGCACATAACCTAGATGATGAGATCAAAATACTAAAAAATGAAGTTCTAAGATCAAGTGGCAAGAAAAAGGCTGAACTTGCTCAACTTTTAAAACTTCAAACAAGTAAGAGAAAGATCCTAGATGAACTTCCACAATCTTTTGATGGAATGCTAGAGAAAATCGGTGTAGTTCAAGATGCAAAAGAGGTAAATATCATCGAGTATCTCTTTAAAAATAAAAACAACAACTTCAATATCCAAAACCAAAAACTCACCCTTTTAGAAAAAGAGTACGACGATGCTCAAGACTACTTAAGCAAAGAACTAAGTGCTACACAATCTCAAGAAAAAAAAGATATAAAAAAAGAGGAACAACTTCGTAAAGCAATTGACTTTTTCGACAATGCAAAAGATCTGCTTGAACATAAAAAAGAAGTTTTAAAGCACTCAAAAGAGACCTATCTGCATGAGCTAAAAAGTTATGAAATAACACAACTTCCAAGGCATGGTATTAATATCGCTGTAATTGTGCTTATCTTTGTGCTTTTTCACTTCCTAAAATACTTTATGATCAAAAAAACAAGAGATGAAGATCAGCTCTTTAAGGTAAAAAAAGTTTTAAATATCTCATTTTTTCTTATTCTTTTTTTAGTCATCATAGCATTTAATATCAACAACATTATCTATGCAGCAACTCTTATAGGTTTTATTGCAGCTGCTATTACTATCTCCATGAAAGAGTATCTTCAAAGCATAGTAGCGTGGATGCATCTCTCTTTTGGTGGATCTGTAAAGATTGGCGATAGAGTTCTGCTCTATATGAATGGCAATCCAATTATTGGTGAGATCATAGATATTTCTCCCTTTAAAATGACCATCTATGAGAGTATAAATAACACTACATCTTTGCAACTAAAAAGAGCAGGAAGAGTCGTTTTTGTACCAAACAACTACTTTGTAACTAACTATGTCTACAACTACACCCACGACAAAATGAAGACCATTTATGACCTTATAGAGTTTAGGATTCCTTTTGCTTCTGATACTGCTAAAGTTGAAGATATAACAAACGAGATAACTCTTGAAGTAACTGAGAGATATATGGAAGTAGCCTCAAAACAGTATGGCAATCTTAAAAAGCGTTACGATATGCGTTCTCGCGACTTTAGACCTCGTATTCATCTTATTCCAGATCCTATTGAGCCTTGTTTTATACTCTATGTTTGGTATGTAACGCCATATCATCAGATCATGGAGTTCAAATCTCAACTAAGCCAAAAGATAGTTAAAAGACTTCATGAAGAGGGTATAGAATTTTATGTTAAAAAATAGTGCGATGTTAAATATAAAAGAGAGCCTTGACAAACTTCACCTAGAAGATTTAAAAAACGAAATCCATCCATCACTCTTTGATGTAAATGATGAGTACGATCTGCTTATTGTGCGACTTCCTATAGTTGAAGATGAGCTAAAATTTAGCTCAGTTGGTTTTATCATCACACAAGAAGATAGTTTTTTGTATGATAGATCTAGTGATGAGCTAACAAAACTAGATGATAAGTTTGTAACTACACACAATATTTTAAATAAAATCATCGATAATCTGCTAAAAGCTTTTGAGAGATACAGAGAGACAATAGCCGACATAGAAGAAGATCTATATGACAACCAAAATATAGATAGTTTTATGAAAAAATGGTTAGAGTTAAAAAGAGATATTCTTCGCATTGAGAGAGTTTTGATGCATACAGCAGAGACTATGGATGAGATGATAGAGCATTATGAAACAAAAGATAATTTTCCCATTAACAACTTTATAAATCTTCATGAACATTTAGATAGAACGCTTCGCTCAGCAACACTTCAATACTCAAAACTAGACTACCTTTACAGTTTTTACACAGCTCGTATAAATGATAAAATGAACCACCTTATCTACACACTAACTATCATCTCGGCTATCTTTTTACCACTAAACCTTATAGTTGGTTTTTTTGGAATCAACACAAGCGGACTTCCATTTACTAATGGATCTAGTGGCACGCTTGGTGTTTTAAGTATTATGGTTTTTGTCTTTTTACTAAGTGCTCTTGTTATTAATTTTGTTAGAAAAAGGGGAAAGTCTTTTTGAAAATATGGTTTAGCAAACTTCACGATAAGATTGATAAAAGCGATAAATCTATTACATCCCTAGAAGTGATTTTTAAAAGTACTGCAAATAGCATCTTAAATGAGATGATGTTAAAAATAGAAGATCTTGAGATAGAGCTAACGGAGATAGAGTTTTATTTTTATCAAAGCAAGACTCACAGCGATCCTTTTGTCCATCAAGATAGTCTGCTAAGAGATACTAAAAATTTCATATATGTACATAAAAAAGCGTGGCAACGTGGAGGTGCTGGCATCACATTTGGAGATGGAAAATTTCTAGGAAGTATCCTAATAAGAGGTATAAAACACAAAAACTCTTATTTTGCAGGAAGTGCTACAGTAAAGAAATATCTTGCATCTTTGATAAGCAGTAGCATTGCACAACACAGAGAGCTTCAAGACTATTTTTATAAGCACAAAGAGAAGATCTCTTTAGTTAGATCTAGTAAAAAAGATTTTAAAATCTTCTCTTCATCTCGCATCGGGCTAAATAGAGATAAAAGCAAAGAGTATGCAGATGCTAAGTATAGGTTTGTAAGAGAAGATTACCTTAATGCGTCAAAAGATGAAAATTTTAAAAGCTATGCTAACCTTAAAAACAGATCTACTCTTTCATAAAATATAACTATAAGATCTATTTATTATGCTTGTTTAAGCTTTAACTCTCTATTATCTTAAGAAGAAAGAGAGATCAGATCTATCCCTACTCTTTTTGAGATTAACTGTAAAAGGAGAAAATTATGAAAAAAATAGGACTTTTTTACGCTTCCTCAACAGGAAGCACTGAAGATATGGCAACAGAGATTAAAAAGTCTTTGGGTGATTTAGACATAACTATGCACAACATTGCTCAGTCTGCAAATGATGAGATGACAAAGTACGATGCTCTAATATTTGGTATCTCGACTTGGGGTGATGGAGATCTTCAAGATGATTGGGAGGATTATATCGACAACCTTGATAATGCAGAGCTAAGTGGCAAAACCATTGCACTCTTTGGACTTGGTGATCAAGAAGAGTATCCTGATCATTTTCTATCTGCCATGGGAACTATATATGAAAAAATAGTCTCTTTGGGTGCAAATGTTGTAGGATCCTTTCCTACTGATGGTTTTGAGTTTGATGAGTCAAGTGCTGTTATTGATGATATGTTTGTCGGCTTAGCATTAGATGAAGACAACCAAGATGACCAAAGTCCAAAGCGAATAAAATCATGGTGTGATTCTATTCGTCCTCACTTTGCATAAAAAGAAAAAAAGCTTCACTACTGATTTTTATCGTTCCATCCTCTTTTGAGGTGGAATCTATATCTAAAAAAACACGCTTACTATGCGTCACACCACTAAAGAGCTGTGATAAGAAAGTACAATCTAGCTCTAAAATTAGGTACAATGTCCAGTTTTTAAAATACCATTAGGATATATATATGTCTAAAAAATTGCTTCTTCCTCTAGGCTTTCTTTTTTTTGCATATTTTGTAATTGTTTCACAAGATCTTGCTATTTTACTTAGTGGAATTGCCATTTTTATAATTGGTATGGTTTTTATGCAAGATGGCTTTAAACTACTATCTGGTGGTATTTTAGATAAGTTACTTCAAAAATTTACAAGTAATCTTTTTTATTCTATATTGACTGGAGTAATCTCAACTTCTCTAGTTCAAAGTTCAACTATTACCTCACTTATAGTTATCTCTTTTTTATCAGTTGAGCTTCTTACCTTAGTTCAAGGTGTAGGGATTATCTTTGGAGCAAACCTAGGAAGTACAACGACCGCATGGATAATTTCTAGTCTTGGTGTAGATGTAAAGATCTCACTATACGCTATGCCTCTTATAGTTTTTGGTGTTGTTTTAAGGTTTTCAAAGAATAACGCTTATAAAGGTTTAGGAAATGTTCTTTTAGGTCTAGGTTTTATCTTTTTAGGTATAGCTTATATGAAAGAGGGTTTTGACACTCTAAAAGACTCCATAGATCTAGCTGCCTACTCCATGGAGGGCATTCTTGGGATCTTAGTCTACATAGTTATAGGGATAGTTGTAACTGTTGTCATTCAGTCAAGTGCTGCAACTCTAGCCATTGTCATCACCGCATTAAATGCAGATAGTATCATCTATATAAATGCTCTAGCACTAGTTATAGGGGCAAACTTAGGAACTACTCTTACAGCTATCTTAGCCTCTTTAACCTCAAATGAAAATGGAAAAAGAGTTGCTTTTGCCTACTTTGTTTTTAACCTTGTTACAGCCATTATAGTTACTGTTTTTATAACTTATATTAGTAATTTTGTAGATCTCTTTGCTCCTTACCTTAGCATAGATGATGATAACTATGGAATGAAACTAGCTCTTTTTCACACTCTCTTTAGTGTCATCGGTCTTTTAATCCTCTCACCTTTTGTCTCTGAGATAGTAAGCCTCTCAGAGAGACTTATAAAGAAAAAGGTCTCTGCTCATTCAAAGCCAAAGTATCTACTTGATGCAAACTTAACCCTTCCAGAAGCGGCTATTGTCTCCATTAAAAAAGAGATTATAAATCTATATGAAAATTGCCAAAGGGCAATGCTTCATGCGATAAATCTACACACATCTAACCTAAAAACAAAAGAGGATTTAGAAGTTCAGATCTCAAAAGAAGTTACAAAAATAAACACCGACATAGATGAGATCTACCAATCAAATCTTAAAATACTCTATAGTGAAATCATCAAGTATTCATCTTTTGCTCAAGAAAACATGACAAGCTCCCAACAGCAAAAGATAGGTGAACTAAAGCGAAGTGCAAAGCTTATAGTAGAGGTTTTAAAAGATACAAGAGATATCCAAAAAAACCTAAACTTTTACCTTAAGAGTAGAAATAGTTTTATAAAAAATGAGTACAATATGTTAAGAAAAGAGTTAGCGGCTATCTTGATAGATATAAACATTATAAACTCAACTGAGGATGAGATAGAGAGACTCACACAGCTTGAGGTCTTAAAGTCAACCATACAGGCAAATGATCTGACAAATACAGCAAAAACCGACAAGCTAATACGAGAAGGACATATAAAAGCAACCATGGCAACTTCACTTATGAATGATAGTGCTACAATCTACTCTACTCAAAAGAAACTGCTAGAGATGGCAACTATTCTATTTATAGACAACAAGCTCATCAAAGAGATAGGAGAGCATACCAATGAAACTAAGTAAAATTGTAAGTAAAATCAAAAAATATCTTGCAGATGATAGGTTAGCTAAATCAAAACAAGAGAAGATTCAAGAGATAATCGAAAAATTATCTCTAAAAAAAACACAACTCAAACAAGATATAAAAAGCTGTGAAACAAACCTACAAAAAGAGAAGATGCAAAAAGAGCTTGAAGCAATTTCTACTCTTTTAAAAAATAGCATGAAACTTATTGAAGTAGATAAGTCTTAAGGTGTTTTAAATTCTAAAACCAACATAGTTATATCATCGCTTTGTTCGCAATCTTTAGTAAAGTTTGTTATTGATTTTTCCATAAATTGCATTGTTTGGCTTACACTATCTTGACTTGAAACACTTAGTGCATCACTTACTCTCTTATCTGAAAACTGCTCATCATCTTTAGAAAAAGCCTCTGTTACTCCATCAGTATATAAAAAGAGTTTAGAATTTTTAGTTAAAAAGATAGTCTCATCCCTAAAAGGAAGATCTTCAAAAGCTCCTACAACTGTGTTTCCAACTGCTTTGAGCCTTTTATACTCTTTACCATCACTTAAAAGATAAGGTTCATCATGTCCAGCATTAACGTAATTTAGCTCTCCACTTTTAATGTTTAGTATCCCTAAAAAAAGTGTTACAAACATATTCGCATCGTTGTTAGATGCGATGGTGTTGTTGAGTTTAACAACTATCTCTGATGCTGATAAGCCTATGGTTGAGTAGGCTCTTAAGTAGCTCCTTGTAACTGACATAAACATAGCAGCAGGAACACCTTTTCCTGAGACATCCGCAATTAAAAAACATAGATGCTCATCATCTATATAAAAAAAGTCATAAAAGTCTCCACCAACTGCTCTTGCTGGTTTTAGCATTGCACAAAGTGTTATGTTCTCATTTTTAGCCAAGCCCTTTGGCAACATACTTCTTTGGATAGACTTTGCAATATCAAGTTCACTATCGATCTTTTGTTGTTGCATGGTAGCATCTCTTAGATCTTTTATGTACTTCTTTATTGCTTTTTGCATAGTATCAATAGCTAAAGAGAGTCTATAGATCTCATCGTGAGTCTTTGGAAGAGTTATCTTTATATTAAAATCACTCTTTGCTATGTCATCTGTAATGCGAGTAAGCTCTCTTAATGGCTCAGTTACTCTACGAGATATAAGAGACATCGTAATTATAAGCAAGATAGCTCCAATGGTAGCTAAGATGATGTAGATGATAGACATATAATGTAAAGATGAGAAGAGTTCGTCTATAGGGAAGACAATAGCAAGAGTTAGCTTAGTGTTTTTGATATTGGCGTAGTAAGTCCAGTGTTGTTCTTCTTTTATCATCTCATTATGCTTAAATTGTTTTTTATCATAGATTTGCATAACAAGAGCGGGATCTTTATGAGCTAAAATTTTATGCTCACTTGAGAGTATAAAAGCGTATCCAGAATCAAGTATCTCAATGGTTGAGATCATCTCTTGGATCTTTTGCAGGGTGAGATCTACTGTGAGAATAGCTACGAGTTCTTCTTGATAAAAGATAGGATTACTATATGTTGCCATTAGCATATCTCCACCGCCCTCATCAAAGTATGGTTCACTCCATATAGGCTCATTTTGCTCTAGAGGTATTTTGTACCACTCTTTTGTAAGATAGTTATAATCTTTTGATGCTAGATCTCTATAGTGGATCTCGCCATTTTCCTTGTAGTAATAGGGTGAAAAAGGAGTTTTGTAAATCTTAGTAGGCTCAAAAGCTATAGTTGTACCAAAAAAAGAGTCCTCTTCTTCTAGCATTTGTGTTAAGCCATCTTTGATAGCTACTTCACTAAAGTCGCCCTCTTGGAAAACTTTTTTTATTCTTCTAGATGTTTTTTCTGCTTTTAAAATTAGAGTCTCGATTTGGTATCTACTGTTTTGCTCCATAAGTTGCGCTTTTTGTGTGGCATCTTCTAAGAGTTCTTTTTTTAAAAAGAGGTAGTTTACTCCTCCTGTAAAAGCTAAAATCAAAAGTGCAACAGAGACAGAAGCTAGAGCAAATCTTATAGATATACTACTCACAGACTAAGCCTTAAGACATTAAAACCACCTTCTTGTTTGTACTCTAAGTTTGGTGCATATTTTTTGACTAAGTATATACCTAAACCACCAAGTTCTCTCTCTTGTATTTGTGCATCTATGTTTGGATCTTTATGATCTTGAAGATTAAAAGCTTTTGAGTTATCTCTATATTCCATTATAAATCCACTTTTTTTATCAGTCTCTATCTCAATAGTAATAGAAGGGGTTCTACCTTCAAAGTCGGCATGGCGAACTAAGTTTGTAAGCAACTCCTCGCAGATAAACATCGCTTTAAATTTGGTTTTTTCATCAGCCCCATCAAGATACTCTTCTATTTTTAAAAGAGTTCCCTCTAGCTGATCTAGGTTCATTGCAAATGTTGCCATAATTTTATGCTAGAGCCTCTTGCTTTGTTCCAAATGACTCTATAAAGTTGTTAAAACCCGATAGAAAAAAGACATCATTTACCATCTCTTGCATTCCAAACACTCTATACTCAATCCCCTCTTTTTTAGAAGTCTTAGCCCCTGCTAAAAGAACTTGTAGTCCTGAGCTAGAGAGAAATGTAACCTCACTTAGATCTAGCAAACAAGATTCTGGTCTCTCTTCTAGCAGTTTTGCAAGTTCCGCTCCAAACTTTGGTGCATTAAAAGTATCTAGTTTTCCACTAGGTACAACTATAAGTGTTTTCTCTTCTAGAAATGATGTAACTTCCATTTTTATCCTTTAAGTGGGGTTTATACTTATAATAGCAAATGTTTGCAGTAATGTTATCACAAGCGTAGCACAAAATACAAGAATGAAGAAGATTGAAACAAGCTTGCTGCTCTTTGATTTGGCTCTCTTATAAGCGATGATACTAGGCAGTATTCCAAATAAGATCACAACTCCAACACCGCCAACAAAACTAAGAGCCTTTAAAAAAATATCTGCATATAGATATGAAATAATAAGAGGCGGTAAAAAAGCCACTACAAAAAGAAGATATCTATTTTCTATATTAAAACTATTGGAAAATATATCTTTTAAAAAGTCTTTTAATGACATTCCTATAGATATAAATGAAGTGGTAATTGCTACAATGGCAAAGATTGTAGCTACTACTAAAAAGAGTTCTGAGCCTAAGATCTTTGACATCTCTACAGTCACAGGAACCCCTGTTATATATGCAGTATTTAAGCTTATATCTCCAAACTTAGGAACAACTCCTATGCCTACTATTAGCCAAATTATATTCATAAAAAGAGCTATGCCCATTCCCAACAAGATCGGTTTATATATCTCATTACTCCAGTTAGAAGCTTTGCATAAACTTGGTATAACAAAGTGAAAAACAAAACCAGCTATGATCATTGGAAATGCAATTGGTAAGTATTTCCAATCTGCACTAGCAAACCTACTACTATCTATCTCTGTAGATCCAAGCCCTACGAGAGATAAAAACGAAACCCCAAGAATAAACATAAAAAATGTGTTGTACTTTTCAATAATCTCTATACTAGATACCGCTAATGTCGTAAGTAAAACAAAAATAGTTAAGAGAATTAATGGCTCAAAACTACTCTCTATACTAAAGAGAATCATAACTAACTGTGTACTTCCAGCAAGGTAGCTCGTTAGCACTCCATAAAAAATACTCATATTTGCTATAGATGTGAGCCATTTCCCGCTCTCGCCGAAGTGTTGCTCGTAAAGACTAGGCAGATTAAATGTCTCTTGTTTTGCTTCATTGATCTCACGAACAAGAACAAAACCAGTATAGAGCATAGTTATGCAAAGAAAAAACATTGCCATGAGTGATGGGTAAAAACCAGCTATACCTGCAACAATAGGCATAGCTAAAATTCCAGCACCGACCATATTTCCAGTTATGAGCAGTGCTATAAAAAAGATAGTTTTTTTACTCATTTATTTGGTTTGGATCTTGTGAGCAAATATAATCTCTTAACTCTTTTGCTAATGGTGTGTAACTTTGAATAAGAGAGTAATCAAACTTTAGGTTATTTATAAACTGAAATACTAAAGCATTGTCGTGATGGTAGTGTGGAAATATTCCAGCAAATATATAGCCCATCTCTTCTAGACTCTCTACTAGATCTGGTAAGTTTTCATCCTCTAGATCTAGGTATATGTAGGTAATATCAATCTTAGCAATAGAGAACTTTTTTGTTAGAAACTTTACAAGATCTAGTGCATCAGAGGCTATGCTTTGAAGAATTATTTCAGCGATGTTTATAGCAGGTATAATAGTATCTACTATCTGAGTTTTTAGTGGCGTTATTTCCCTTTTTGATGGGGCTTTTTGTCTAACTTTTATACCTATACCATCATAGAGTTTTGTTATCATTTGCTCATGTTTTTTTGGCATAAAAAGTTCAACTATCTCCTCTTTTTTTAGAGCTATATAACTTATGATAGTTGATTCTCTTTGAGTTAAACTATTGGTTATATTTCTAAAAGATAGCTCAGATCCAGCATACCCAACCAAAAGAGCTACATCACTAAAGCCATACTTAACGCAGATCTTTTGTGTAAACTCATGGTTTGTAACTGAGTGAGAGAAGATCCCATGATATGAAGATCCCTTTGCTTCATGCATAATCTTAGATATAAGTTGACTCATAATACCTTGCCCACGAAACACAGGATCACTTATCGCCATTCCCCACTCACTTATCTTTGCCCCCTCAAATGGTTGCATCAAAGCAATATGTCCTATGACTCTATTTTGCTGTGAGATTGCGACTTTTGATATAAGAGAATTATCTTCTATATTGTTGATTAATCTATCTGGGTAATAAACCAAATCATTAACATAAGAGTAACCATAGCTTTTATAAAAAAGGCGGGAGATCCCGGTTATATCCTCGCTTGTTGGAACTCTTATGAGTTCAAACCTATCTTCTTCTATAGCCTGTTGTAGTTCTAAATTTTCATCTATTCTTGTATTTGATGCGTAGATTGTCATCTCTATGGAGCGACCATCTTTTCCTTTGTTTATATATCTATACTTATCTAAAAGCTTATGAATCACAAAGTCACTAAGAGCACTTATATCATCCCCATCACTCTTTGCAAGGCTCTCAAAAGAGACATTTTTTACCATCTCATCAAGACTCTGATCTACTTTTTTAAAAGGGTTTTTAGGTATGCCATTATCTGAGATAGAAACTCTTAAGCCAGATGCAATTTGCGAGATCTCTACTTCAATATCTTCTTCACTACCAGACTCAAAATCAAAAGAGATAGTGTTTTGCAGACTCTCTTCTAAGGCATAAGAGAGTCTTTGTGTCTCTTTTTTACTAAGTCCTACGAGTGAGCTTATAGAGTTTAAATAACCAACCAAAGGCTCAATAGAGTCAAAATCATTTTTTATGATTACTTTACTAGTTTTATACATGCTAAAGGATCAACCTTTTATCTAAGATTCTCTTTGTTTTACCAGTTCTTGCATTTTTTTCTAAAGTATCTGAGTTGCACCACTCTACTGAGATTGGATGAATTATATTATTAGCAAGCAACTCTGTAAACATTGGTCTTTGCTCATAAAGGTACTCTATGATCTTAGCTGAGAGTAGTTCTTGATCTGATGGCAAAGATACGGCAACTGCTCTTATAACTGCTCTATCTTTTTTACCGTCATGAGTCACTAGAAGTTGAAAGTTTACTACTTTTACCTCATCGCTAAAATGTTTTAAAACGTCCATAATATCTTGAGCATATAGTGTAGCTGGACCTATTCTAGCACCCTCCTCAGAGCGACCAAGAAGTTTAAACCTTCTATCCTTGACTCCTACCTCCTCACACCACATAGCCATATCGCCAACTGGGTAACGAATAAGTGGCATAAGTTTTCTGTTTAGGTTTGTAACTAAAAGTACGCCTCCTCTATTTGGCTCACTTATTACTTCAAGCGTATCTTCATCTACTATTTCCATAATAGTACTCTCATCAAATACTCTATGCTCACCATTTTTGCAAGTTGCCTCATCAAAGTAACCTAATTCCCCTCCATCAACAGATGCATAAAGAACTGAGTGAACTTTTATATCGCCAAAGAACTCTCTTATAGCTTGAAGTTGATCATCATAAAATGACTCTCCACCAAAGAGGATTAGTTCTATGTTTAGCTCTATCTCTTTGTGTTCTTGAAGGTAAGAGACTATATTCATAATGGTAGTTGGAACACCAGCGATAACATTTATATTTAGCTTCTCAAGCATCTCTACCATTACAGATATTTCAGTCTGCCCAGCGATAGGATAACTCACACCAACATCAGCACACTTTATAAGATCTGTTATATAGATAAAAGAAGCATATAACTCTCCACCATAAAAAAGATTTGCAATGCGATCACCTTTTTTTATGCCATTGTTTCTAAAGCCTCTCCCCGAAACCTCTGCAAAGTCACCCCACTCTCTTGCAGTGAAGTAAGAGTATTTTGGATTGCCCGAAGTTCCCCCACTCTTAAAGACCAAACCGCTCTCATGTTTTGCTGTAAGAACTCCCTTTCCAAAGTTCTCATTTGCTCTCCAAAATTCTTTTTGATCTACTATAGGATATTTTGAGATATCATCGCAACCTTGCGCCACATTTTCATAGTGTTTTAAATAGTAAGGCGAGTTTTCTCTAACGAAATTTACATGATCTAAAAATTTCTTCATTTTGCAATCCTTTTGTCTATGATATGTTTAATCTTTCCTGAGTGAGTAACCATCTCAAACTCCTCAATATCTACTAAGTGAGTCTCAAACTTTAAGCCTATGTCTACACTGACTTCTAAGTCTTTATAGTTTTTTTGCAAATAAGTGCTTATCTCATCACTACTCACACCAATGGTTGCATCTAATTTTAGGGTTAGTTTTGTGTCAATACCCTCATTTGTAAGAAGGACTTGAACTACTCCGCTATAGTTAAATCCATCTTTAAGAAAGTCTGCAAATTTGTTAAAATGCAGAAATGGACCTCCCGCTTTAAAGACATCACTACTTCTTCCTTGAAGTGTAAATTTTGGCTCTACTCGTCCACAAGAACAAGGCTCTTTGTTTATAAAACCGCTATCGCCTATCTCGTAGCGTAATATATTTTGACCTTTTCTCTTCTTTGAGCTGAAGATGAGTCTTCCGCTCTCTCCATCAGACACTTTTACTTCACTATCAAGATCAAAGATCTCAAGCTCTTGAATGTGAGATAGTAGATGATACTCATTTGACTTACATTCACTACACTGATAACCTAAAGGACCAGCATCGTTACTTCCATAAGCAGCAGCGCGGACAAGCTCAACTCCAAACTCAGATTTCAGATACTCTATCTGCTCTTGTGGAAAATGATCCCCTCCAAAGAAGAGTTTTTTTACCACTCTATGCTCTTTAAATAGCTCTTTATTATCTGCAAAGAGCTTCATAATCAAAGTTGGCAAACTCAAGATTGAATTTATGTTTTTCTCAACTATAAGTCTTCCTATCACCTCAGTGTCTTCCATAATTCCCATAGGATAATGTGGAACCCTTAAGTACTCTAAAATAGTATGAAAACTTAAAAATCCACCATAGAGATGCCCAGCCGCAAACATATTTATAACGCTATCACTCTTAGGATCTAGCCCTGCACTAAAGAGACCATAAGCAGTAGCTTTCATTTGGGTGTGGTAATCTTCATAGGTGTAGTAAGAATAAGTTGTTTTTCCAGAAGAACCACCGCTTTTAAAGGTTAGATCTACAAACTTACTCTCAACATCAAGAGCTTGAAACTTCTCCTTACTCATAATAGAGATCTTTGAGAGATCTCTTGTGTAAGATCCCTCAAACTCTCTAAAACTAGCAACTCCATCTAGTTCATCACCCAAGAGTAAAGAGATCTTTTTCATAAAAGAAGGTAGAGCATAAACACCATCGTGAGGCTCGCCAATATACCCATCATGCATATGACCAGCCTCCCGCACTCTTAAACAACCAGAACCAAAGAGTCTTCTTGAGAGTTCTACAACTCTGTGCTTTGGAGCTATAAGTGCCGCAGTTTGAAGGTAACTCTTCATAGGATGCAGTACAGATATGATCTCATCTGCTTTAAGAGGTTTGATAAGAATAGTTCTAAAAAGAGGCGATACTCCTAAACTTTTTCGTTTGTCAGCTATAACGCTCCAACTTAGATCTTTTGCTCTTAAAACATAGGTAAGATCTAGAGCTTCTTCAGTTTTAGCGATGCTCACAACTGTACTGATCTCAGCCTCAGCTCCACTACTAGGAGTAGATCTTGGCATAGTAGGTGAAATCTCACCTAGGATAGTTGCAAAACTATCTGCAAAACTCTTTAACTCTTCAAAATTTGAACTCTCCACAAAAATATCTTGAGGGCTTGAACAAGCGTTTTGATCTAGTAAACAAATATCTTCTGCTACTTTTCTCATAGCGTTACTATCTTTTATCTTCTCTTTTGCAAAGTAAGCAAAAGAGATCTTATGTCCCCACGGTACAAATCTAACACCTTGTGGAGTCATATTTTGCACACTCTTTATCGCTTCTTCGCTTCCCCAAGCAGACACAACATCTGCGGAGTCTATGATCTGTTGAAGTAGCTCTTTTTGTTTTGAAGAGACTTCTAAAATGATGATGTAAGGCTTTAGTAACTCTTTTGTATCAAACTCTAAAAAAGCTTCCATAAAGAGTTGTGGAAGTTGGTTTTGATTTGTAGAAGTTTTTAAAATGTTTACATTTCCACTAAGAAGTCCCTCAAATACACAAAGAACTCCAACGGTAAAAACATTTGTAGGAGCGATATGAACAAGTGTTCCTAGTGGCATCCAAGCTTCAAAATGCTCCTCTTTCATCGAACTTCTATCGATACTAAAAGGGTTATCACTTCCAAGCTCAGAGATTAGTTTTTTCTCAAGATTTTCCTTAGATATAAAAGAGATAATACTACCTAGCATCGCCTCCGCTTTTGGTCTTGAAGCCTCTTGTGTTTTCATAGCGAGATCTACAAACTTCTCAAAAAGTTCGCCATGAGATGAGAGTTCCTTATGCATCTTTTGTGAGAGTTCTAAAAAATACTCTATAACAAAAGGCTTACCTAAAACCGGTTCTATAAAACTTGTTATGTTGTCTAGGTTATTTTGAAGAGTCTCATCACTTATCCACTCTCCTTGCCATAAATGTTTTTGCATCTTAAACCCCTCTCTTTTTTAAAAGCTCTGATGCAGAGACTGCACAACTTTTGTTTTGACTAACTCCGGCACGACCAAGAACTTCAAAAAAAGGTGTCTTTGCCCCACAAGAACAATCACTTGCTCTATGCATAACTCCTAGATCTCCCATCATAACACTCACAGCAGGAACTGAAGTTATATACGGAGTTACAAAGTTCATAAAGCCACTTTCTCCGTAGCCAAGTACTTCTAACGTCTTCACATCTCTTACAAAAAGTCTTGAGTATGTTGGAACATGAAGTTTATGATTTTCACACTCTATGTAGGGGATGGAGTGCTCAACCGAGCCATAAGCATCACGGATCCTTGCAAGTGAGATGCCCAAGTACTCATTTATGAGCGAGAAGAGTTCCTCTTTTGAGATCTCTTTGTTTGCATAACCTTTCCAGCCACCGCCAAACATCACAAGGGACTCAGGATGGAGCTTGATTTTTATATCCATTTCTTTCATTTGCATCAGAGCAAAGTACATAAATGAGGGAAAGCCATGGATGCGAACAGGAAGATCTTGTTTTGCATACTCTTGAAGTTTTTTCACCGTCCCAAAACGGTCAAACTCATGAGTTCCTGCCGTTTGGCGAAGTGCAAAAAAGACCTCTTTTGGTTTTGAGAAAGAGGTAAGAAAAATATTTGTATTTGTAGTTCCTACTTTAAAGTTTTTAAGGGGTTCGTAGGCTAGTAAAAGGTAGTTTGCTTCTTGCTCTGGTGAGTTAAAACCTATCTCATTATAGATAAACTTAACCATCCTTCTAGCACTTAAGATCGACCACTCATCAAAAAACATCTGAGACTTTTGACCAGATGTTCCAGAAGATGTGAGATGCTCAGTAACACTATTTTTATCGATAGAGATAGACTCATGCATCTTAAAAAAGTTAGCATGTATGAAAGGAAGCTCTTTTAAATCATCAACGCTTTGTAACTTAGAGAGATCAAAATCGCAAGTTAGTTTGTTATAAAACTCATTGTTTTTTCTATGCCAAGAGATGATCTCTTTAAATGCACTAACAAACAGAGCATCTAGCTCATCGCTAGAGGCGTAAGCATCTGTAATTTCACAAAGCTTTTGTACATTTTTTAAGGCAGAAGTATCGGGAGGAAGAAGCTTAGACATGTTTAAATCCTTTTAACATAAGTTAATATTATGTAGCTTGAAAAATTATATCTTCTATCTTATGAATGCTATATTAAATTCATTTAATGGGGTACATTTTGAAGACCTTATGGCATTTATAGTTAATTTTTTCTAGGATATAATGACCCTATGAAAAAGAAACTTTTGCTACTTGAAGATGATCTTGCTTTAAATGAGACTGTTGTTGATTATTTTGAGAGTCTTGGCTTTAGTATTACTCCTGTATATGATGGAAACAGTGCGCTTGACGCTATCTATGAGAACAACTTTGATCTCTTGCTCCTTGATGTCAATGTCCCAGATATAAATGGTTTTGAGATCCTAAAGAACATAAGAGAGCAAGGGTCTACAACTCCAGCGATCTTCATCACTTCACTAAACTCTATGCGGGATCTAGAGAGTGGCTACGACAGCGGTTGCGATGACTACATAAGAAAACCATTTGCACTAAAAGAGTTAAAACTAAGAGTTGAGACTATTTTAAAACGAGACTTTTTTCATAGTAGAAGTGATAAAATAGAGATTGACGAAAATATCTACTATGATACTAAAAGCGACCTGCTAAGTATAGATGGCGAGGAAGTTAAACTTAACAACAAAGATGCAAAGCTCTTAAAACTCTTTTTGCAAAATAAGGACACAATTGTAACTCACGAGACTATTTATAGCACTCTTTGGGAGTACGGCGAAGAGATAAGTGAGAGTGCTTTGCGAACATATATAAAAAATCTACGAAAATACCTAGGGAAAGAGAAAATTGTCAGTATTAAAAAACTTGGATATAGATTTACCACAAAGTGAAAAAAAAACACTATATAGATTTTTAGCTCTATATGTTTTTTTAAGCATTGTCATCTTAGCTTTAACAGTCTCACTCTACTACACTCTACAAAAAGAGCTTGCATCTAGTCAAAAAACAATCCTCTTAGATGAGTATGCAAATGAGTTTTTAGTGGCACTAGAAGATCTGCACAATGACAAAACTAACACCTTGTTATACCCTCTAGATCAAAAGTTTAAAACTTCACTCTACGACAAGGACTATAAACTTATATACTCAACTCTTGAGAACCCCATAAACCTACTAACAGAAGTAACTTACACAAACAACAAGATCATAAGATATGTAACTCAGCCAGAAAAGTACTACTTAAACACTCAGTACATAGTAGTAGAGATGACTGACGACAAAGAGTGGTTGAGTGAGACCATAAACACTATTGTCATCTTTGGATCTCTGTTTTTCATTACCATGATGCTTGTTGGGTATTTTTTGCTAAAGCTTTTTCTAAAGCCCATGCGAGATGCTCTGCACCTACTAGACACCTTTATAAAAGACACTACACATGAGTTAAATACTCCAGTTAGTACGATTATGACCAATATTGAGCTTATTGATAAAGAGAGCATTAAAGACAAATTTCTTCTAAAGAGCATTAACCGCATAGATATAGGAGCAAAAACGATCTCCAATATTTATGATGATCTGAGCTATCTAATATTAAATAATAGGATCATCTCAAATAACGAAGATATAAAGTTAAAAGAGTTAATAGAGGAGAGGCTTGAGTATTTTTCTCTTCTTAGTGCTATGAAAAAAATAGAAATCACAACTACTCTAGATCCTAGTGTTGTACTTTATATTGACAATAAAAAAATCTCAAAACTCATAGACAATATCTTATCAAACGCCATTAAGTACAATAAAATAAATGGCTCCATAGATATAGATCTCAGCCCAAATAGACTTACCATCAAAGACACAGGCAAAGGCATTAAAGATGAGCATCTAGATCTGATGTTTGAGAGATATGCAAGGTTTGATAAGATTGTTGGCGGTTTTGGCATTGGTTTAAACATTGTAAAAATGATCTGTAGTGAGTACGACTTAAGCATAAACATAAGATCAAAACTAGACCATTGGACAGAAGTCTCCATCTCTTGGTAAATTCCTCAATCATTCCACGATTATTTTATATACTGCTTCTATAACAAAAAAGGAGTACAAGATGAAAACACTTAACAAAATCTTACTAGGTTTGGCGGTAGTTGGTTCACTAACAATAGCAGCAGCGGATGGTGCAGCACTTTACAAGAGTTGTGTGGCATGTCATGGTGCGTCTGGTGAGAAAAAAGCTCTGGGCAAATCAGAAGTTATTACTGGCTGGGAAGCTAGCAAAACTATTGCAGCACTTAAGGGCTACCAAGATGGAACTTATGGTGGGGCTATGAAGGGTTTAATGAAAGGTCAAGTTAAATCTTTAGACGATGCTCAAATTGAAGCTTTAGCAAAGCACATTGAAACAACAAAATAACAAAAACAAAAGAGGAGAAAATTATGAACAAGTTAATAAAATCGATCTTAGCTAGTGCAATGATACTAGCAGTGGGAACAACAGTCGCATCTGCCGATGTTGCAAAGGGACAAAAACTCTACCTTAAAAAACTAAAGAGTTCTTGCGACATGACTGGTGCCAAAATGGCTTCACAACACTCTCAATTTGAGTGGGAAACATTCAAAAGTGAAGGTAAATTAGCAGATGAGCTAAAGAAGATTTGTCCAAAAACTCCGAGTAAAGCTTTAAAAGACAAATATTTAGAACACTATTATGATTTCTTTTATGAATATGCCAACGATAGTGGCAATGTTCCCTCTTGCTAAAAACTAAAAACCGACTTCTATAGAGTTAAAACCTATAGAAGTTTGGCTTATGCCACAAAAAGTGGACAATGCCTATCTGGAATTACAGTTTAACACTTTCACAGCTGACTATATTTTTTAAAAGCTCACTTTTTTTGTTCAATAATCCCTTAAGATTTGTGGAACTTTACAGTTTTAACTTTTTGAACACTTTGTGGAACACGGAAAAATAATATGAGTGCTTTGTATTCTAAAAATAAGAGATTATTGGAATGTCCCCTATAAACTAGACAATTCCAAATATAGTTCTTTTTTGAACAGCTAGGGGGCTGTTCGTTCCGAAAATTCATTGCGATTTATGAAAGCAAAAACTCTTATTGTATCTCCATCAAGTTTGTAGATAATCACAAAACCTTTATGCACTAGATCCCGAATATCTTTATCATCAAAATATATTGACTTTCTATGCTTATAGGGAAAGTGTTGTATCTCTTTGCAGGTATTAATGATCTCTTTTTGAAACTTTCTAGCTGCTGAGGGTTTGTCCTCAGCAATGATTTCGACAAAGCCTTCAAGTCTATTTACAAATGCTGGTAAAAATTCAAGATTCATAACGACTTATAGTTTCATCAAGTTTGTTATCAAGTTCGTCAATTGATATTGCTTTGGAATCTGTATCTGTCAAAGATTCATAAGCTTTTGTCAAATATGTTGCTTCATCCAGGCGATTCCAATAATGTTTAGATTGCAAACGCTCATATTCATCAACACTCACAATAACAGCTTCTGGCTTATTGTTTTTCATCACAGCAACTTTATCAAGCTGATGTGAAGTTAGTTTCTCAAGGGTCATTTTAAATCCTTTGAGTAGATCAGTGACTGAGATCATCTCATCTCGTTTGTAGGCTTGCATAATAATCCTTTGAATAATTATTTATATAATTAATTGAATTATAGCATAAATTAAATTCCTAAAAAAGCTATAGTCAAAATATTAAGAGCTTCAACATCAAGCCAAAGTCTTGAAAATCAGATAGAACAGCTCAAAGCTGCAGGGTGTGAAAAGATTTTCTCAGAAAAAAGATCTGGAAAGAATGCAACAGATAGAAAAGAGTTTAGAACCATGAAAGAGTTTAGAACCATGAAAGAGTATGTACGAGAAGGTGATGTGCTATTTGTAACAAAACTAGACAGACTTGCTAGGTCTGTAATAGACTTACACAAGTTTGCAAAATACTTAGAAGATAAAGAGGTAGATTTGAAAGTTTTAAATCAGAACATTGATACTACTTCACCTGCAGGTAGACTGCTCTTTACAATGCTTGGTGCTATAGCAGAGTTTGAACGTGATTTAATCAATGAGAGAGTTAAAGAAGGAATTGCAGCTGCTAAAGCAAAAGGAATAAAGTTTGGTAGAAGTGCTATTCTCTCATATAAAGATAAAAAAGTAATATATAAACAACATCAAAAAGGAAAGTCAGTAATATGGCTATCAAACTTTTTTCATGTTGCTCGTAACACAATCTATAGAGCTATAAAAGATGTAGCTAAAAAGGAGTAGTCAATATGATTACTTCATAATGTTCCAAAATACAGCTCTATTTGGAACAATCCTTCCGTTACTAAAAATTGTTCCAAAAATAAGGGCTTGAGAAACTTAACGTTTATCATGAGCAAAAGTTTTTCCGCTAGGGTAAACTATTGGTTTGCTCGTATTTATTATAAGGTTAATACAGCTCATACTTTAGATATCTCTATAAGAATCAGTTAGAATGTAATAAAGATTCACTGCTGACCCTCTAAATTCTGTAACAGCTTTATATAGTTCTTTATCATGAGTGACTAATGTTAACTTATTTTGGATAGAAGTCTCAGCTATTAGAGCATCCCTTTCATTGTTTTTCTTTTTTTTATTTAGCTTATCCATAAATTCTTTTATCTCTGTATATAATACCCCATCGCCAAGTTTATCTGTATCTAGTCTTGAAGTATCAAAACAACATGTTTCTGTTGCTAATCGTGTAGTGTCTAAACTTGAGAATACTGCATTGAGTTTGTCTCTACGAGTAGTCTCTGATGTTTTATTAATTTCATCATATTGAACATTAGTGGCATAACAAGTAATATTCTCTTTAAAAGTATTAATATTAATCTTTCCATCTAAAATATCATTAAATATATTTGTATCAAACATACATTTCATTATTTTCCTTCTACTATTATTAAAATTTAAGTGCCAAATAGTTTAGCAAAAAAACCTTTTTTAGGCTGTTGTAGTATATCTTTTTTTGGACTGTCGTTTTTTTCAAGAATAATATTAACCAATCCAGGTGTTGAATTAAAATAGCTAATTTCATAATTACTAGTTTCAATTCCTTTTTCAAACACAAGTGGGAAAATATTATTCCATACAAAATAGTATTTTTTACATTGTTTTTCTGTTCCAAACATTTGACCAAGTGAACCACATAGAAGTGCATGTGTGATTTTTTTTCTTGCACCATTGATTTCTTTGGCTTTTTCAATTTGTTTTTTAGATAGTGTCACTAAGATTAATTTTTCTTTCAAGGTACTCTCCTGTCTTATAACGGCTGTCGTGAGCAATAATTTTCCCGCTAAGGTGAATTATTGTCTCCTCGTTCTTGTTAGTTGCTTTCTGGTAATGAGTCAAACTCACT
Source organism: Sulfurimonas sp. (assembly GCF_023228785.1). Lineage (GTDB taxonomy): Bacteria > Campylobacterota > Campylobacteria > Campylobacterales > Sulfurimonadaceae > Sulfurimonas. The sequence goes on from NZ_JALOAN010000002.1 coordinate 87,918, forward strand.
CTTAATCCGATTTTTAGATTCTCGTTTAAAATTTTCTATTTTCATGAGGCTGAATGCATTTGGATTTTGCTCACAATGGTAATGATGATGCCTCATTCTTAATTCTTCTTTTTCCTTTGCAATATCTTCCTCAGATTTCTTTTTTCTCCCAGTCATCAGTAGCCATTGCTGATAGGCTTTCCAAAGACTGTAAGCGAGAGCAATCACTGCTATCCATGTAGGACTAAAAAACTCAAGTATTGCGATTAATGCTGGAATAAAGACCGCCCAAATCAACAATATAAACTTTAATTGCCGCATAGGCTTTATTCTTTTATGAGCATCTTTAGTTACATCTGACTGCGTTCGATAACCAATATCCGAATATACAGATAATAAGAACGTCGTATCTAATACCTCCACTGGGAACTCATCATCTTTAAGTAAATTCCAGTGTTTCTCATATTGACCATAGCGCTCAATAACTGTAAGGTGACTCGATTCTTTTTCTCTTCCTATACTAATTAAATCACCATATTCGTCAAAGGCACTTGCCATAACTGGGACTGGATATTTTTTAGCCCATTTACTTGCCTGTATTTCAAGTTGCACTATGACTTCTTTTGTATTTACAGCTCTTGGATAGTTAATATGTAGTGTCGCGAATGGAACGCTATTCATTGGAGGGTGATACTCGACGAAGAAAGTTTCATGCTTTTCTTTAACTGAATCAAAATACACTTTCTCTTTCACAGAAATTTTCCTTGTTTATGGCAACTAACTATTTATCAAACACATTATATACATAATAACCTAAAAAAACAAAAATGACTTACACATGACATGTGTGTTAATTGCCCAAAAAACTACATAACAAATACAATGTTCCTTAAGTTCAAAAACCTGTTCTTTTTAGAACAAAACATAAAACTAAAAGTGAATATCAATAAAGATTTTCGCGGTAAATTGTGAGGACTTCTATACTCTCATCTGAGATACGGTATATAATACTAAAACCTTGATACACTAATTTTCTAGTATTTGGAGCTAGTTCCGCACTGGGTCTGCCTGCTTGGGGAAAGTGGTTAAGAGTCTGGGTAATATATTGACGCAACTTTTTTATATAAGAAACTGTCGTTTTTTTTGATCCACTTTGTTGATAGATATATTCTGCTAATTCCTCAAGTCTTTGATATGCTTTTTGAGAAAAATCAATCTTCATATTTTGCTAAAACCTTCTCAAAAGCTTCTTCAATACCAATAATATCACCTCTCTCTATTTCTTTTATTGATTCTTGAACTTCGTGTTTCAAAGCAGCATGAGTTCGATTGTATTCATCAAGTGAAATTAATACAACACTTTTGTCATTTTTAGTGGTTATGATGATTTCTTCATTATTATCACATACATCATCAATCAGAGTCTTGAGATTGTTACGAGCATTTGTATAGTTTACAGCTTGCATATTAATCCTTTTGTGTGTTTATGTGACAGGTTTCTGTCATTTTAGCATATTTATTCAAAAATTTATACCTTATTCTATTTTGAGCTACATAGTAGACTTTTATATGTCATAAATAGTTCTTTTTGAAACTTTATCTATGTTTCAAGTAAAATGACAATAAGTTACTTGCATAAACTCTGAACACTCTCCTACAAAACATCAAAGACTCTTTAAAAATTTTCTCACCGCACTACTAAATCCATCTAAATTTTCTACCATGCTAACATGTCCACTTTTGCTTAGGCTAACAAGTGTTGAGTTTTTTATCTTACTTGCCATTTCTTCCATCGTCTCTTTAGGTATCACTTTGTCACTTTCTGCAGTTATCAACAAAATAGGAATATCAATCATCTGTAAACTCTCAGATGTGTCAGTTCTACTAATCATCGCCAGCAGTGCCGCTTTTATGCCTAGTGGATTAAAGTTCATGATGCCATCTTTCATTTTCTTTATTTTTAGTGGCTCTTTTTTGATAAAGTCTTCACTAAAAGCAACTGATAAAAAGCCATCTACAAAAGGTTCAACACCCTTAGCATCTATGTTTAAGATGCCAGTAGCTCTTTTTATTTTTGCTTCATCATTGTCACTGTTTGTTGCAGTATTTGCAAGTACCAAAGCCTTATAACTTTCTCTCTCATTTGCACGAAGTGCGATATAACCACCCATAGAAAACCCACAAAGTATGGGTTTTTGTAACTTTAAGCCCAAGACAACACTCTCTAAGTCTTGTACATAACTCTCCATTGTAAACTGAGCAGTTCCTACCTCAGACTTGCCAAATCCTCTAACATCATACGAGATGCAGTAGTACTCATCTTTAAACTCATTTATCACATCATCCCAAAGCGTATGATCAAAAGGAAAGCCGTGTATAAAAACTATCGCTTGATTTCTAACTTCACCAAAAGTATTGACACTTATACCCTCTATTGTTTTTTGCATCTGAGTTCCTTTTTTATATCTACATAGATTTTATCTATATAACCTAACTCTATCATAATCTTGGAGGGTTCTTAAAAAGTACAGATTATTTATACAAAAATCACTCAAGCTCCAACTGCATCAGATACATATCCTCGCCATCCAAAACACTCAAGTCTACACTTTTGCATTTTGGACAATGGTACTCGTTGCCCTCTATGGTTGACTCTTCTTGGCATCCATTACACTTGATAATAACTGGTTGGATATTTATTATAAACTCGGCTTTTTCACAAATGGTTTTCTCTTTAAAAGTGTCAAACGCAGTTCTTAAAAGTTCTGGTTCAACTCCGCTCATAACGCCTATTTTTATCACTACTTTTGTAACTTTTGTAGCTTGATTTTTCGCCGCATTTTCATCACACGAATCCAAAAGTGATTGAACTATACTATACTCATGCATCTCTTATTCCTTGATTTTATTTTTCAACCTCTTCGGTGTCTCTAAAGCACACACTTTGTGTACAAAATCATATCTTAGTTTATGAAAAGAGCTATCTTCATCCCAAAACTCTGGATGCATTGCTTTTAACTCTTGCTCTTTTTTTAGCTCCAGAGTAGAACTATTTTGAGATAGATTATCTTCTTTTTCATATAAAAAATCACTATATATTTCTTCATCTTCGCATTGTTTTTGAGCAAATGCATCTAAAGAGTCAAAATAACCATCAGCTTCAAAAACTTCATCAATCATACCAATCCCAAATGCACTATTTGCGCTTATGGGCAAGCACTCATTTAAAAGTTCTTGAGCTTTTTCCTCGCCAACTCTCTTTGGCAAGGTAAAAGTATGATATTCACTCCCACTAAGCCCCAAAGTTTTATAGTGAGGATTTAAGACAACACCCTCTTTTGCAATTACATAATCACATGCAAGTGCCAAAAACACTCCACCAGCTCCTGCATTTTTGCCCAGAGATGCGACAGTTATAACATCGTCTGCATAAAGAATAGATCTCACAAGATCGTTCATAGCATTTATATTACTCCAACCATCTTCTCCCTGCTTTTTTGAGTCTTGCAATATGTTTAGATGGATGCCATTACTAAAAAAATCAACTCCACCCATTAAAACTATAACCCTGCAACTCTCCTTTAAGTATTCAAAGGCGTATTTTAGTCTTATACATTGTTCAGAATGCATTGCACCGTTATGAAAATTAAAGTAGAGATATCCAACCTCACCGATAATTTTAGAACTTATCTCATGAAAGGTTTTCTCTCCTACCTCGCTTATTAAAGGAATGCGTATCTCTTTAACACCTATTATCTTTTCTTTTAAAACATAAGTCGAGGGAAGTTTAAAGCTACCTATCTCTTGGAGATGACTTATCCACAAAGCACCATCAACAGTTGCCACGCAAATAGCTCCATCTCTTTTGGCAATTATCTCTTTTGGCTCTCCTCGCAAGGTTTTTTCTTCATGAGCTCCAAAAAGATAACACTCAACTTCTAAAAACTCATCTCTAACACCGGGATAACTATCACTCAAATGTATCTTTTTTATAATCTCTTTTGTTGTATCTTTTTGCCAGTTTATAGCTCTATCTTCTTGTTTAAGATAAGGATGCAAGGGAGCTTCTAGTTGCTTTATGGGTTGAAAGCTCTTGTTTTGTAAGTTTTTTAAAAGCTCTAAAAGTGCTTCTATCGTAGCATCAGAGACTTCGTTTCTATAGATAGAAGCCTTATAGCTCTCTCTCATTTTAAATCTTACTTGCGCGTAGATATCTCCACCATCTAGTTCTTCATTAGCCTTAAGTATCACAACGCCCCACTCTTTCTTTTCATCTCTTAAAGCGTGGTCTAGTGAGTTATGACCTCTATCGCCTCTGATGCCAGGATGAAGTATAAAGGTAGGAACTTTTAAAAAGATATCCGCAGAGAGGTAGCTTTTGAGATATGGACAAAATATAATATCAGGCTTAAATCTCTCTATCTCTTCTAAAATCTTCCTATCATCTACAGCGTATTTAACACTAACTTCATGACGCAGATCTTGCAAAGTACAAAAAACTCTCTGAGTTAGAGAGTTAAAAGCAGATACAACTAGAAGAATTCTCATCTCTTAGCAGATCCGAGGAAGTAACTCACCACTTGGAGTCTCTAAAAACCTTGAAGTTCCCCAACTGCTTTTTAGTATAACTCTTTGCATATGAGTGTCGCTGACTTTACCAATTATGGTAGCTCTTTGACAATTCTCAAAACCTTTTAAGATCTCCACAGCCCTCTGAGCATCCTCTTTTTTTACAGCCAAAACAAAAGTACCCTCATTTGCTAAAGCAGTAGCTTCAAAGCCTAACATCTCGCAGATCCCTTTGACTTCATCGCTCACAGGAATACTCTCTTCTTCTACTTCTATACAGATATTTGACTGCTTCGCCCACTCATTTAAAACTGCACTAACTCCGCCTCTAGTAGCGTCTCTCATGGCAGTTATATTTATATTAGCGTCAAGTAGTGCTTTTACTTGTGGGTAGAGTGATTCACAATCACTCTCTAGTGAACTCTTCATCTCAATGCCCTCACGAGCGACAAAAATAGCCGCTCCATGACACCCAATATCACGATTTACTATGACGAGATCTTCCATAGTAATGTTGTTAGAACTGATCCCTTTTTTTATCACCTCACCGATCCCGCTAGTGTTTATAAAAATCTTATCAACACTACCACGAGGTACAACTTTAGTATCGCCACTTACAACCAAAGCCCCATTAACTTCAAGCTCTTTTTTCATACTTCGCACGATCTTCTCTAGATCTCTAGTAGCAAAACCCTCTTCTATAATCACACTACAAGTAAGATATTTAGGCTTTGCTCCCATCATTGCAAGGTCATTACAAGTACCACAAACAGCAAGCTTACCAATGTCTGCTCCCGCAAAAAAGAGAGGTGAGACCGTAAAACTATCAGTAGAAAATGCTAACTCGCCATCATGAATAATAGCCGCATCTTCACTTTTAGCTAAGATCTCATTGTTAAAAGCCTTATAAAAAACCTTAGAGATCAGTTCATTATTCTCTTCTCCACCATTACCCTGTGCTAAGGTTACTGTTTTAGTCATTTCATTCCCTCCTCGTTCCCACGCTCCGCGTGGGAATGCATATATAAATCACTCTCTCAATCTCAAGAATCCTATTAGTTACCACGCGGAGCGTGGGAACAAGAAACAATTTATACCAAATTCCCATACTTATAGTAAGCCGCACATGCGCCTTCACTACTTACCATACAGCTTCCAACTGGGCTTGTTGGTTTACATGCAGTTCCAAAAATTGTACACTCTGGTGGGCTTGCCATTCCTCTTAATATATCTCCGCAGATGCAAAGCTTATGATCTTCTATCTCGCCTATTGGCAAAATATCTTTGTAGATCATTTCTGCATCGTACTCTTTGAACTCATCTCTTAGTTTTAGTCCACTCTTTGGAATATTACCTAAACCTCGCCACTTAAAGAGATCTCGTTTGTTAAAATACTTATCTATCAGATTTTGTGCTTTTACATTTCCATCATAAGAGACAAGGCGTTTGTACTCAACTTCAAGAGAGCATCTATCTTCTACAAACTGCTTTACTATCATGCTTATAGCCTGCATAACATCAACTGGCTCAAATCCAGCGACCACAACAGGACGGTTATAGTCTCTTGGGAACTCTTCATAGATCTTGCTTCCACTTATTACGCTCACATGTGAGGGCCCTAAAAAAGCGTCTATTTTGTTGTTGTAACTATCGACATGCTCGTCTCTTGAGTCGATTAACTCGCGCATCACTTCAGGAACTGTTACATGGTTTATGTGAAAGTAGATATTTTTAATATCTTGCTTGATTACAGAGTCGATTAGTGCCGCTGTCATCGGTGTTGTTGTCTCAAAGCCTATAGCAAAAAAGATGACTTTCTTTGTTATATTCTCTTTAGCAATTTTTATACACTCTAGGGGCGAGTAAACAAAACGAACATCAGCGCCTTTGCTTCTTGCATCTTGTAAAGTTCCACTACTTCCTGGCACTTTTATCATATCTCCCAAAGTTACCAAGATAACATCCTCTTGCATCGCCAAAACATAAGCATGATCTATCCGCTCTTTTGGCATGATACAAACAGGGCAACCAGGACCATGAATGAACTTTATGTTTGCTGGAAGAAGTTGAGGAAGACCAAACTTCATAATTGTGTGAGTATGTCCACCACAAACCTCCATGATATTTATAGGGGTTTTTAACTTCTTAGCATCTTCTTTTATGATCTTTGCATAAGCTTTTATAGTGTTGGCATCTCTAAAATCATCATATAAGTTTACAAGTTCTAACTCCACGCTATGCTCCTCTGTTTGGACACTCATCTGCTTCTAATATGGCTTCGAGCCTATCTTCTTCATTCATGGCGGCTATGATCTCTTTGTAGAGTTCCAAACTATCTAGTGCTTCGGCTTCATCGATCTTGTTCATAACAAAACCAATGTGTAAGAGTACATAGTCACCTACTTTTATATCTTCTTCGCTCATAAGTGACAAAGAAGCATCTCTTTGTACACCCATAGTATCAACAGTTGCGATCTCGTTTTCTTTGTCTATTTTGACAACTTTACTTGGAATTGAGAGGCACATTATCTATTTCCTAATTTAAATTCTATCCAAGCCGCTACTTTTTTGATCGACTCTTCATCTTTTGTACTAACTTCTAGTATATCAACGCTCGGTTTTAGTGCTCTTGCCATCTCTTTTTCTCTTTTGATGTCATACTCAAAGTGAGGGAGTAGATCTACTTTTGTAAAGAGGATTAGATCTGCTTGGCGAAACATTACAGGATACTTTGCAATCTTATCTTCACCCTCTGGAATGCTCACAAGAACCACATTTAAGTGACTTCCAACATCATAACTTGCAGGGCAAACTAGGTTTCCAACATTTTCTACAAAACAGACATCTACACTACCCAAGTCCATATGATGAAGAGCTTTGTGAACCATAAAGGCATCAAGGTGGCAAGCTGAACCTGTCTGGATCTGATGAGCTTCAATGCCCTTTGCTTTTAGTCTATCTGCATCACGACTAGTCTCTAGATCTCCCTCAATTACATTAAATTTAAAGCTTGCCAGATCTGCTAAAGCTTCTAGGAGTGCAGTTTTTCCACTTCCTGGACTACTCATAAGGTTTATCGACAAAACATTATGCGAGTCAAAGTGTGCTCTGTTATGTTTTGCTTCATGATCATTTTTATCTAAGATTTTAGTAATAATTGAGATCGTTTTAGGATCGTTTAACTGAGGGTTATCATGTAGGTGAGCATGAGCTTCTTGATGGTCATGAGAACCCTCATGATGATGTCCATGACTCTCTCTTTGTTCTGTTATTGAGCAACCACAATCTTTACACATATTTTATATCCTTAATTTTTTTTGATAAAACATAATAAGCCTGCCCTAAAGCGATGCCACCGTCATTAATAACCGTTTCTTTTTGAGAGTAAAATTTTATATTCTCCTCTCTTAAGCCTTTACAAACAAGCTCTAAGAGTGTTTTGTTTTGAAAGACTCCGCCACTTAAAATCACTTCTAGTTTTTCGATTTTCGAGATCTCTATAATGATTTTTACTAGCGTATTTATAAGCATCGTGCTTAACTCTTTTTTATCTACTTTATACTTTAAAATGTATTCTACTACATTCATATCAACCACGCCACTCTCAATGGTGTAGTTGAAGCATTTTTTTATACTTTTGTCATAAAAACTCTCACATAAAAGTCCACTCTCTCCCTCATAGCTTATGCTTTGAGCAATGTTTGAAAATGAAGCGATAGCATCAAAAAGTCTTCCAACTGAGGAACTCTTTGGAGCATTTAGATCTTTTGTAAAACTTTGATGAAGCATCTTTATCTCATCTTTAGAAAATGCTTTTACAACATCTAAATCAAGCTTTATAATCTCATCAAAACTAAGCTCCTCTAAAAGCATACTAAGAGCAACTCTACGAGGCTCTTTTATAGCCCTCTCTCCGCCTAAAAGCTTAACCCTTTTAAAGTGGTACTTACGAGAATCTCCCACAAATATTTCTCCACCCCAAAGAGTTTTATCATCTCCATAACCAGTGCCATCAAAACTAAAACCTAAATAGTCACCAACTAGCCCAAACTCTGCCTTACAAGCATAGATATGAGCTAAATGGTGCCCAAGCTCTACTAGATCTTTATCTTGTTTTTTCGCCCACTTTGTAGTCTCATAGTTTGGATGTTTGTCGTGGACTATGAGCTCAGGTTCAAAGTCGTAAAAATTTTTAAAAGTCTCAAGTGTTCGCTCAAAGTAACCAAAAGCCTCTAATGAACCTAAATCTCCAATATGCGGAGATATTATAATATTTTCATCCATAACCAAAGCTATGGAATTTTTTTGGTTTGCTCCAACTGCCAGGATTTTCTCTGTAGATGCAAATGGAAGTTTTACAACTTTTGGAGCATATCCACGAGAAGCTCTAAGTATTTGAATCTCCTCGTCAACTACTTGAACTAAAGAGTCATCCACACCATTAATTATCTCTCTGTCAAAATCGAGTATAACATCAACAAAAGGGAGCTTTTGAACTATTGTCTCTTTATTTGTAATAATAGGCTCATCACCTAAGTTCGCACTTGTAGCAACTATTGGGTTTTGTAGATGTTCAATAAGGAGATGGTGTAAGCCACTATAAGGCAAAAAACACCCTATTTTATCTATATTTGGAGCTATGTTAAATGAGATCTCATCATCCACTTTTTTGTTTTTTTGTAAAATAACTATAGGTGCTTCTTTGGAACTTAAAAGCTCTTCTTCTTTCTCACTAACACAGGCAAAACTCTTTACTTGCTCAAGACTTTTACACATTAGGGCAAATGGTTTTGTAGGTCTGTTTTTATATGCTCGTAACTTCTTTACAACTTCATCACTGCTTGCATCACAAACTATGTGAAAACCGCCAATACCTTTTATAGCTACTATCTTGCCTTCTTTTATATAAGAAGCAACTCGTTTATAGATCTCTTGTGTCTCTATCTGAATATTATCACGGTAAAGAGATAGTTTTGGTCCGCAGTTATTGCATGAGATCGGCTGTGCATGGTAGCGTCTATCATGTGGATCTTCATAAGATTTTTGGCATTCGTTGCACATTAAGAAGCTTTGCATAGAAGTCTTTTTTCTATCATAAGGAACACCCTTTATTATGGAGTATCTAGGTCCACAATTTGTGCAGTTTGTGCCAAAGTAGTTGTAAAATCTGCCTTTGATTTTTATATCTCTTAAACAATCTTTACATATAGCAATATCACAAGCTACTTGTGCTGATTTTGAGTTTTTTGAGCTTTGTGAACTTTCTATTATTTTAAAGCTTGGTTCTTTTAGAAGAGTTATCTCTTTTTTACTTATAGAGTCAACTCTAGCAAGTGGAGGAAGATCAACTTTTAGAGATCTCTCTAGGGCATCTATATTTAAATCCTTTCCTTGAACTTGGATCTCTACCCCAGTTTCATTATTGTTAACAAAACCAACAAGATCTAGCTCAATTGCTCTTTTATAGACAAAAGGGCGAAATCCAACACCCTGAACCTGCCCTTTTATACTATAACTGAACCTTTTCAAATCAGCTCATTTCCACCATATAAAATATTTCTACCATCAATTGGCAACTCTTTGTTGAAGTATACTTTATGGTTTGCTGAGGCTTCTTTAGCTAGCTTACTAAAGAGTCCTCTATTTTGTAGTAAAGATCCAGTTACAACCACCGCGTCACTCTTCATCTCATCTTTTATCTCATCAAGCACAGAAGACAAGAACTCTACGAAACTCTCTATTACCCCAAAACAAAGTGTCAGATCATCAATTTTAGCAAGTTTAAAGCTCATTGCAGTTCTAATGCACATTAGTGGATCTAAGTAGACTTTTGAGTCAATTCTTTTTGGTTTATAGTCTATTCTAGGACCTTTTGTTCCTAAAAATAGAGTTGCATTCTCTTCTATAACTTTTGCCGCATTAAACGGTTTTTTCTCTTTTGTAAGACCTAAAACTATAGCTACGATTCCCCATAGTTTGTAAACATTAAACTCTTGTTTTTCAAAAACTATGCCCCTGATCTCGTTAAAATGTTCAGGATTACTATTTTTAAAGTTCTCTACTAGTTTTTTACCACTCTCATCTGAGGCAGTTATTTTATTAAAAACATCTTCAATTGAATCAAAGTTAAACTTAAATGAGAGATACTCAATCATCCCAAACTTTTTAGAGTAGATCAAAATGTTATTGTGGTAATCTTTACTTAAATTTATACCTGCTACAGTTTTTTCTTCTAGCTTATGCTCTTTTATTACTGAGAAAAAGGCACCAATATATGGAACTAATGCTCTGTCTTCTTTTAAATTTTCATAAGGCAGACCTTTTTGACCACTTACTATTGCTAGATGGTTATCTCCAACAACGATCTCTATAGGCTCTTGTTTCTTTGCTTGCTCGACTAACTCAAATTTCTTCTTATTAGCAACTTCATCTTTTGATATAAAAATAAGGTCTATTCCAAGTTTATTAAGTTCACAAAGAAGAAGATGCAAAACAAGATCATCTGGCATTTTAAAGCGTATAAGCTCCTTTGTTACATCTTCAAAATCCATCTTAAATTTAACATTTGTTTTTAGCTTTATAAGTGGTTTCTCTATCGCTCCAAGAGCTGCTATTTCACTATTTGTAGCGTTTGTATACTTTGCAATAGTTCCTAGATCATAACTAATGATGTCAAACTCTTTCGCACTGCAGTTTTTATCTAACTTACCAACTAAATATTTTCCATAAAATGTATTTATGCTAACACTTGAGCCCTCGCCTATCTCTTTTGCGATCTCTGTTAACTCTTCTTTATAACTCCGTGATTCACCACCTTCATCATAACCGCAAACTTCACATTCATGAAAAATATTATAGTAATTTTTATCTGACTCATCCATAACTTCAGCTAAACATTTTGGACAAAATGGCATTGAGAGTTTTGGCTTATTATCTAAAACAAGAGCTTCTTGTTCTGGCATAATTTCTACAATTTTTGCATCTGTTGCATATAAAAATATAGAGTGAGGAAGCTCTAGTGAGAGCTTCTGTGCAAAGGCTTCTAATTCATCATCACTACCCTCTACGTATAAAAAAAGTTCATCTTTATCTCTTAGCATCTTATAATCAAGTGCAAAGTTTCCTAGAGTTCTTAGTATTATCTTCTCATAGATTAAAGACGATGATAGATAATTAAATGAAAATTCCAATATCATAAACTAGCCTTTAAATATGTATATTTTGAAGCTTCTTCCAAGGTGACATCTTTCTTTTTAGTGATCTTCACTCCAAAATCTTCTATATATTTTAAAATGACTCTCTCCATAGTTATTGCTGCTTTTAAAACCTCATCAGTCATAGTAAATGTACTATTCTCACCGATAACAAAAGGAATAACTCCTACTATTTTCGTAGGAGGCAGATCTCCTAGCATCTCTATCATTTGAAGAGTTTGTAGCATCTCAACTTCGTGAGCACTTCCATTCCATGTTATAAAGTCAGGGACATCATCAAAGTCAAAATTATAAACATCTCCTATACTAGCATCCGCAACATTGACACAATCTATAAGTAAAACAGCCTCATACTCAGTAATAATAGGTATCAATCTATGAGCTAATGTTCCCCCATCAAGAACATCAACTTCATGTTCATTTGAGCTAAACTCATACTTCTCATCAAGATAATTTGCTAAATGAGCTCCAATGCCCTCATCACCAAAGAGGACATTGCCTATACCTAAGATTAAAATCTTCAAAAAGAATCCTTTTTAAAACTAATGTTTTCTTTTCCATTTATATCCACTAAATATAGCGTCAACTGTTCCCTCTTTTGAATGAATAGCGTTAAAGACAACCATATAGATATGTCCAACTACAAAGAGAATAACTCCCCACATAAGGACATGATGTAACTCTCTAACAAAAGCTACGCCACCTAGCAATGCTTCTATGTATCTCATTGGCTCATATAACAAACCACCTATCCCAGCATGATAATTGTGAACATATAATATAAGACCAGTTATGATGAGTCCAGCCATAGCTATATAAAACATTACATAAGCTAATAGTTGAATAACATTATATGCACCACTTATCTTAGGATGCTTTGTCAAAAAGAGATAGTAACCCACTTGGTTTACCCAATTTTTAAGGCAAAATATATCTTTAAAAGAGTGGACTTCCATTTTGTTTTTCTTTGCAAAAAGAAAATAGTAAGTCTTTGCTATAAACATTGATATCAGTACAAATCCAAATATCTGATGTACTGCTCTAAACTCTGCATTTAAAAAGTTTGTTGGCTCAGCGTTTACCGCAGGTATTACAAAAGGAACTGAGATATAAAACCCAGTTACAATTAAAGCGATTATACTAAATACTCTAATCCAGTGATGCCATCTATAAAATGGAGTAAACTCTATCTCCACCTCTATTTTGTCATCTACTTCTTTTTCTAATTTATCTTTACTCTGCATAATGAATCCTTAAATACTACATTCGCCGTAAAGCGGGTCAACTTTATACTCGCTAAGTTTATTGCCTTTTGTATCCATTACATGAACTGCACACGCTATACAAGGATCATAAGAGTGAATGATTCTGATTATCTCTAATGGTTGCGTCAAGTCCTCAATTTTTAGACCAACTAAGTCTGCCTCATAAGGTCCTTTTGCACCTTTTG